>DASVUF010000007.1:0-63053 GCA_036387195.1 Pyrinomonadaceae bacterium | reverse complement strand
GAAGGTGGCCGACGCCGAAGCGCGCGAGGCGGCCAGACTCGAACGGGAGAAGGTGAAGGCGGCCGAGCGCGCCGCCGACCGCGAAGCCAAGGCGGCGCAGGCCGGGGAGCGGGAGAAGAACCGCATCCGGATCGCCGAGATGCAGGCGGCCAACCGGCTTGAGGTCGAGAAGGTGAAGGCGGTCGAGGCCGCCGAGCGTCAGAAGGTCGGGATTACAGAGAGGTCGGAGAGGGAGAGACGGAGGGCGGCGGAAAGCGCAGCGAAGGAGGCCGCGCAGGCGCAGAGGAGCCAGCAGGGCGCGGGCGCTCAGAAGGCGGCGGCGGTCGCGGGCGGCATGCAGTCGGCCGGCGGCGCGATGGTCGCCGCGGGCACTTCGCTGACGGCGACGCTGACCGTCCCGCTGGCGGCCTTCGCCAAATACGCGCTCGACGTAGGCACCCAGTACGACGAGGCAATGAACATGCTCCAGGTCGCCACGAGCGCGACCTCGGAGCAGATGCAGCTCGCCGCGCAGAAAGCCATCGAGCTAGGCGCCGACATGACGCTGCCGGCGACGTCGGCGGCGAACGCGGCCACGGCCATGCTGGAACTCGGCAAGGCCAGCATGACGATTGAGCAGTCTATGGCGGCTGCCAGGGGCGTCCTCCAGCTCGCGGCGGCCGCGAACATTGACGAGGCGCGCGCGGCCGAGATAGCCGCAAACGCGCTGAACGCTTTTAACCTTGAGGCGTCCGAGAGCACCCGGGTTTCAGACCTGCTGGCGGCCGCCGCCAACGCGTCCTCGGCCGAGATTACCGACATCGCCGCCGCGATGCAGCAGTCCTCCGCGGTCTTCGCCTCCGCGAAAGTCCCGATTGAGGACCTGACGACGATGATCGCCATGCTGGCGAACAAGGGCATCAAGGGCTCTGACGCCGGCACCAGCCTCAAGACCATGCTCATGCGCTTGCAGGCCCCGACGAAGGAGGCCGCGGGCGCCCTCCACCAGATGGGGGTCAAGGTCTTCGACGGCGAGCACAAGCTGAAGTCGTTCCGCCAGATCATCGCCGAGATGAGCCCGGCGCTCGCCAAGATGACGGACGAGCAGAAGGCTCAGACGCTTCAGACCGTCTTCGGCGCGGACGCCATGCGAGCCGCCACCATCGTCTTCGGCGGGGGCGTGGAGGCTTACGACAGGCTGCACGCCGCCGCCACTAAGCAGGGGGCCGCGGCGGAGATGGCCGCCGCCCGCACGAAGGGCTTGGGCGGCGCGTGGAAGGGCCTCACCTCACAAATCGAGACGCTGGCGCTGCTCGTCTACAACCAATTCAAGGGGCCGCTGGAGGCGGCCGTGCGCTCGGTGGCCGAGGCCGTCGGGCAGCTCGCCGAGCGCTTCTCAGCGTTCGCGCAGGCGCACCCCAACCTAGTGATGCTGGCCGGCGCGTTCGCCGGTCTGCTCGCCGCCGTCGGGCCCGTCCTGGTCATCCTCGGCGGCGTCGTGATGGCCATCGGCGGGCTGGTCGGCTCGGTGCTGGCCGTCAAGGCGGGCATCCTCGCGCTCGGCGGCGCGGCCGCCGTGCTGGCGCTGACGGCAAAGCTCGTCCTCGCGCTGGCGGCCGCCCTCGCGGTCGTGGCGGTCGCGGCCGCCGCCCTCTACTTCGCCTGGCAGCAGAACCTCGGCGGCGTCCGCGACTTCGCCTACGCGGTGATCGAAGCCCTCAAGAGCGCCTTCAACGCGGGTCTGAAATTCATCCTCGACCTGTGGGCGAAGTACGGCGAATCCATCATGCGCACGGCCGCGCAGATTTGGAACGGCATCGCCGAGGTGGCCGGCCCGGTCCTCGCGGCGCTCGTGTCGGCCGCGCGCGAGAACTTCGGGATCGTCGTTGATTGGGTGCGCGAGAACTGGCCGCTCATCAGCAAGACGGTCGAAGACGTCATGAAGTACGTCGGCGAGCGGGTGCGCTACTGGCTGACGGCGGCGCAGGGGTTCTGGCAGGTCCACGGCGAGCAGATCAAGAACATCGTCTCGGCGGTCTGGACGATCATCAAGACGGTCGTGCAGACGGGGCTGCGCAACGTCCTCGACGTCATCAAGCTGACCTTGCAGCTCATCCAGGGCGACTGGTCGGGCGCGTGGGAGACGTGGAAGGGGATTGTCGCCCGGACGTGGCGCGGCATCTTCGAGATAGTCAAAGCCTCGCTGACCGTCTTCTGGAATCTGCTGAAGTCGCTGGCCG
This sequence comes from Pyrinomonadaceae bacterium, assembly GCA_036387195.1. Classification (GTDB taxonomy): domain Bacteria; phylum Acidobacteriota; class Blastocatellia; order Pyrinomonadales; family Pyrinomonadaceae; genus QHXN01. The sequence goes on along the minus strand of DASVUF010000007.1, from coordinate 60,834 downwards.
GCCAGATAGGCGCCCACGCCTCGGCGATGCTCGCCGCCGGGCGCGACCTCGGCAGGGCCGTCGTTGACGGCATTGTGGGCGGCATCAAGTCGGGCGCGAGCCGCGTGACGAACGCGGCGAAGGAGATGGCCATCTGGGCCATCACCGGCGCGAAAGTACAGCTCGACTCACACTCGCCCTCGAAGGTCTTCTGGGGCATCGGCCGCGACGTCGCCCTCGGCTTCATCCTCGGCATCGGCTCGATGGAGGCCGAGGCGCAGGAGACCTTGAACCGGCTGGTCATCCCCAAGGACGTCCAGAGCGTCTCGGGGAAGGGCAGCGCCAAGGCCAATCGGGCGCGCAGGCAGGCCGACAAGGTCAACCGCCCCGGCTACGACCTGCTGGAGAAGGTCTACCAGGACATCGACCAGCTCGCGCCCGCCGGCCAGAAGACGAAGGAGCTTGAGGTCACGGCCGAGTTGGCGGGGGCGCAGTACCGCGACCTCGCCGGCCACATTCGCACGGCGCTCGTCGAGGCGGCGCGCTTCTACGACGGCCGTAAGGCGGCGCTGGCCACCGGGGACGAGCTGAACAACCAGCTCGACGCCGCGGCGAAGAAGCTGCTGGAGTTCAAGTACTCGGCCAAGGAGGGGGCGAGCGAGGTCGAGCGCTTCGACCTGTTCATCGCGCAGATGCGCGCGGAGTCGCCGCTCGCCGCGGCCGCGCTCGACAAGGCGGCCGACAAGATCGCGAAGGTGCGCGCGGCGTGGGCCGGGGTGGACGCCGAGGAGAAGGCGCGCAAGACGAAGGAGGCCGCCGCCGCGCTCTCCAAGGCCGTCGCGGAGATGGCCGACGAGTCGGGCGTCGCGCTGCGCGACCTCTCGACCGCCGCCGACACGAACCTGGAGAAGTTCCTGCTCAAGCTGTCCAGGCTGAAAGACCTCTCGCTCGACCTGTCTCAGCTCAACCCTATCCACGACCTCGCGCTCTCACTCAAGGAGCTGCCCGCGGAGGAGCGGCTACAGAAGCTCGCCGAGGCGCTGGAGCGCGTCATGCGCGCCGCGCGCCCCGCCGGCATGGGCGACGCCGACTGGCAGAAGTTCATCGCGGATTCGGCGCGCGGGATTGACAACGCCGCGCAGACCGACTCGGCCGGCCAGAAGCAGAAGGCGCTCGACCTCTACAACAAGACGCTCGAAGACCTCGACGGCCGCATGGCGGAAGTCAACGGGCGGTTGAGCGAGAACAACCGTCTGAGCGAGGCGGCGCGGGTGCAGCAGGAGATGCTGCGCGGCGCCTACAAAGACCTCACCGACGAGCAACGGCAGGCCGTCGTCGCGCGCGCCGCCGAAATCGACCTCCGCAAGCGTGAGGTCGAAGAAGCGCTGAAGATGCGCGAGAAGCTGGAAGAGCTCGCGGACTCCATCACCGGCGTCTTCGACCGCGCCCTGGACGACCTCTTCGAGCAGGGCTTCAAGGGCTTCTTCAAGTCGGTCGTCTCCGGCTTCAAGCAGATGTTCCAGCAGGTCGTCAAAGACTTCCTGCTGTCGGGGGTCAACAAGGTCGTGCGCGGGATGCTCGGCCTCGACGCCGGCGCGGCGTCGGGCGGCGCGGCGTCGGGGGGCGGCGGCATCCTCGGCAGCATCGGCAAGTTCTTCGGCGGTCTGTTCGGCGGCGGCTCCTCGGCGTCGGGGGGCGGCGCCCTCAACCTCGCCGGCTCGGGAGGCGGCGTCGCGCAGTACGCCGCGGGCGGCGTCTTCGGCGCCGGCTCTGCTCAGAAGTTCGCAAGTAACTTCTTCGGGCCGTCGCTCACGACCGGCGCAACTCCGTCCGCCGCCTCGACGCTGACGCAGCAGGTGGCCAACCAGACCTTCTCGACCGCGGCCCGGTCAGGCGGCAAGACGCTGGGGGAGGTGCTGAAGGGCAGCGCGAGCCTGTTCAGCTCGGCCGCGCCGTTCGCGGCGCTGCTCCCCGCTCTCCCCATGCTCGCGGTCAATTACGGCATCGCCTCGTGGCAGGGGGCGCTGCAAGGCAACCTCAGCGGCTTCCAGGCCGCGACGGGCTCGGGGCTCCTCGGCTTCATCATCAACCGTCACGTGCAGCGCCGCAGGGATGAGAAAGCGCGCGACGCTTCGATGGTCAGCAGCCTCGCCTCGCTCAACGAGCTGCTGAAGGCGGTCAACAGCGACCAGATGATGGTCGCCGACGCGGTCGCGCAGGCCGGGCAGGTGAGGCAGGAATATGTGAACGCCTCGCAGGCGCTCAAGGACAAGAAGACCCGCAACATCGCGCTCAAGGACGTCTCACGCCTCGACGCGGTTATCTCGAACATTCACGCCGCGGGCGTCGGCCAGAAAAACCGACTTGAGATGGTCGCCAACCGCAAGCCCGAGTTCGCCGCGGGCGGGATCGTGCCGGGCGCGCTCGGCCAGCCCGTCCCGCTGGTCGGGCACGGCGGCGAAATCTTCATCAACCCGGGGCAGATGGCCGGCGTCGGCGCGGCCGTCATGGCGCTGGCCGGCGTGCCCGGCGTCAGCGGACTCCCGTTCTCAGTCCCGACGCTCTCGCCCGCGCGCGACGGCGGCGCGGCCGGCGGCGGCGACATCGTCGTGCGGGAGCTGCGCGTCTCGGTTGACGCCGGCGGCATCTTCGTCCGCGGGGGGCGGACGCGCGACGGCCGACGCCTCATCGTCGAGACCATCATCGAGGAAGAGCATGAAGGAGGGCTCGACAGATAATGGCGCTCACCCGGCCCGCGGGCCTGCAAGACCTCATCCGGAGCGGCAACTACGACGCGCACGCCGCGCTCGACGTAACCCTCGGCGACGGCACGACCCTGCGCATGGGCACGGCCGAGATGCTGCTGCCCGGGCCAGTGGCATACGCGCCGACGCTCCGGATGCGCGGCTCGGTCAAACAATCCCTGCGCAAAGTCACGGACATGGTTGACCTCTCCGGCCAGAACGTGGACCGGCAGCTCGGGCTGACCATCGTGGAGGCGTCCGACGTCCTCAACGCGACGCGCGCCGCTTTCTACTACGTCTTTTTCGCGCTCGACGGGACGGGGACGGTCTACGTGGTCGAGCGCATGGAGGGGGAGTTGACGGCGGCGCGCGTCAGCGAGACGGAAGTGCGCCTCAAGCTCATCTCCGACCTCTCGGCGGGCGGCTCGGTGGCGGCCAACCGCTCGGTCATCAGAATGTGCGGCCGGCGCTTCCGCGGCCGCGGGTGTGACTCGACCTCGCCGGCGGGCACGTGCAGCAAAGACTTCTTCGATGAGGTTAACGGGTGCGCCGCGAAGTTGCCGGCGCAGCGCGTCCTCGACGCCGACCCGGCCGCGGTGAACAACCAGGCGAGTTTCGGCGGGTTCATCCACCGGAGCGGCGTCGGCTACAACACCTCCATCAACGCGCCCGGGGGCGGCATCTTCAACGGCCACCCCGCGGGCGGGGGCGGCGTCGGCGTCGCCGGCCGCGGCGAGGGCGAGCGCTTCCGCCTCCCGATACTCCTGCCGCGCTCCCCCTGAATTCCACTCAAGCGCTCGAAACGAGCGCCGAACGCGGGCGAGCCTGCCTCACGCACACCGGGCACGCCCGAGGCCGATTCCGCCTCAGAGGCGGCGCATTCCTCACAGACCCATGGCAGCCATCAGTCACCTCAAGAACATTCGGGGGCAGCTCGCCACCGCGTTCGGCATTCACCTCGTCCAGGGCTACAACGTCCTCGAAGACGTGACGGCCACGGGCGCCAGCGAGCCGCAGATCGTCGTCGTCCAGGTGCTGGGCGACGGCCACGGCGCGGGGTGGGACGGGCCGCAGCAGATGACCTACCGCGGGCACGAGCTCGACCCGTCCGCGTACCACTTCCACCCGGGCACGTTCTCGCGCGGCGACGCCGACCCGGTGCAGGGCGTTGACGCATGGTTCCCGCTCGGCGTCACCTACTCGGGCACGACCTACGCGGTGGCGAAGCTGCCGCCGGGCGTGGCCAGCGAGGGCAACGCCTCCGAGCTGCAGGGGATATACCGCTGCCTCAAGCTCCCCAACTACAACGCGGCCGGCCAGCAAATCGACCGCGACGGCGGCGTCGTCCCTGACGGCGCGCAGCCCGAGGATTATTTCTATTACAGCGCCAACCCGGCGCGCGTGGCCGCGTGGCTCATCGTCTTCGGGCGGGGGCTCTCCACGAGCCGCGTTGACTGGGCGGCGTGGGTCGCCTGGAGGGATTACTGTGACGAGCTGATTGATTGGGTGGACGGCACCACGACCGAGGTGCCGCTGGCGCTGGCGTGGCGCTCTCAGGGCGGGATGACGGTCGGCTCGGGGGGCAGCGCCACGAAAGGCCGCGACACCTCCGGCGTCTACGCCTGGGACTCGGGCACGACGACCGAATACGCCTGCCCCGTCAGCGCGGCGGGACACCGCGGCGTCGAGTTCACCATCAACAGCGTGTACGGGTTCCAGGTCGGCCTTACGCGCGCGACCGTGCTGACGGGGGATCAGACCTACCGCGCGCTCGACGTCGCGCTCTACTTCGAGCAGGGCGGCGCGCTGAAGCTCTCCGCGGGCGGCGCCCACGTCGGCACGCTCCCGGGCGGGTGGGCGGGCGGGCAGACGTACCGCGTCGTGGACGAGGCGGGCGTCTGGAAGTTCTACCGCGACGGGGCGGTCATCAATCACGCCCACTCGCTGCCGGCGCCGCCGGCGGGCGCTCTCTACGGCGGCGTCGCCTGTAACCCCCAGAACTCGGGCGTGACGTCGGCCCTCTACTACCCGGCCGCCTCGGCTTCCTCGACGCAGAACGCGCGCCGCATCCCTCGCTTCGAGGCGCACATCGCCTTCACTCAGCCCACGTCGCTCCAGGACGCGCTCGACCAAGTCTGCTTCGTGTCCTGCTCGGACTGGCAGGAGACGCCCAAGATTCGCTTCCTGACCCCGCAGCCGGCCGTCGAACTCGGCGCCGAGCTTCACGCGGCGCAGCGGCAGATAGTCCATCACTTCGACGCGACGGTGGAAGACAACATCGTCCGCCGCTCGATCTCGGCCTACCCGCTCGACGTGCGCGAGCGGTGGAACTTCGCCGAGGCGCTCTTCCGCGACCTCGACAACCGCGACCTGATTGAAGACTACGTCCAGGACGAGCGCGCCGGGCTCCAGGACGCCGCCGGCGACGCCAACACGCCGCGCATCATCTCGCCCGGCCAGATAAACTTGGGCAACATGAACCGCTCGCAGGCGCTCCGCGTCCTGCGGTGGCTCATGCGGCTGCGGAGCGACCGCGTCTGGTTCTGCGAGCTGAAGGCGGCCGCCGACTCGCTGCACGTGCTGCCGGGCGACGTCGTCCGCGTCAGCCACGCCACCTACAACTGGGTAGAAAAACTGTTCATCGTCATAGACGCGGTGGACGAGGAGGAGGGGGCGGACGAGCGCAGCTTCGTCCTTCAGGAATACGACCCGGCCGACTACTACCACGACACCGACCACTCGCGCGGCCAGCTCTCGGCCGCGCCGCCGACGCCTTCGCCCTACCAGCCGCCCCCGCCCGTCGTCAGCGTCGCCCTCGAAGAGACGCAGACGCCGCAGGCCGACGGGACGATCATCTCGGGCATCCGCGGCACGGTGAACTTCACCAACTACGTCGGCAAGCAGCTCGGGCGCGTCTACATCAAGCCCTCATCCGCCCCCGACAGTCAGTGGAAGCGCGCCGCCGCCCAACTCCTGAAGCCGCAGCCCGACAGCGGCGTGGACGTCTTCGAGATTCGCGGCGTCGAGAAGATAGCCTACGACGTCAAGGTAGTCAGCGAGGCGGAGAACACGACTCAACTCCCCTTCGGCTCGCACGACACCTACTCCATCACCATCGTCGGGAAGCAGGAAGCGCCCGGGCAGCCGACGGGGCTCTCGGCGACCATGGGCGAGAACGGCATGGTCGTCTTCTCGGTCAACGCGCCGGCCGAGGGTGACTTCTCGTTCATGCGGGTCTACGACGGGACGGGCGCCGTCGTGCGCCCGCGCGAGGCCGGGACGAAGTGGGAGGAGCCGCCCGACGCCTCGGCCATCACGCGCAAGGTGACGTTCTTCAACACGTCGGGGCGAGAGAGCGTCTTCTCGGAGCCCTACACCTACACGCTGCCCTCGCCGGTCGCGCCCGCCTCGGCCGCGGCCACCCGCGACGGCGCGAACATCGTCCTCAGGTGGACGGCCGTCGAAGGGCTCGACTATCAGGTGTCGCCCGACCAGTCGGCCATCTCGTGGCAGGGGAAGGGGGGCGCGCACCGCGTTCTCGGGGCCGTCACCGGCGCGGCGACCTATACCTACTACGTGCGGTCGCTGCGCTTCGGCGTGGCGTCGGCGTGGGCGCCGGTGGAGCTCGTCGTCAGCCCGCCCGCGTCCCCGACCGGCGCGGCGCTCGCGCGCGCCGGGCAGGCGCTGGTGCTGACGTGGACGGCGCTCGCCGGGTTCGAGTATCAGGTTTCCGCCGACGGCTCCACGCCCGTCTGGCGGGGCGCGGCGGGCTCGTACCGGCGCGAGGGCGTCGTCACCGGCGCGGCGACCTATACCTACTACGTGCGCGCGCTGGAGGACGGGGTGCCGTCGGCGTGGGAGCCCGCCTCGGTCGTCGTCGGCGCGCCGGCCGCGCCGGGCGGCGTTGACCTCACACGCGACCGGCAGGCGCTCGTCCTGGAGTGGACGGCCGTCGAGGGGTTCGAGTATGAGGTCAGCGCCAACCAACTGACGACGCTCTGGAGGGGGCGCGCCGGCTCGTACCGGCGCGAGGGCGTCGTGACGGCGGCCGGGACGTACACCTACTCGGTGCGCGCCGTGGACAATGGCATCGCCGGCTCGTGGGGCTCGGACTCAGTCACAGTCAACGCGCCGTCCCCGCCCTTAGGCTTCGCCGTCGTGCGCAGCGGGCGGACGTTCGTGGCCACGTGGGCGAAGGCGGACGGTTACGAGTATGAATACGCGGCCGACGGCTCGACCCCGCTGTGGCGCGGCGCCTCGGGCGAGTACGTCGAGACGGGCATCCCGGCCGCCGCCGGCAGCTACACCCGCTGGGTGCGTGCGCTGGATTACGGCATCCCCTCGGCGTGGGCCCCGTTCACCGTCACCGTCAGCGCGCCGCAGCCGCCCGCGGCGGTCGCCGGCGCCTTCGACGGCGCCAACGTCGTCTGGACGCTGACGAAGTCCCCCTCGGGCGAAGTGGTCGGCTACCGCGCGCGCTCGGCCGCGGGCGCGCTGCTCGCCGACGACGTCGGCCTTGAGTGGAAGCAGAGAGTCACCCCGGGCACGACCACCTACACCGTGCGCTTCTACGCCGTGGACTCGCTCGGCATCGAATCCGCGACCTACGCGCAGAACCCTTTCACCGTGCCCGCGCCGTCCGCCCCGGCCTCAGCCTCGGCCTCGTTCGACGGGTTGAGCGTGGTCTGGAAGCTGGCCGCGTCGCCGTCGGCCGGCGTCGTCGCCTACCGGGCGAAGGACGCGGCCGACGCGCTGCTCGCCGACGACGTCGGCCTTGAGTGGCGGGAGGCCGTGTCGAGCGGCGTCACGACCTACTCGCGGCGCTTCTACGCGGTGGACGTCGCCGGCCAGGAGTCTCCGGTGCTGGCCGCCTCCTTCACCGTCCCAGCCCCCGGCGCCCCGACGTTCGCCCTCTCGACGTCCCCCGAGGCGCTCGTCCACGACGTCGCGCCGAACGCCTCGGACCCGCCGCCGGTCGAGTTCGAGGTCGCGCGCGCGAACGACGGCACCAACGTCATCGAGCGCATCAGCGACCGCGGCTGGCTCGAATCGCTCGAAGCGCTGGCGACCGCCGGCATCGTCTCGCGCAGCTTTACGCGCTACTGCCGGGCCATCAACCGCGCGGGGCGCGCCTCGGCGTGGGTGTCCGCCTCGACCACCTACCAGCCGATCACGGCGGCGCCGACGCTGACCGCCGACACGGCGCGCGCGAACCCCGTTTCGCTGCCGGTCGCCGTCGCGACGCCCGCGGCGCGCGCCTACGTGCGCCACGTCGTCCTCCAGGTGCGCGCCGTCGGGGGCGCGTGGCCGGCGCTCACCGACGGGACTTCGGGCACCTTCCGCTTCCCCGGGTACGCGAAGACCATCACCGTGCCTTGGGAGGCGGGCGGCTCGATGGAGTACCGCGTGGCGCTCGAAGACGTGCTCACGCAGCAGCTCTCAGACCACGTCTGGACGACGACGCAGTCATACACCTTCCCGAAGTTCCTCGACTCGGCGATTGACCCCTCGTCCAACTTCCTGAAGAAAGCCAACTACCGCTCGGCCATCTTCAAGGGCGGGGGCGAAATCGAGTGGACGTCGGGCTTCCTCGTCAAGTGGTCGCAGCCGATTGTCGTGGACGTGGCCGGCATAGCCGGCTCCGCGAACGAGGTCACGCTGTCGGCCAACGCAGCGGGCACGGCGCTGGCCGCCGGCGAGGCGATCATCTGGCGGCACGTGCTGGGCGCGACGACGGCGACGGCCGTCAAAGTCACGCTCTCGACCTACACGATGGCCGAGGAGACTTCGACCACCACCGAATTCATCCTCTTCCGCCGCAACGCGGATAACACGCTCTCGAATTACCTCTCGCAGACGTTGAACGCCGGCGAGAAGATTGACGCGAGCGTCCACATACCGATGCTCTCCTCGAACGAGGCGCGGCTGGGCAACGCGCTCATCACGAAGGCGAGTATCAAGAGCGCGTACGTCGGGACGCTCGTCGCCGACGTGGGTGACGTCCGCCTCGTGCTGGCCGACAAGATGGGCTCGCGCAACTTCGTCGCGGCGGGCGACCAGACGCCTCAGACGGAGCTCTCGGCGTGGAGCGTGGGCGCCACCCTCGGCGCCGTGAGCTCCGACGGCTCCTTCACCAAGACGGGCGCGGCCGGGTGGAACTCGGGCGCCGTGGCCGCGCGCGCGATCCACGCCGGCGCCGGCGCCGTCTCGGTCGCCCTGACGGCGACGAACACCGACCGCGGCGTCGGCTTCACCTTCAAGGCCGCCGTCTCGGCGCTCGCGGACTTCTCCCACTTCATCATCGCCGCCTCAGACGGCAATCTCTATTACTCCGAGGCGGGGGGCGCTCAGACGGCGCTCGGCGCGGCCTACGTCGCTGGCGACTCCATCAAGCTGGAGTACACGGGCACACAGGTCGTCTACAAGAGGGTGACGGCCGCGGGCGTCGAGACGGCGCTGCGCACCGTGACGACCGCCCTGGCGACCCCGGCGCGCGCCGGCTGCCTCGTCCACACCGCCGCGGCGTCCATCGCCGCGCCCGCCGTGACGGGCGTGCTGGCCCCGGCGACCGGCTCGAAGCTCCGCTGGCTGAACAACGTCGGCGTCAGTTTTGATTCGGCGGACGACCTGACGGGGGCGGGCACGGGCGCGTGGGGCGGGGCCGGCGCCTTCTCGCTCGACTCGCTGGCGGCCGGCGTCAACGGCCGCCTCTCGCTCAAGGCGGGGCAGACCAACAAGGCGTTCGCCGTCGGCTTCTCGGGCAGCGACCCGAACCAGAGTTACAGCACCATCGGCTACGGCGTGATGTGCTGGACCGACGGCAACCTGTATTCGGTCGAGGGGCCGGCGGCCAACGTGAACCTCGGCACCTACACGACCGCGGACGAGATAGCCGTCGAGCGGCGCTCGGGCAACTCGTTCGTGGTGACGAAGAACGGCGTGGTCATCAGGACGTACTCCTCGACCTACTCGGGCGAGATTTTCGCCGACCTCGCCGTTTACAGCCCGGCGACGCTCATCAACTCGGTGCGGCTGGCGCGCGCCGGCGCTGCCGGGCAGGGCGTGATGATCGACTGCCCCGGGGGCACGGCCGAGTTCTCGAAGGCGGTCAAAATCGGCGAGACGACGGTTGACCGCGTCGTGGCCGGCTCGTACAAGGCCGTCACCCCCGAGCTGGCCTTCCGCGGCAACGACTACGGCCCGCCCTACCCGCACAAGGTGCAGGCGGCCAAAGCCTACAAGTGGAAGTATGAGCTGTCGAACCCGCACGCCTCGGAGGTAAGCGTCCAGCTCAACCTGACGCTGCCCGCGGCCGGCGCGGACGTCTACGCCAACATGGACTCGGTCAGGCGCGTGTGGGTGAAGGTGCTGAACCGGTTCGGCGACGTCGTCGCGGACGTCCCGCCGATGCTGTACCAGCCCGGCGGCGGCCTCACGGCCCAGTTCTGGCACCCGCTCAAGTACGCGCACCCCGCGGACGACGCGACCTACGAGGTGCGCCTTGAGAACGCCTACGGGTGGTCACTGCCGTTCTACGTCGCGCGCGGCGTTTACCAGCAGGCCGCGCCCTCCTACTTCAACAAGCGCGACTGCCCGACGGAGATGTGCGTCGCGTCGGGCAACTTCGCCGCGTGGATGCCGGCGCAGCAGAACGCCGGGACGCAGACTTTGCAATACCGGCTGCTCGGCGCCTCGGCGTGGACGACCTACGCCTCCAACTACCTCGCGGGGGATGACTCCACGTCTATACCCGGCTCGATCCTGTTGCCGAGGCGGTGGTACGAGCTGCGCGTCGGCAACAACAGCGTGACGGGCGCCTACTCGAACGTCGTACTGTCATACGTCCCGGAGCCGGCGCGCTTCGCCAGTTCCTACGACCAGGCGGGCGACCTGTCTATCAGCTTCACGTCGCCCGAGGGCATCACGGCGCGCCCCGTCAGCCAGACGACGAACCGCGTCGCGCTCAAGAACGGCGGCCCCTCGGCAGGCGGCCTCCCCGTGCAGGGTTATGACGTCTACCGGGACGGGGCTGTCATCGCCGCCGCCGTGACCGGCGCCTACTACGACGACACGACGGCCTCGGCGGGCGTGACCTACGAGTATCAGGTGCGGGCGGGCTACCAACTGCCGAGCGGCGGCGCCTGGGTGTGGACGGAACTCTCCACCCCCGTCTCCTGCACGACGGCCTCGACGCTGAACGCGACCGACCCGACCGGCCTCAAGGTCACGCAGATAAGCGTCGGCTCGATTGACCTCTCGTGGCTGCTCAACGGCAACACGGGGGCGGTGGCGCTCGAATATCGCTCTTACGACCCGAACGGGGCGGGACCCTCGGACGCCGGGTTCTGGTCGTCGGGCGTGACGACGCTCTCGCTGACGGCCGGAACCGCCTCGCGCTCGGTCGGGAGCCTCACGTCAAGCACGCGCTACGCCTTCCGCGTGAAGGCGGGGACGAGCAACTACACCAACGTCATCACGGCCGACACGCTCAAGGTCGTCGGCTCATACTAGGGAGTCCTCACATGGTAACGATTGACTACACGGAGTTGACGCAGATCGAGCGCGACGCGCTGGACGCCGCCGCCCGGCGCGAGCGGCCCGACGACGCCGAGTACACGGGCGAGGATCATCTCAAGGCCAACGTCGCGGCGATGCTCGGCGCGGCCGTGAAGGCTTACTTCGATGAGCAGCGCCCCGGCCTGGAATCGCTCGGCTTCAAACTGCTCAACGTCTCTCCCGCGTTACGCGCCGACCTCATCAGGCAACTCGAAGAGGCGCAGCCGGCGAAGGACACGCAGGGCGCGCCCGGCGGGCCGCCCGAGTTGGCCGAGGAGGTGTAACCCTTGCCCGTCACCCCCACCCTTAACGTCACGCCGACTTGGCCCGGCAGCCGCGGCGCGACGCGGAAGAACGTCAGCGTCAGCGACGCCGTGCGCGGGCGCCGCTGGACGGTCGGGCGCTCGCCCGCCCTGAGGTTCTACGACCTGGAATTCTCCGACCGCCCCGACGCCGAGACGTCGGAGGTGCAGGCGCTCTGGGAAGGGAACTACCCCGACCTGCCGGTCTTCTGGACCGACGCCTTCGTGGGACAAGAGCGCAAGTTTTTGTTCGACGCGAAATTTCACCGGGAGCGCGCCGGCCGCCTCTACCACAACTACAAGCTCTCGCTGCGCGAGGTCGCGGTCTACGCGCCGGGCTCGGCGTCGGCCGTCTCGTCCGTCTTCCCGTACGTGCCCGACTACGGCTATGAGATGGAGTTCGGAAAGGAGTCTTTCTCTTCCGAGGCGTGGGACTGGTCGCGCGCCGCGCGCGCCGAGGAGGGGACGCAGAAGCGCCGCGTCGAGCTGACCTTCTACGGGCGGCCGGCGGCGGAATTCCTCGCCGCCGAGGGCTTCTGGATTTATCACTACCCGGGGCGCGAGCTGACCTTCCTGCACGCGGCGCCGACGGGGCTCGCCGGGCAGTTCCTCATAGACAGCGAATTCTCGTGGGAGTACGCCTCGAACAGTCTGGTCAATTACAAGTTTATCGCGCGCGAGGTCTGACGGGCTCGGCCGAGCGCGCCAGCGCCGAGAGCGCGTCTATCGCGGAGGGTGACAACTCGAACTCGACCGCGCCGGCCTGCACCTCGACCTTGCGAGCGGCCGCGAGCTTCAGCAGCTCGCGGCCGCTAATCTCCCCCTCAAGCTCTTCCGAATAGAATCCGACCGTGACCCTGCGCAGGGGCTTGAGCGAGAGCCGCCTGCCGTCAACGAGCGCGATGAAGGAGTTGACGCGTTCGAAGCGACGCTCCCGGGACATTGACCGGAGGGCGACGAAGAACGTCCGCGGGCGCGCCGTGAGGCGCTTCCCCCGGTAGGTATATCCTGCCTCGAGGAAGATTCGCGGCGGCCCTTCCACGCCGTTCTCCGCGGCCTGGACGGTCACTGCGGCCGTACTCAGATTCTTAAATTTGTCGTGAGAGACGGTGACGGCGGGGGCGGGCGGGGTTTGCGCGAAACAGGGCGCGACGAGGGCGCAGAGCGTAAGGGCGAGTGTGCGGAAGCGGATCATGCCGCCACTCTGCCATAAATCACGACGGTTTCAAATTTGGAATTTCCAAATCTGAGACTCCGGGCCGCCGGGCGCGGCTCCGTTCATCACCTTGGGGCTGTCGGCGCGAGTGTCGAGGCGCGCGTCCGGAGGCGTCACCGTCAGCTCTCAGTTCGGTGCCGGCCGCCGGCGAAGATCGAGAGCGAGCCGGGGGGCATCCCGCAGCAGACCTCCGTCAACCGCGTGCAGTCCTCCGGCTTCATGGCGAGCGCCTGCGGCTCGCCGCCGGGCACGTCCACGAGGCACGTGCCGTCGGCGTTGCACTCCATGACGCGGCAGTCGCGCCCCTGGAAGTCAAGGGTGAGCTTGTCGGTGTGGTTGTTCTGCCTGATGTTGTAGTTCAGCAGCCCGCAGAAGTTATCCCAGCACGACTCGTGCAGCTTCGACAGGTCTACCGGCTCCGCGGCCTGCCCGGCCATCCCGCCCTGGCGGCTCTGCTCGCCGCCGCCTGATTTCATGGTCATCGTTCTCACCTCCGAAAATTTCCGCCTCAGATTTCGACAACGGTTTACGCCGACTGATACGGCCGCCGCCGCAGGGCCCCGGCCGGGACGCCCCTGCGGTGTCGGCCACGGCCGCCAGTGGGGGACCGCGCCCCCGCTCGATGTCGGTTTCGTGCATCAGTGGATGCCGGCGTTTGCGATGAGCGGGGGGATTGACGGGGCGGGGAGTTGGGAGACTGCGTCTCGCCAGACGCAGAATTGCGCGCTGTGCTGCGCGAGGTCGGCGACGACGTGATCGCCTTCGAGGAGCGCGCCGGCGAGCGTGAGCAGGACGCAGGCCGCGTCCGCGTGCCCCTGCTCCCCCAGCCCGCGCGCTTCTTCGAGGAAGCGCCGCCCGAGTTCGACGTTGTCCATGGACACCCCCGCGCGGCCGGCCGGCCGCGCGCCCACTTACTTGCGCCCCTTCTTGGCGGCGCCCTTCTTCGAGGCCGGGCGCTGCGCGCCGCTGCCGTGTTCGCGCGCGGCGTCCTTGAGGTCGCGCTGCGCGTCGCGGACGAAGGCGGCGCGCTGCTCCTGCGCCAAGTCCTGCCACTCGACCAGCCCCGCCTCCCGCTCCAGCGTGCAGAGCGCCAGATGCAGGACGCGACCGCGCTTGCCGAGGGCGTTAGCGCCACGTTCGAGCTGCGCCAGCGTGTTCCGGTGGTAGCCGAGATCGTCGGCGAATTCGGGCTGGCTCCGTGGCTCCTCGGCGTTGCGGTGGCCGGGTAGACGACGGCGACGTGCGCGAAGCACGAGGCCGGTCATCTCCTCGCCGGTCATCGTCCGTCGTGGCAAGTAGGTGGCCTCTCGTGAAGAAGATGTCCTTTCGTCCGTTGAAGATATATTTGAAATTGATACCCGGTCAACTGCCTTCGGCTCGGGAAGGGGAGCGGGAGACTCGTAGCTGTCAGCCATGTGCACCTCTCTGTTGGGGCGTTAGTCGGTCAGAATTAACGACTCGGGGCGGGCGGCCGCCGAGCGTATGGCGCTCGCATAAACCACCGAGCAGACGTCCGCGCCGTCGGTCAGCGCCGGGTCTACGAAGTAACAACCGGCCTCGCACGGGGCGAAGTCCGAGCAGCCGCATATGCACTGGCGCGGCTGCGTGCCGCAGAAGCCGCACGAGTGGGCCGGCGGCTCCTCCGGCCTTTCGGTCAGCTCGTGCCACGACATCTGCCCCTCATGCCGGCAGTTGAGGCAGAGCGTGATGCGCAGCTCGTCCGGCCTGCCCGGCGCCGGGTTCGGGTTGGGGAAGGTGAAGACTCTCAACGCGCCACCTCCGCGGGCGACGTCTGACCGTGCCGCTCCATCTCTTCAAGCAACTCGGCGCCGCGCAGCCACTCGGGGCGGACGCGGTGGACGTCGGCCGCCGGGTAGTCCGCCGTGAACGCGCGCAGCGCCTCGGCCTCCTCGCGGCCGTGACGCCAGGCGAGCCGGTCGCCGTCGTAGGAGATTCTGAAAAGGTAGTCCTCGCTCTCTAAGCTCATGTCAGTTCCCTCGCAATCATGACTTCCCGTGCTGGCGCTTCGGCGGCGGCTCGGGCCGGGGCTTCGGCTCCGGCTCCACACGCCTGTAGACGCCGTGCAGGTGGACGTGCGCGGCCCTCTCCTTGACGTCCATCATCTCCACCCGCCGCGCCTCAAGCTCGACGTTGTAGCCGGCCGCCGCCGCCCCGCGGAGCAGGGCGTTGAGCGCCTCCACGGCGTCGCGTATCTCCGTGGCGACCTGCTCGGGCGTGCGCGGCTCTTCACTCATGCGCCGCTTCCCCGGGGAGCGCGCGCTGGCCGTCGTCGGTGACGCGGGCGACGGCCTCGCGCCACTGGCCGGGGTCAGACTGGTCTATGGCCTCGAAGAGCGAGAGCTCGCCCCCGGGTGAGACCACGCGCCGCAGCTCGGGCAGGAAGGCTTCGAGCAGCCCGCGCTCCTTCAGGCTCACACGCAGTTCTTGGAAACGTGCGAGCGACCAGGCGTTCACGTCACTCCCCCTCCAGCGCCGCCCGCGCGTCTTCCTCGTCGAGCATCAGCACGTCGCGCTCGCCTAAGCTCACCGGCTCGCGGAAGTGAATGTTTAGGCGTCCGCCGCCGCGCGTGACGTCGGCCTGCCGCTGCTCGGTCGAGCCGTCGGCGTCGCGGCGGATTCTGATTGTGATTTCCATGTGAGTTCTCCCCCGTCAAGCTGCGTTCTGTTCCCGCTCGAAATAGGCGCGGACGGCGGCGCGCGCCGCCTCCCGTTTCGTCAGGCGCGGGTCATCCGGCAGGCAGGCGCCGGCCGGGTGAGGGCCGCGCCTGATGTGGTCTGCCGAGCCTATGACGCCGCGCAGGAGACATTCGCGGTGCATCCCGGCGTCGCCGCCGTTGACCGGCAGCACGTCGGGGTCGAGTGGGCACAGAGGTTCCTCGCAGTGAAGACAGTTCATCCGGCCGACCCCGCGGCGGCGGCCGCGCCCTGCGCGCGGTACGCCGCAATCTTCTTCCTGCACGTCCCGCAGTTGTCGGCGTGATTGTCGCTGCCGTCTTCGAGCGAAATCAGCCCGAGCGCGTTCGACCACTTCCCACACAGCGACATGCCGTCGGGCTTGAAGAAATGGAACTTGCTGCGGCTGCTCCTCGGGTCGGGGTTGCCCCACCCCTGCTTCGGCGTCGTGCCCTTTTTTGCCACGTCGATTACTCCTCGATGATGTTGACCTTCATCCCCTCGACGGCGCGGAAGCCCTGCCCCGTCTCCTTCGTGAGAAAACCGCGCTCGGCCAACTTCTCCAGCTCGCGCTGAACGTTGTTCGACCCCTTGAAGCCGCGGCGCTGAACCTCGTCCCACACCGAGCGGTGGCCTTTGGGCGAATCGAAGAAACCTTCGGCGAGCAACATTGCAATCCTGCCGGGCAGCGTCGAGCCGTCGAGCTTGATGATTTCGCGCTTCTGACTGACCTCTATCTCGTGTTCGGTGACTTTGACCTTCAGCTTGCCCTCGGAGGCGGCGAGGGCGACGCGCTCTAACACCGTGCGAGTGATCGCGTCCACGTCGGGGGACTCGCCACCCTTAGGTAGCCGCTCGGCCACGGCGCGCGCCAACTCGTCCAGGTTGGCGGGAAGGGCGGAAGACGCTTTGCCCGCGGCGCGCCCGCCTGAGGCCGAAGGAGGCGCAGCGGCGCCCCTTTCCAGCGCGGTCGCCACGCGCAGCAGCACGGCGGTCAGGTTGTCGAGTCGTTCTTGCAGCCCGGCCATATCTGCCGGGGTCGCTTCCGTCGTCATGGGTGCGGGCTCCTCTCTCGCGGACGGTTGGGGTTTGCGCATCTGGACGTTCCCGACGGGCACGGCGCCGCGGGCGACCGACCGCGCCGTGCTCTCGTCGAGCCACGCGGGCTGCACGTAGGTCGGGTGGATGCTCCTGCCGAAGCAGGCGATGAATTGCCCCACGTCGAGCTGCGCGACCTCGGCCGGCTTCGGCTTCTTCACGCCGGCGGGGATGGCGTCGAGCGCGCGCTTGAGTTCGTTCGCCTCGCGCTGGACGCCGACGAGCCAGACCGAGCACGCGCGCAGAATCAGCTTCTCGACGCCCGCCATGTCCTGGCTGTCTATCCAGATGAAGTTGCGCAGCCCCGCGCCCTCGCGTATCAGCTTCTCGGCCTCGGGCTTGACGGGAGTCTTGCGCCCCTGCGGCGCGAACTTCCACGCCTCGGGGACGAGCGTGACGACGCCCTCCTCGTCCGCGTGAATCTGGCGCAGCGTCGAGGCGACGACGAGCATCTGCAACTCCTCGGGGAAGGGGAGCAGGTTCATCACGTTCAAGCCCGGCTGAAGGTCGAGCCGCGGAGACTTCGGCAGCCGGGCGATGAGCGGCACGACCTTATCCAGGTACTCGCCGAGCAGCATGTAGATGTCCTGGTCCATGCTGCGCTTCGCGCCCGTCATCAGCCCGCGCACGTTCTCGCGGACGTCGGCCAGCGTCTTCGCGCCCTTGGCCGCGCGCACGACCCACGCCCGCTCGAAGCGCATGCGCTGCTTCATGGTCGATTCGAGGATGGCCTCCACGAACTCCCAGTCGGCGCGCTCCTGGAAGAACGGGGCGACCTCGCGGCCGGTCGTGAACGAGCCCTCGCCGCGCTTCGTGATGAACGCGACCGCGCGCAGCTCCGAGCGGGTGATGAGGGCTTCGAGCGCCGTGGTCTTGCCCGAGAGCTGCGTCTGACCCGTCACGGCCATGTGGCCGAGCGGGACGCTGACCGGCTCGCCCGAGCCGACCTCGAAGCCGAGAGGGATTAGGGTTGGTTTCAAGCTGCGACCTCCATCGGGTAGCCCGCCGGGTAGAGCGGAAGGGGTAGCTGGCGCGGCCGGCTGTGAAGTTCCTCGCGGGCGCGGCGGAGATTTTCCTGCCCCTTGAACCTACAGGCGTCGCGCCACTGAATGAGTCCGGCCGCGAGCTGGCGCTTCGTCCCCGACTTCCAAATCTTCGCCATCGAGGCCATGCCCTTCAGCTCACGTTTGTCGAAGTCGGCCGTCAGCCGCTCGACGCCCTCCTGCCCCTCGTACTCGTGGAGCAGGTGCCGCAGGCCGCCGAGAGACAGCAGGCGCTCGACCGCTTCCGGCTTCGTCCCGCTGGTCGGGATGCCGAGCAGTTCACAGAGGCCGCGCAGCTCGTCGGCGCTGAGCTTCCGCAGGTCGTCCCGCCGCCACTCGCCGGGCGGCGTGTGCATGAGGCGTCGGAAAGTTTCTTTCATCGCTCGCCTATGAAGTTCGGCGTACTGTAAGGGACCGGCAGGCGGCGCACGGCGGCGGCCATCGCGCGCTCGCCGCGCCGGTCGTAGCGACGGGTCGTCGTGAAGTCCCGGTGCCGGCCGAGCTTCTGCGCCGTCGAACCGTCGGTGATCGAGAGCATTTCGGAGATGTAGGTGCGCCGCAGGTCGTGCGGCGTGAACGGCATGACGCGCGCCGAGCGCGCCAGGCGACGGCAGACGGCGTAGACCGCCTGCCCGGTGAGCCCCTGCCCGCGCCCGACCTCCCCCTTCTGAGAGACGGGCGCGAGCAGAGGCCCCGAGGAACGGCCGCGGACGGCCGTCCAGTCGCGCAGGGCGCGCGCCGCCGCGTCGGGCAGGGGGAGAGTGGCGGCGCGGCCGCCTTTGCCCCGGAGGCGCAGCAGCCCCGCGCGAGAGTCGAAGGCGTCGAAGGGGAGAGCGCCGGCCTCGTCGCGGCGCAGGCCTGCGGCGTAGAGCAGGGCGACGAGCGCCGCGTCGCGGCGGCCGCGCGCGGAGCGGTCGCGCGCGCAGGACTCGAAGAGCCGGGCGACCTCGCGGCGCGAGAGCATCCGCCCCCGCTGGAGCGCCTCGTGGCGGACGCCGGGCACGCGGAGGATCGCGTCGAGGTCGTCGCCGGAAATCAGGCCGGACTCGCGGGCGAGGCGCGCCGTCTGCCTGAGGGCGGCCAGCGTGAGGTTCACCGTCGGCGCCGACGCGCCGTCGGTCAGGAGCCGCGCCTTGACGTATTTGACGTGTTCGAAGCGGAGGGAAGACCAGTCGAAGGTGGCCACGGCCGAGCCGGGGCGGAGGTAGCGCACCGCCCGCTCCAGGCGCGCGCGCATCGAGCGCCGCCCCGACTCGGACAAGTCCCAGAGGTAGGAGGCGGCCGGGTTCGTCGCCCGACCGGGGAGCAGGTCGGAGAGCGAGTCGCCCGGCCGCGGCGCCGCCTGGGGGCGGGCGGCGGGGGAGACGGCGCGGAGCGCGGGGACCGCCCCGGAAGCGCTTGCGTGATTCAGCCTTCTCATAAGCAGTTTACCCCCTCCCCCGAAGAACTACCCGCGCCCGCCGCGGGGCAGGTTTAGCTGGCCGAAACGCGCCCGCGTCTTGCCGGCGTGGGCCTCGGAATGGCGCTTACAAGCCCGGTACCGGTGCCCGGTCAGCTCGTGCGCCATCTTCACCGTCTGGGCCATGCACATCGCCCCGTCTTCGACGACGAGACATTCGGCGCGGAAGCGGCGCCTCCCGGCCTTGTCGCGCGCGGCCAACTCCTCGATGACGCGCAGGTGGCCGTAAGTCCCGCCGACGACGACCGTCCGCCTCTCCTCGCTCATCGCCCCCCTCCTTTCACGCGGCCGCGCACGGCCTCGGGCAGCAGCTCGTCCTCGACGTACCTGATGCCCGCCTCCGTGAGACTGAAATCTGGCTCCCTCGCGCCCTCGGCGAAGGAGATCACCATCCCGCCCGTGAAGACGTTGCGGAGTAGGCCGCTGTCCAGCTTCACGCCCTCGGCCCACTTCCAGACGCGCCCGATCTCGGCGGCCACGTCCGGCGCGTCCGTGTAGTGGTCGCCGAGCGGCGGCAGCCCCCGAGACGCCAGCACGGCGAGCGCGAGCGCGCGCCGCTCCTCGGGGCTTAGTAAAAACTCCGTGCCGGCGCGCAGCGCATCCTTCAGCGTGGCGTTTTCTTCCGGCGTGAGACTCTTCGTCCTGCCGTCTCTCATAACCGACCCCCTTTCAGCCCGACCTCCCGAGGCGACACCCGACGCCGGGGCGTCGCCGGCGGGTGGCTCGTCGTCCGCATCCTGCAATCGTCATAGACGCAGGTCATGATGAGCCCGTTGGAGTGGAGCGGCCGCCCACACAGGGGGCAGCCGCTCGCGTGCGTGACGTCCGACGGGTAGTCGCGGCACCACGAGCAGGCGGGGCAGACCCGCCGCGCGTGTTTGCCGTGGAGCGCGCATTCCGTCTCTTTAGCCATCGTCGCGCTGCGCCTCCTCCCTCAGCCGCGCGTACTGAGGGCAGAACCGGGAGACCGAGCAGTAAGACTCGCAGCGGACGCTCGCGCCCGGGCGCTCCTGGACGTAGTAGCCTTTGCCCTCTTCGGCCGCCCTGCCGCGGGCGTCCTCGGCCACGTCGTACAGCCTGACCGCCTTCTGCCGCCCCGTCTTCATCACGGCGAACTTAGGCGGGCGCGCCCACCGCTCCGCGGGCGTGCATTCGACGGCCTCGCCCGCCTGCGCCGCGAGGTGCAGCCGCACGCGCTCGGCCATGTACGCCGACGCGCGCTCCGACTCCCAGAGCGGCGCCGGGAGGATTTGCACCTGAGCCGGCGGGTAGCCGCCCCCGCCGAGCGCCTTGCCCTTCGACCAGTCGCGGTAGATGGCGGCGACCTGGAGGCGGCGGACGGTCGCGCCCGAGCGGCGCAGCAGCTCGGCGTAGACGTTGAGCTGCGCCACCCACTCGGGCTTGAGCCCGTCCGCCGTCGTCCAGACCGAGACGAACTTGTAATCGGTCAGCGTGCCGGCGTCGTCGTGCAGGTCGAAGACGCCCGTCACCCTCACGCCCCCGACCTCAGTCTCGCGGAAGCCCTCGGCGCGGTGCCCCTCGATCCGGGCGTGCGATTCGAGCAGTTGGTGCATCAGCCGCCCCATCGTTGACCAAATCCTGTCCGACGCGTCCTCCTCCAGCTCGCCCCAGTGGTTGAGCGTGAGCAGGCGAATCTGCGGCGGCCCGATGAGCTGAGTCACCGAGATGACGTCAGGCCTCGGCATGCGCTCCTGGCTGACGACGGAGACGAGCGGAGCGGGCAGGTTGGTTTTGTTGGTGATTATCATGCCGCCCCCTTTCACGCCGCGAGCTTGTCGGCGTCGGCCGTCTGACGCCGCATGTATTCGACGTAGGCCGCCTCAGCGCGCCGCCTGGCGCGCGCGGTCAGCCTCTCGTGTAAGTCCTTCAGGTACGCGCGCACCGGGATGAGGTCGCGCGCCTCGCGCAGCTCATCCTCGGTGCGCGCCTCGCCGCCGTATGGAATGTCAGGGTCGGGACGCCAGAGGCGGTCGAGGGTGTGCGCGACGAGCGCGCAGAGAGAGTAGGCTTGTTTGACGAGGGGGTGTCCCTCGACGTGGCGCCGCGCGTCGTCGCCGATGCGCGGGTGTCCTTTCGTGCTGCTCATGTGGGGTCTGTGTCCTTTCGTGTTGTCGCTGCCGACGCGGCGAGTATATCAAAAATTGATACCCCGTCAACGCCTCCCCGGCGCGCCGCGCGGCGCGCTACCCGTCCGAACCCTCGTCGCCCTCCGCCGCCGGGCCGTCGTCCACGCCGCTCGCCACCATGTAGAAGCGGGCCCCCTGAATGGCGACCGCCGAGACGCAGCCCTTGAGGGCGCCGGCGTCGTTGATGGAGTTAATCAGGTGAACGGTGAGGTTGAGGCCGGTGACGAAGCCGACGTAGAACTCGGCCGTCTCGCCGGTCGGCAGCAGCTCCTCGACCTGCCGGCGCAGCGCGTCGGGCAGCGGGTCGCCGGCCGTGCGCGCTAGAACGCGCAAATTCTCCTCTGTTATTTTGAACGGTAACATCTCGGGTGTGACCTCCTTCGGTCTGCTCGGGGTGAAGGAGCGGGGGGCGGTCTGTTGGTCGCAGGAGCCCCCCGCTCTCGGTTAATTGATGAGGGCTCTTTCGCCCGCCGGCGTGACCGAGGCCGCGGCGACGTGGTCGAAGCCGGGGTCGTTCCCGGCCGCCCTCAACTTGTCTATGACGACGATGCGAGCCGCCCAACTGGTCGGGCGGTCGCCGTTCAGGAACGCCCCTTCGGGCAGCTCGAAGGACTCGCCGCCCACGTGGTCGAGCCACGCGCGGAACTCCTCGGCCTTCGAGTCGCCCCGGTAGAACACGCCGTCACTCATGAGTGAGACGAGGCGGCCGCGGGCGTTCAGCATCGTGTAGGCGTGCCGCACGTGATCGATGTCCGTGCCGACGCCGTCGCATCCGAAAGGCACGTTGGCGATGACCCGGTCGTAGCCGTCCTCGTCCACGTCCGCGCCCTCGGTGAAGTCAATCGAGAGGAAGTCTCCCTGCACCGGACTCCACCCCTGAGCTTCGAGCGCCTTGCACAGCAGCCCGGAAATCTCGCAGAGGGTGAAGTCGGTGTTCGGGTACAGCTCCCTCACGACGTTGGCGATGTGGCCGCCGCCCGCGCTCGGCTCCAGCACCCTGAGCCCGTCGGCCATGTCGGCGTATTCCAGCATCAACTCGACCACGTCGCGCGGGGTGGGGAAGTAGTCGGGCGGGAACTTGCCCGGGTAGAGGTCGAGCATGACCTTGTCGGCGCGCGACAGCCCCGAGGGCTCGACGCGCCGGCCCAAGTGTTCGCGCAGCGCCGCGCGCAGCTCCGGCAGGGAATCAATGTTCATCAGCCGCAGCCGCTTGAAGTGGCCGAGCGCCTCGCGCACGCGGTCTAACGTCCAGCGCGTCGTGCGGTGCAGCCGGGCGCGCCGGTAGAAGTGGCGCAGGGTGTCGGCGGCGTAGTCTCCGCGGAACACGACGACGTCGGAGCCGGCCGCGCGCGCCAGCTTGACGACGCGCTGCGTGACGAGCTTCGAGCCGTCGCGGTCTCCTATCTCGCGCGCTATCTCCGCGACGGTGTGTCGGCCGACGGCCGGCCACGGGTATTCGACCTTTGACATCTGCCCGCCCGCGCGCCGCAGGATTTCATCGAACGCCTCGGCGTGGGTGCGCCACCTGATGCGGTCTGTGTGGCGCGTGAGGCGGGATTGGAGGTCGGCGGCGTAGCGGCGCAGCGTCTCGGCCATGGCGAGGTCTTCGCGCGCGCCGTCGGCCGCCCGCTCGGCCAGCATCACTCGCCGCTCCGTGTTGAGCCGCCGCGGGCGAGTCAGCGACTCGGTCGCGCGGTCCTCCATCCGGTCGGCCAGCCCGCCGAAGTGGGCGACCGCGTTAGAGCGCACGCGCTCCCGGTTGGCGATCAACTTCTCCAGGCGCGAGAGCTCGAATATGTCCCGGCTCTGTAACTGGACGAACTTCTCGGCCTGCCCTTCGTCGAAGAACTGGAAGCCGCCGGGGCGGTCGTCCCACCCGCGCTGGTAGTCGCCGCCGAGCTTGCGGGCGGCGATGCACAGCTCCTCGAACGTCGTCCGGTCCTCGCGCTCGGCCAGCACGACGAGCCACGTCTGACAGTTCCGCTTGTCGTGCCACCACGGAACAATCTCCATGTAATTGCCTTCGCCTATCTCGATGCGCTTGACGGTCGCGCGCTCGACCATCTGCTTCGACCTGCGGTCGCGGGCCTTGGCTGCCTGTAGCTCGTCCCACCGCGCGAGCTGGTCGTCGTCCATCGCCCTGACGCCCTCGCGCCGGATGATGCCCTCGTGTTCGGTGCGCTTACGCGTGAGCTTCTTCTGCGCGGCGAGCGCGGCGAGAGCCTTCATGCCGTGGTGCCAGATGAAGGTCTCGAACTCTTCCTCCGTCTCGGGGTTGGTGAGCGCCTTCTGATTCTTGGCCGCGGCCTCGGCGGCCTCCTCCCGGCGCTCGGCGCGCCTCTCGGCGACGCGCTTGCGGTAGGCGGTCAATTCCTCGTCGGTGATGCCCCCGACAAATTCAGCGATGAGGTTGAGCATCCCGCCCGGCGTGAACAGCACTTCAGACGTGATGCGCCCGCTCGTCCGCACCTTGCCGAGGGCGAAGTCTTCCAGCGCTTCGTCGAGCGCATACCTGGCGAGCCGGTCCTTCTTCGTGTCTCGCCCGCTCGTCCCGGCCATGCGTTCCAGCACGCCCTTCTTGAGCTTTCCTAATTCGGCTAATAGCGAATCCTGAGAGGCGACGACGCGCCCGAACATAATCTTGTGCGCCTCGGCGGTCGTCCGCTCGTCATGCAGGGCGTCGGAGAAATACGCGCGCAGCTCGTCCAGCGTCACGACCTCGGAGGCCCCGCCCGCCCGGGGCGGCGCGGGCGGGGTCGTGTCGTAGAACTCACAGCGCAGGCCGTGGCTCGGCAGCTTGTAACCGCACTTTCCGCAACGGCCGTTGACCTCGGGCGGGGCGGCCGCCTCAGTCGGGGGCGGCTGCGGCTCGGTGTCGGCCGCCTCGTTCAGATTTGGAAATTCCAAATCTGCCGCCCCGCCCCCGTCAGTTTGGGCGGCAGCTTCCTCCCCGGTGTACGGTTCCCCTTCGTCCTCAGTCTCCGACGAGGGTTCTTCAGCGGCCGGCGACAATTCCGACTTGCGCGCGTCATAGGCCGCGAGGACGACGCCGTTACGGAGTTCTTCGGGCAGCGCCGAGACTTCGTCCACGTGGCTTTCCAACCACCGCTCCAGTTCAGCCGGCGACCCGACGCCCCGGATGACCTCGACCCACGCCCGCGCCTGTTCGCCGGGCGCCACGTCCTGAGCGGCCGCCGCGCGCGCTCCCTCGGCCTCAGGCGCCGCCGCGGGTTCCGAGGCGGGCTCCGCGCTGGCCGGGCGCGCCGCGGCCTCCGCGGGCGAGAGCGGCGGCATGGGCTTGAGGCCGAGCATGTGTTCGACGGTCAACTCCGGCGCGGCGAACATCAGCGAGCGGATGACCTCGGCCGCAGCCGCGATCTCCTCGTCGCTCTTAATCGTCTGCCCGAGTTTGTCCTTGGGGAAGTGTGAGCCTTCGGCCGCGTTCATCAACTGCCGCACCTGAAGGTGGTTCGTGAGGCCGTAGAGAACGGGCGGCAGCTCCCCGCGCTCGGCCATGACGGCGAGGTTCGCCAGCGTCCCCGCCCACGCATAATCTTCGCTCGCCGACTTCAGGAGGTATTCCCAATCGCGCCGCCGGGCCGGCGTGAGCTTCTTGTCGCCGAACGGGTAGCGGGAG
The DNA here is from genome assembly GCA_036387195.1 of Pyrinomonadaceae bacterium. Lineage (GTDB taxonomy): Bacteria > Acidobacteriota > Blastocatellia > Pyrinomonadales > Pyrinomonadaceae > QHXN01. Next base: position 35,959 of record DASVUF010000007.1, on the reverse strand, counting down.
CGGATCACGGCCTGTCGCGTGACCTCGGCGACCTTCTCTTTCCAGTAGGCGACCACCCGCTTGGGCTCGGGCAGAGGGTTGGCCGGGGTGAGCGCCATTGCGGCGGCCAGCGCGGGCCTTCCTTCGCCCTCCGGCCGCGCCGCGTCCCTCTCGGCGACTGCCAGCGTCGCCCGGTAGCCGATGGCCGACTGGCCTAGCTCGACCGCCAGCAGCAGGTCGCGCCAGACTCCCGACGAGTAGAGCCAGGGACGCTCGGCGCGGTCGAGCCACCAGAGCCGGCGCATCTCGTTCAAGGCTTCGTAGTCGGAAGCCTTCTCAAGCCGCTTGACCATCTCTGCGACGGGCGGAATATCGGGCGCCTGTTCGAGTACGTCGAGCGGGAAGACGTGTTCCGTGTCGTCGGCGAGGAAGTGCAGCCTGAGCCGGCCGCCGTCGCGCTCGACGCACTGGCCGATTTTGCCCCGCCAGTCGCGCGCCCCGCGCTGGCCGACGTGGAAGGTCTTACCGACCAGAGAGCCGGCCTCGCCGTCGGTCTGTTCGTCCCAACCGAGGAACGCCGGCCAGTGGGGGCGCGCCTCCTGCATCGTGGCGAAGCGCAGCGCCTCGCGGCCGACGCGCGCGCTCGTCAGGTCGGGCTTCTGCACCGTCACGACGGGATCGCGGCGGTCGCGCGCGTAGTTGATGATGCGAACAATCATGCCGTGGCACTCGTGGCCGTCCTGCTCGACGCGCCAGAAGCCGAGCGCCCACGTGCGCCGCAGCTCCTCGCGCTTCGCCTCGACGGCGACGGCGACGGCGAAGCGCTCGGGCTCGGTGAAGCGGTCGTCCGCGGGGTCGAGGTCGGCCGCGCTCGCCGGCAACTTGAATTGCTCCAGGTAGTCGAACAGCTCCTTCGGGTAGGTGATCGAAGCGACGTAGGCGACATGCAGGACGGCGTCGGGCGCGAACTCCCGGGAGGGCACGGCCCCGACCGTGAACCGCTCGCGCGGCGGCGTCCTCTCTGCCGGGGGCAGCGCCGCCTCGGCGTGGCGCCTCAGCGCGTCGCGCGCCCGGTCGGGGTCGCCCGCGACCTGAGTCACCGCCTCTTCGAGCGCCACGCCCGAGTTGATGAGGACGAGGGCGGCGAGGCGCTCGCGGCAGCGCGCCGAGGCCGCCTCCTGGTCGGCGCGGGTGAGGTCGTCGGCGGCCTCGGCCGCCAGCCTCTCGTGCATGAGGGTGAAGGCCTGCTGCTCGCGCTCGACGCGGCGGTAGACCTCAGCCGCGTCCAGCCCGGCGTATGCGTTCTGCTGCGGACGAAATCTGAGCCATGCCAACAGCGACTCCGCCGGGGTCGGCTTGACCGGCGTGGTTTTTTTCCTGAATCGTCTCATCCGGATTGTCCTTTCGTGAGCGGCGCCGCCAGGGGCGGTAGCCGCGCGTCGTGAACTTCACCCGCCGCCCCGTCCCGCGCCGGCGAAGCGTGGGGCATCGCCGGTGCAGGAGGTGCGCGAACTCGCGTTCGAGCGCGCGCAGCAGGCCGGCGGTCGCGCCGCTGCCGAAGCTGCTGGCGCAATCCGCGTTACAGAAATGGCGGCGGCATTCAGCCCCGCAGTTGAGGCAAAGTCTTGAGCGCACCGCCCGCCTCCTTTCTCTCGTTAGGCCGCGCGCCCACTACGCCACGGCCGCCGCAGCCATGCGCTCGTAGCTTTCGAGCTTCGCCCGCACCTCCATGACGAACGCGGCGTCGCCCTTGGCGCCGTGCGCCAGCAGCGCGTCGCGCAGGTCCTCGATGCGCTCTTCGAGCAGCCTGTGGTCGAGGGCGCGGGTGGCGCCGAGCGCGTCAACCGCGGCGCGCAGCGCCCGGTCGGCCTTGACCTCTTCGACGAGGCGCGTGCGCCAGCCGGAACAGGTCAACGTCGGGGTCAGATCGGAGAGCGCGAGGCAGAGCCCGTTGAACACGCCGTCGTCAATCTCGCGCTGCCTGAGGGTCTTCTGCTTCTCGGCGCCGCCGCGCGTCGAGTAAGTCACGTCGAGGAAGGCGGCGGCCGCCAGCTTCGCGCGATAGCGGAGCGCCTTGAAGGCTTTCGTTTCTAATTCTTCGTCGCTCGGTCTGTTGTCCATCTTGACTAGTCCTTTCACTTTTGTTTGTCGCGCGGCAGAGGGCGGCGCAGGTAATCAAGCACGATCAACTCGACGGCTTTCTGAGTGCGCCAATCGGTCGAGTGGTAAGCCTCGCGCAACGGCTCAAGAACTTCGAGCAGGTGGTTGATCTTGCCCGCGCCCTTCTCCTGCGATTGGCGGCGCAACTCCAAGTCCGCCGCGCGCGCGAGGGTCTGCCAAACAGCGACGAGGTTGGTGAACTCGTACGTGCGCTGCCATTCCATGCGACCGGGCAGCAGGCTTTCGCCGTTGGTCTGGACGAGGTAGACGCCGCCGACGATGACGCTCAGACCTTTGGCGTCGAACCGATGTCGTTTCTCGGCCAGCGTCCCGTCGTCGTCCACGATGGGGATGAAGCCGATGACGGCCTTGCCCTCGTGGGTCAGCTCCTTGCCGGTGCAGACCCACATCTCACGGCGGAAACCCTCTTTGAGAGGGTACTTGCTTTCGGGGAGTCTCACGCGCGGCCTCCCTTCAGCCGGCGGCGCTCGGTGCCCCAGCCGTACCGGCCGTCCATGCCGCGGAGGAACTTCTGCTGCTTGGCGTAGAAGAAGCGGCGGACGCTGCCGGCGTCAGACCGCCAGCGCAGGTAGGGGAGCCGCACGCGCCAATTCCAGACGAGCAGGTCGAGCAGTTTGCCGACGCGGGTCTTGGTGCGCAGGTCGTAAGGGATGCCGTTGCCGAGGAGGCCGAGGGAGAGGGTCGGGGCTCCCTGTAAATTGTTCGGGTCGAAGGTGACGCGGAAGAGCTGCATAGCCAAGGGGCTGCGCTCGTGGTGGACGAGGATGAGCGAAACGTAAAGGCCGCGCCACGCGCAGCCCGGGGCGTTCTCGATTAGGATGCGCCCGACGATTTTCTTCATGGTCTTTGGCCGTCCTTTCGTGTCTGAGGCGCGCGCTGCGCGTGGGGCGGGCGCGCGCCTCGGTTGACCTCAAAATCGGTTGTCAGCGGGTGTAGTCGCGGTATTCGGAGCGGACGCCCAGGAGGAAGCCCGGGGCGTTCTGAGACTCGCCGACGGGAACCCACTTGCCGTTGCGCCGCTTCGTCAGGACGCGCTCGCGGCCCTTGGGGTCGGGGGTGAACTTGTACTGCTGCGCGTCGCTCATGCCGTTCTTGTCCACGCGCGTCGCCCTGTCGGCGCGAACCTTGATGCGCGTCGGGCTGATGACCTCAACGACCGTGAAGGCGTGGCGGTCTGAGTACATGACTTCGGTCGCGCCCATGCCGACCGTCGGGGTGACTACGCTCGCGGCCGCCGCGCGCCCCATCATCAAATTCTGGAAGCTTCCGAACTTTGCCATCTTCATCTTCTCCATTCGCTTGTTAGGTCGCCGTTCTGTCCTGCCTGCCGTGTGCGCCGTGCGCGCGCTCCGCGGCCGTCAGGCCGCGCCGCGGAGCGCACGGCGTGGTCGCTACGGGGTAGCGTCCCAACCGGCGCGGCGCTCGGCCGCCTCGACCTCGCCGGCGATGCAGTCAGGGCACGTCTCCCCGCGCAGCGCGCAGGCCGGGCAGGGGCAGCCGCACTCGAAGCCGACTTGCTGGCAGGTCGGGCAGGTGAGGTCGTTTATCCAGCGGGGGGCGGGGCAGAGAAGCCGCCCCCCGCCGATGCGGTCGGCGACGAAGGGCTCGGCTATCTCGGCCAGCGTGGCGGCGAGCTCAAGCGCCCGTTCGTGTTCGTATTTGCGGAGGCCGATGCGGGAGAGACGTTTCGAGAGGTACGCGGCCGTGTTGACCGGGCCGCGCGGCTCGTAAGACGAGAGGGCGAGCAGCAGCGCCGCCAGCTCGTGGCCCTCGTCGCTGCGCGGGACGATGGAGTACACCGGCTCGTCAAACCACGCCCCGCAGCCGCCGCACTGCTGGCAGACGTCACGCCCGGCGAGATCGTCGGAGTAGAACGGGGCGCAGAGTCCCGCGCCGCGGCAGCGGCCGCAGGTGTGGTGCGCGCGGTAGAAGTCCCGAATCGCCCCGCCATGCTCGTTCTTCCAGCGCATGATGGTGGAGACGGCCGGCGGCGCGGCGAAGTCCGAGAGCCGCTGGAACCCGAAGCGCTCGACCGAGTAACGGCGCTCGCCGTCGAGCATGACCACGTCCGCCATCGACAGGGAGCGGTCGCGGTAGCCCTGGGGGCGGTTGATGTTAAAGATTTCGTAGACGGCGTTCAGGCGGGTGTCGTCGTCGGCGCCGACGTCGAACCTTATCTCACCTTCCCACGCGAGGCGCAGCTCGTCCGAGGCGTGGTATTCGTTGAAGCGGTGGCCTTCAGTCTCGTTGAGAAAGATGCTGACGTTGACGCGGGCGGTGCAGGCGGTCGGATGGATGCGAAAGCCGGCGCCGGCGGTGAAAGTTATCTCGGCGCTCACGGCCGAGGGCTCCGGCGGGCGCTCCTCGCCCGCCACTCTCTCAAGTTCAATGTGCATGTTTTGTCCTTTCGTGTCTCGCGCGTGGGGCGCGTCGTGTACTTCGCGGCCATACTATCAAAATTTGATACTCTGTCAAGCTGGAAGTGCAACCGTATCAAAAATTTATACCCCCGAGAAAAGAACGCGCCGCGCGTCTCTGAGACGCGCGGCGCTCCCTCGCGCTGCCATCACCCCCTCGCTCCGAAGGCGCGGCGCGCAAGACTCGGGTCGGCCTCAGCCCTCCCCGGCGTTCCTCGCTGGCGTGATCAACTCTCGTCTCCTCTCTCGTCGGTCAGGTGAGTCTCTGCGGCGGCCGGGTTTATGGTATCAATTTTTGATACCCTGTCAAGGTTTCGCTCGGCCGCCTTGCTCTCGACGAGCGCGAGGGCCCGGGCCGCGTAGCGGCCGCACACGTCCAGCGCCTCCTCCGACGCGGCCTCGCGGCCGGCGGTGTCGGCAATCGTGCGCAGCAGCACGCGCAGGTTTTTGAGGTCGTCGCGGCCGAGCGAGAGCGCCTCGTCGGGGTGTCGAAAATTTATACTTGCGGGTTGGGTTCGCTCCGTGTTACTTTCCGTTTCGCTTCGCATCGTCTGTCGTCCTTTCGTGTTGAAAATGTCCTTTCGTGCGACGGTCGGCTGGTGGTGACGAGGCTTCAAGAACGGGGCGGCGACGACGTGGGGTCGAAGCCGCCCCGAACTCTTTTCAGCAGGTGTAGCGTCCCGGCAGAACCCCTCCGGTCGGCCATCCTTCGCCCTCCACTCCGTTCAAGGTGATCATCCCGGCGTCCTCACGCCAGACGTGAAAGTTGTACGCGCCGGCCAGGTGACGGCACGGCGTGCTGTACCGCCCGGCCGTGCAGGGGCAGGCTACCCACAGCGCCCCGTTGAGGGTGCGCGTGAAGATGGGGCAGTAGAAGCTCCGTTCCGTCACGACGCCGTACTGTGAGAAGACCGAGGGGGGGAAGCGGCGCAGCGCCTCGAAGCGTTCCCCGAGGAGCCAGATGTGCAGCGGCGTCCGCATCGCTGACTCGAAGGCGCGCCCCCAGTCGTCGGCCTCGAATTGGTAGAAGCGCGGCTGCTCAGACTCGTACTGGATGAAGGGTCGCGTCATGGTGTGCCTCTAGCGCAGTGGCCGCGCGCCCGTGGGGGGCGCGCGGCCTCGCTGCGGTCGGGTTGTCGGGCGCCTTACGCGAAGGTCTTGGGCTCGCTCGCGGCGACCTGCCTGATGCGCTCGTGCGCGGCCTTCGCGTCAACGCCCGCCTTCGCGTGGTAGCGAATGTTGCGCCCCTTCTCGTCTTCGAGCCTGACGACCAGCTCCAGCTTGGAGAGGCCGCGCGCGATGTTGCGGTCGCCGTTGCTGGCGAGGTCGCCGCGCGTGATCGGCTTCTCGGGGGTGGCCTTGTGGATGCGGTCGAAGATGGAGAGCGCCGACTTGGTCAGCTTCTCGGTGCGGCCCTCGCCAGACGGCTGCGCGGTCGCGGCGCCGGCGGCCGGCTGCTCGGCGGCCTTGGACGCGCCCTTCGCGCCGCCCTTCCTCGCGCCGCCCTTCGAGGCGGCGGGCTGCCCCTCGGGCGGCGCCGCGGCCGCGTTCTGCTCGGCGCGCTCGACCAGCGCCTTGCCCGTCTCGGCGACGGCGGCCGCGGCGCGGTCGTGAGTCTCGCCGCTGACCTTGCCGGCTTTGCGAGCGCGGGCGGCCGGGGACTTCTTCGAGCCCTTCGCGCCGGCGGGCTCGACGTTATCGAAAGCGGCGCTGGCCTCGGCGACTGTGTCGGCGTTCTCAACCTCGCGGGCTTCGACTTCGGCGCGGAGGCGGGCGGCTTCCGAGTCATACTCGACGGTCAGGTCACGCGGGGCTTCGGCGGCCGGGGCGACGGCGGTCTGCTCGGGCTTCTGCGCGGCGGCTTTCTTCGAGGACTTCTTGCTGCTGCCCTTGGCGGTGGTGGCGGTCGTCTTGGTGGCTTTCTTCGTCATGATGTTCTCCTCGGGGTTAGCTGCGTTGGTGGTCGAGGCGGCGCTTTCGATGGCGCGCCAGGTAACGGGGTCGAGAGAGTAAAGCTGCTCGCTCAGGTTGCGGGCGTCGGCGCGGAGCGCCTTGCGTCGGGCGTCGGCCGCCGGGTACTCATCCTGTCCGATGGCCGCGAGGCATTCGCTGTCGGCCGCGTGCAGTTTCGATTTCGCTTCCAGGTAGAGGGCGGCCAGCGCCGCGCTCTGCTCTGGGGTGTCGTGGGGTTGGGTGTCCATCTCGCCTTCGTCCTTTCGTGCCCCGCGTCTCTCGCGGTGTGGGTGGATACTATCAAATTTTGATACTCTGTCAAGACCCCCCGCCGTGAAGTGACGCCCCTTCAAGCACTTCCGCGCCTCCAAGCCGCGGGCGGACAGCAGTTGCCGCCGTGAAAAATTTTTCGATTTTTTTACGCCTCCCAGACTCGAAAAACGGCGTCTAAATTGGGGCGCCTGCAACGTCTTTCCGGAGCGCAGTTGGATCACTCGTGTTTAGGGATTGATTTTTGTGAGCCCGGCGGGTACTATCAAATTCTGATACTGACCTGATGAGGAGGCGAGACGGCTTCCAGTTTGCAAAGGTTTTTTAGGCGGTGTTAAGTTGTCGGCGTCTGCTCGCCGCTCCCCATACCATCCGGCGGTAGCAGACGCGAAGGGAACTTTTCACAGACCCAGCGTGTACTACCCGACGCCGGGCAGACCGCTCCCGCGCCGCCGGCGCGGGACGCGGCAGCAATTCCTGTATCTAGGTTAGAGCGCGAAGCTAGATGAGCGAGAGCAGCGTCTCTAAGACCTCCAGCGCGGCATCTACGACCGCCGCCGTAGTGGCGTCAGGCTCCTCGGTGCCTCCGGTCGGTTCGCCCGGTTGGGGGGTCGGGGCCGGCTCGGACGGCGCCGGCGGCTCCGGCTCGGGGAACGGTATGTGCCCGGCGCGTGCGTCAATACCGGAGCAGGTAAGCAGCAGGACGAACAGTAGGGACGTGCGCATCAAGTTCTTCATTGTTTTTCTCCTCAGGTTGGGTCGGCCGATGGCGGCCGAGATCATGAGCGGTGAGCCTTCACCGCACGGTTCATGTGAGCCTTCGGCGGTTTAGGCGTGTAATCACATCGAATCGCCGACTCCACCCTTGCCCCGAACGGGGCAAGTATAGTGAAACCTTGAATCATTATGGACTTATCAGAAAAAACTCTCACTCGGCAAACACCAGACGCGGCATCCTCCCCCGCCGAGCGGGCGAGGGTGCGTTGCATAATGGCGAAAGAGTTGGTCGAGGCAGGCGCTTACGAGCAGGCGCGTGAGGCGTTGGGTGAGCTCTGGCGCGGCGTCGGTGAGCGGCCGCGGCTGGACGGGATAGATGATCCTTTGGCGAGGGCGCGAGTGCTGCTGTGTGCCAGCACCCTGTCGAGCATGTTGGGCAGCTATAAGCAGATCGAGGGGGCGCAGGAGCGGGTAAGAGATTTGCTGTCCGAAGCCATGTCCCTCTTCCAGACCGGGGGCGACCGGGTAGGCGCCGATGAGGCGATGCTTGAGTTGGGCACCTGTTACTGGCGCGCTTCCTCGCACGATGAGGCGCGCATCATCTTCAGGCAACTCCTCGCTCGTGAGGCCAGCTTGGCGCGCGAGGTGGCTACACTCGCGCGCCTGCGGCTGTCCATCGTCGAACGGATGACGCTCAGGTTGCACGAGGCGCTCAGGCTCCACGCCGAAAGCGCGGCGCTGTTCGCGGAAGCCGGCGACCACGCGCTCCAGGGGAAGCACCATGCCGAGTACGGGATGGTCTTGCAGGAACTCGGCGCGGCCGAGCAGAGGGCGGATTACATAGACCGGTCGTTGATTGAACTCGCGGCGGCGAGCTATCACTTCGAACAGGCCGGGCACATGGTCTACAGCGCATGCATCAAGAACGAGTTGGCCATGGCGCTGGTCATCCTGGCGCAGCTCGACCCGGCACAGGCCGCGAGGCTGGGCGAGGCGCACGCGCACTTGGATGAGGCCGTGAGGCTGATGTCCGGGGTGAAGGACCGGGGGCATTTGACGAACGTGCGTGAGACACGCGCGAAAGTGTTTCTCGGGCAGAGGCAGTACCAACTGGCCGAGCGTGAGGCGCGCGCGGCAGCGCGCGCGTTTAAGCAGAGCGGGGAAGCTTCCTTCTATGCCGAGGCGATGATTACTTGCGGGACGGCGCTGGCCGAGCTCGACCGCCACGGCGAGGCGCGCAGGGCCCTCGAAGAGGCTGAAGCGGCGGCCCGGGCCGCGGGTGACGTCGAGAGCGCGGGGACGGCGGCGCTGACGCTTATCGAGACGTTGGGCACACAGTTGGAGTGGGATTACTTGACCCGCCTCTACGAGCAGGCGGCCGAGGGGTTATCGCAGACGCGACACCGGGGATTATTGGAGCGTCTGCGGCGAGCCTCGCTCGTGACGTTGCGTGCGAGGGAGAAGGGGCCGGGCGGCCACGCGGGCGGCTATGAAGTGCCACAGCTACATACTGGTTTTAACTTCTTCGGGGAGGTCACACGCTACGAGCGTTATTGGCTGAGCATGGCGCTCGAAAAAGCTGAAGGACAGCCGACGGCGGCGGCGCGCCTGCTCGGGCTTCGTCATCAGACCTTGACTAAAGTGCTTCAGGGACGGCATAAAGACCTACAAGCCGTCAGGGTCCCGCCCTGCCCGCGCCGCCGGAGCATCATCCAGACCGCGACGAGTAAGAAGGGGCGGGCGAGGAAGAGTTAAGTTTTTTTCAGGCGCGGCGTCCGGGGCAGTCGCCGCGTTTGACGGTTGCGGGCAAACAACTTGCCCGCCGTTGCCCCGTAAGTGGCAAGCTTTTCAGGCGTTTAGCGATACATTTTGCAATTGAAAGGGGTCTCCAGCGTGGGGTTTAATGGCCGTTATCTGAGGTCGGCGCGTTCGTCAGGAGCCAACAACGGCTCCCTCGCTCCCGCGCCGGCAGCAGACATAGAGACGGGCGTGGCACCAGCTAAGAGACACATTTCCGAAAAGCAAAAGCGCGACGGGCGTCACTGCCCGTCGCGCTTTTAAGACTGCGAAGACCGGAAAGAGCTTGCGGTAAGCCTCCAGCCACGCGCCTCGACAACGCGAAGCATAGAGGCTTTTACCGCCCTGAGTCAAGAGCAACGGGAGAATTTTATGCTCGCGTTCCCGCATATTTTTACCCGCCAAATCTCCGCTCAGATCGCTCCGTACTCTCTTTCCGCCTTCGCTCCATGGGAAGGGGAGCAATGGGTTTTACACCTGATGAGGCCGGCGACCGAATCATCGAGTACAAGCTAAAGCCCTCGGCGGCGATTCTCTACTCCTACGGATACTGCCGCTTCCGTAATGTACTGACCGGGCGCTGCTACGCCAAAAACGAGACGTTGGCGGCGGCGACCGGCATCAACATCGCTCAGCTCTCGACCAGTAAGACGCAGCTCTTAGCGACCGAGGATGAGGAGGGGAACCAGCGTGCCCCGTGGATTGTGCGCGACCCGGAGAACTTGAAGTGGGGCGTGATTCCCGTCATGGGCGCGCGCGAATTCGAGGAGCGGCGGCGCTGGAAGTGGCGTTCTATGTCGGAGGAAGACCGTTGGAAATTCCAAAACTCGGGCGAGCTAATTTGGAATTTCCAAACGGGTAATTTGGAAAAACCAAATCTCCAGAACATGTGTCAGATTATAGATGTACCAAGAAATGTACCATCTTCAACATCTGATGCAGCAGCTTCTAATTTGGAAATTCCAAAGCAGGGGAAGCCGGGGGACGGCGACGAGGAGCCGGTCACGGACACCTACGTCGAGCAGTTAATCCGGATGGGCGCCTATCCCCCCAACTTAAACGAGGCGACGGTGCGCTACGTCTGGCGTGAAATGCAGTTCCGAGCGGCGACGGACTCGGCGCCGTGGACGCCGACGCGGAAGATGTTCCGCGGGTGGCTGCGCAACCAGCGCGCGATTGTCCAGGCAGAGTTGCCCGAGATGGCCGCGCCGGTCGTCGCTCCTCGCTTCGACGCGGCCGCTCGACCCGCAGCGACGGTGGACGCGGCCGCGCCCGGCAACGTGAGTCACCCGCTGCCGGCCCGCGCAGACTGTGACGTCTGTGAGGGCAGGGAAGAGTATCGAACGAGCGCCGGGCTCTACTGCCAGTGTCGTATCTGCCAGCGCTGTTACGGCTACGGCATGGAGAGCCTGCCGGGCAAAGGCGCCCGGCGCTGTCCGCACCTGGCCGTGAAGGCGAGCGAGCGGCAGGCGCGCGCCGGCTAACCTCGGCGGACCGGCGCGCATCGAAGTAGGGGGTGAACAGAGAGCGGGTTGCGCTCCGGAGTGATTATCGTTTACAACAGAGAACGTCGGGTCGCTATCCCCACACCTCGCTCCCGCAGGCTCGACGTCACCCTGAGTCATCGTTCGTTAGCCGAAGGAGTACCCCCGTGCCCGTTGGACTTCAGGCTGCCCGCCTGTCGCTCTTCATCGAGAAGTACCTCGACCGCGCGACCCGTCGCACTCACCAGGTCGTGGACTTATGCTGCACGATGATGAGCGCGCGCTGCCTCGTCACTCACGACCACCTGGAGCGGACGGCCGTCTACGCCGACGGCATGGCGGCGGTGATGGGCCTCGACTGGCGGCGGCGGCGGGAGCTGCGGCTAGGGGCGCTGCTGCACGACATCGGAAAGATGGGCGTGCCCGATTCAATCCTGCACAAGCCGGGGAAGCTCACCTACGACGAGTTTAACCAGATGAAGCTTCACCCGGGACTCGGCGCCGAGGTGCTGAGCGAGTTCAACTTCGGCGTGCCGGTGCACGAGCCGGTGCGCTTCCACCACGAGCGATGGAACGGCGGCGGCTACCCCGACGGCCTCTGCGGCGAGGAGATTCCGCTGACGGCGCGCATCCTCTCCGTGGTTGATTCATACGACGCCGTCAGGGAGGATCGCCCCTACCGCAAGGGCGTAGACCGGGCGGAGGCGTTGAAGATGCTGCGCGAGGGCGCGGGCGTCTACTACGACCCGGTCATCGTCCGGAGTTTCATCCAGAACCTTCACAAGTTCGAGCGCGAGATCGAGCGCATGAGTTATGCGCTCCCGCAGCAGCGTCTCGTCGTCTCACTGAACCCGCGCGCGCAACTCGCGCAGCCGGCCGCGGGATTGGCTGCCGCCTGAATAGCCCTCAACCCTTCCTCATCAAGGGACACGACCGATGGCGATTCGCTACCGCCGGCGGCGCACGACCGCGCCGGCCGGCCAGCACCTCGTCGGGGGACTGCTCAATCACAACTCGAAAGGCGAGCTCTCACCGAAGCCGCTCGCCGTCTCGAAGAAGTCCTCCGGCGTCACCCACAACGAACACAACGAGCAGAGTGCTTTCTACTCTCACATCAACACCAACGCGCAGCGCGCGCCCGAGCTGCGCCGCTTCCGCGCGATACCTAACGGCGGCTACCGCGGCGAGCGCGTCGAATACAAGCGCAAGGACGGCAAGGTCGGGGACTACAACCCGGTCGGGATGAAGCTCCGGGCCGAGGGGGTGAAGGCGGGGACGCTCGACAACCTCTGCACGGTCGCGCGCCGCGGCTATCACAGCCTTTGGATAGAGTTCAAAGTCAACAAGAACGACCTCTCCGACGAGCAGGCCGCGGAGCGGCTGCTGCTCATCGAGGAGGGGCATTGCGTGCATACGGTCTGGACGTGGGTCGAGGCGTGGCACATCGCGGTCTGGTATCTGGAGCTTGACCCGGCGGCGCTGCTGATGCCGTCGCGTCACGCCGTCTTCGATGACGTTCTCGGGCACGACGAGCGTTGCGGCTGCGACTATTTGAAAGTGAAGGAGCTGTCTACATGGCCGAGCAAAGGCTTAGGGATTCCGAAGTAGATCGCATCGGGCGCGAGCTGAAGGCTCAGGGCTTCACGGCGACCGACGAGGAGCGTTTCTCCGATTGCTTCGTCAAGTACGTCAAGGGCGTCGGCCCGCGCGAGCGCCTGACGTTCCTGATGAGGTACGGCCCCGGCGGGCAGAACACGCGCATCATGTTTGAGCTGCACGTGGCCGCTGAGAATTACTACGGCACGAGGCAGTGTGACGTCGAGACCTGTTCGGCCGTCTACGAAGCCCTCGCGCTCATCAAGTACACGCCCGACATTCTCGCCCTACTGCGCAACTACTTCGCCGACTGGTTGCTGGCGATGAAGGAAGCGGACAGGCGGGAGAGGCGGGACAGCGCGCCGGCGACGTCGGGCGCCCTGGAGGGCGACGGACGGCGCGAGGCGGCCTAACCGGCGAGGGGCAGGAAAGCGGGGAAAGGGCGAAGGGTGAAGAATAAATTTCACCCCTCGCCCTTTCGTTTTTCACCTACACCCGCGGCGTCAGATAATAGGAATTACGTCTTAAGACCTTTGCGCTTCGGGCGTTTTTGCGCGCATGGGCTAGCAGTAGTCGAAGTAGTCCAAGGGCACCTTGCGGCGCAGCCTTTCGAGGTCAGGCTTATTTCCAGCCTCTAAATTGTAGAACTCTTCAAACTCGCCCCATGAATCCCACACCTGAGTGCCCGCCAGTTCTATGAACTTGTCTTTCACAGTGTCATAGAAAGCGAACGATGGAGTCTCATCCATGATCTGATTCTTGAGGTTGATGAAGCGAAACATCTTCAACTAGCTCCGAGTCGCGGCGAGTTGCGCGGGCTTCTTCAGCAACGCCTTGAGGAAATCCCCCTCACGGATGGAGCCCGCGAACGTGCGCACGTGATCGCGGTGATACCTCCGGCTGCGGCCGACGCCGACGAACGGCAGCAGCTCTTTCTTCACGCCGAGGTCGAACCACGTGGGCGGCAGCCCCGTCCGTTCCAGCGCGTCGGTCCGGGTCAGCCACATCGGCCACGGGTCGAGCGCCTGGCGCAGCTCCTCGAAGCCGCGGCGCTGGTCGGCGACGAGCTGCTCGACAAGCGGCGCCGGCAGGCCTGCCCGGCTCGGGGCGAGCGCGGCCGTCTGCTGCTGCTGCTGCTCGCGCGCCTCGGCCGACGCCTGGTAGGCCGCCTTGATCTTCTCGACGTCCGCGCGGCGGAATTTCGCCTGCTTCCCTCTCCCACTTCCCTTGACGGCCGGGATGATGGCCGCGCCCTCGTCGTTAGCGATTTTGATGTAGCGTTCGACGCTGCGGATGGAAAGAGGCTCGGCCGGGTTGAGCTCGCGCGCGATCTCTTCTTTGGTCAGGAGTTCTTCTGGATGGTCTTCTGGCATGGGTGTCCTCTCGTGCTGAATTTGTCCTTTCGAGCGAGTGAAAGATACCACGAAAGCACGAAACCGCGACACGGATATTTTGCGGGGTTTATTTCAGGTCGAGCAGCGGGTGTGGCCGTCGAGAGCGTGGTAAGCGTCCTGCCAGAATTCGATGTCTCTCTCTGAACTCATCACTGGCCGGTGACGCGCGCCCGTCTCTCCCGGCGAGTCTCCCCGAAATGTTCCTCGGCGCAGGCGAGGCAGAAATAGATGCCGCAGTAGAGGCAGCGGAAGGCCAGCTCCAAGGCGCGCAGTTGGCCGCAGGGACATCGAATCTCTTGCCGCTCGACGGCGCTCTCCCACTGGCCGCGCAGGAAATCGGCGACGGCCGCCGGGGCTCTTTCCAGATACCAGCCTAAGTCACTCATCCGGGGCGAGGTCGGCGGCAGATTTCGCAGGTCGAGCGCGAGGGCGCATTCTCGAATTCCGCGCCCGTGTCAGGGTTGAAATGGTAGTTATCGCAAGTCCACGTCGGCGTCGTCGTCCATTCTTCAAACTCCATCTGAGCCCAACCCGGGTACGTGTGACCGATGAGGATTCGCGGGAAGCCCGGGAAGCGCACATAGTAAGTCTGCTTCCCATCAGCGCTTCGGGTGACGAACAACTCCAGGTCGCGCGGCATCTGCGTAATTTATGCGTGAACGTGCGTGCTTGATGCGTGGGGGCGGATACCTTATGCAGGGCAAGATACCACATGGAGGTAAATATTACTCGGGGGAGTGTCAATTTTTCACAGTGTTTTTAAATCCGTTTGACAAACTTTCAACACACGTGTAAATATTTCCTAGACAGGTCGTCGGGGCTGACTATCCTCAATGCGCCGACGCAACCCTAGCCAGCTTCGCCGACGGTCATAACCTCACGAAAGGGCTCGCTCTCACCGCGAGACTTTGAACGATGACGACGGCGGTTTCGTCCCAGCTCTCACCGCAGGGACTAGGTTACATCTCCTACAACCGCGCGAATGACGGCGCTGACCAGTGGGGCACCGAGGCCACGATCCACAAGATCGAGGAGATAGGGCGGCGCTGGGCGGCACTTCATCCGAGCGTGCCTTTCGCGGTCGGCGACATCAGCCGCCGCGGGGGCGGGGTGTTACCACCTCACAAGAGCCACCAGCGCGGCGTGGACGTGGACATACGTCCTCTCCGGCGTGACGGCCAGAACCAGCCCGTTGACTACATGAGGCCCGAGTACAGCCGTGAACTCACGCGCGAGCTGGTTCGGGTCATCAGGGAGGTCGAGCCGGGGGCGGTCATCTTCTTCAACGATGGGGAACTCATCAGGGAGAGGCTGACGCAGCACCTCAGCGGCCATCACAATCACCTCCACGTGCGCTTCGCCGGCTGATGCATCGCAGCCGTCGGGCGCATTTCGTTTTTTAACCCTTGAAGCCTTCTCTCACGAGGTAATTCATGAACAAGTTCATCGCCATACTGGGGACGGTCGCCGTCGTCGCCGGCCCGGCCGGCGCCGCCCTCGGGACGGTCAGCCCGGAGGTCGGCGCGGCCGTCGCCGCCTCGGGCGGCGTCGCGCTCGCCGTCACCAAGCCGCTCCTCGACCTCCAGGCGCGGCTCGACGGGGCGAAGGAGAAGCGGGCGCGGAAGCGCGCGGCCAACCGTTAGTTGACAACAGACCAGGTCGGCGCGCGCCGGCCTGAATAGACGGGAGCCCCTTTCCTCACCCTTTTTCAAAGGAACTCCCGCCGTGCTCGACCAAATACTCAGGGCTTTCAAACTCCTCACACTCCATGACGTTGCAAAAGACACGGGTATCTTCGCCCTCTTCACCTCGCCGTGGGCCTTCTTCGCCAACCTCAACTGGACGCTCGTCTTCGGCTTCCTCAATCTCCTCGTTCTTACTTTCTTTCGTTGGCGCGCTCTCAAGCTTCGTGAGAGGGAGCTGGAGCTACGCCACGACGAAGACTTCCGAGCTATTCGAGCGCGGCTCAGCAAATACGAATCCGTCGAAGACGTCCGCGAGCCCGAGCCGCGGGCGCCGTCCGCGGCAGGAAGAGCCGTCGCGGTTCTATCGCGTGCGCTTCGAGCGCGAGGCGTGGCGGGCCCACGTTAAGCGACAGATGGCGACGGAGCGCCGGTGGGCGCGCGGGCGCAACACGCGCGGGCTGCCCGTCGGCATGGGCGAACACATGCGCGGCCCCGAGCTGACCGAGCGGCTGAACCGCCAGGCGCCACTGCGCCGCGACCGCCCCTCGAAGTTCGCGCGCCGCGTCGCGGCCATGTACCGCATGAGGCCGATCCTCGGCTTCGAGATTCGATACTCCCCTTCCCCCTTCGCCCTCAGGATGGCCGAGGCGCGGCAGGCCGCCGCGGGCGCGGGGCTCTGATGAATACCGTCCCGGTGTTCATGCTCGAACTCGGGAGCGGCGTCTGGCACCGCCCCGACCCGTCGAGGCTCCCCCGCGCCGGCGGCCTCACCCCGCTCTGCGGCGAGCCGGTCAAAGTAATCGCGCAGGCCTTCGGCGAGTGCGAGGCAGTCAACCTCCTTTGCAACGATTGCGAGGAGAAATTCGAGAGAAGGCAAAAGGTTTCAGGCCGATGAGTGAAGTTCGCGTAGTGAAGAAGAACGGCAAGCGGGCTACGACGCCCGCGGCGCCGCCCGCCGGCGCGGCCGAGGTTAGGTTGTGGGAAGACCGCTGGGTAAAGCGCGAGCGGGAAGACCCGACGCAGCTCCTCGGCAATGACCTCAACTGGCGCGGGCATCCGAAGTACCAGCAGATGGCCATGCTCGGGCTGCTGGAAACGCTCGGCTGGCTCGACACCATCAAGGTCAACATCAACACGGGGCGCGTCTTCGACGGCCACATGCGCTGCGAGATAGCCATCAGCGAAGGCGTCACGAGCGTCCCCGTGGACTTCTACAACCTCACCGAAGAGCAGGAGCGCCTCGCCCTTGCGACCTTCAACCCCATCGCGCAGCTCGCGTTCGTCTCCAGTCCGGAGAACTTGAGCGCGCTGGCGGACTTCGCCGAGTCGTCGGGGGCGAGCGCCGGGCTCAAGGCGCTGGCGGCGCACACCGCCGGCCGGAAGAACATTCAGGCCGCCTTCGCCACCGACTTCTTAGCGCCGTTTCTGAATCCGAATCCGACGGGGGGCCCACTGGCGGGGGCCGCCCCCGAGGGCGCCGACGCGCGCCCCGGCTTTGAGGAGGGCCGGGGCGCGACAGGGGACGTCGGCGCGGCGCCGGGCGGGGACGCTCCCGCCGGCGCGGGCGGGGCTGCGGTCGCGACGCCACAGGTAACAGTGGTTGACCCGCAACACGCGGCCTCGCCCGAATTTCTCAAGGTCGTCTTCAACTTTCTGCCTCACCAGAAGAAGGCGCTGTTCAAACTACTCAACGAGCAGCAGGTCGCGCGCGGGATGCAGGCAAACACCCACGCCGAAGTGCTGCTCACCACCCTTGGAGTGAGCCTCACCGATGAAACTGTTTGACGCCACGCCGGGGCGCGTGATCGACGCCCTGCGGACAATGTACCCGTCGCGGCTGGAAGTGGTCGGCTCGACCAAACGCCACCTCGACACGACCCGCACCACGTTCGGCTACGTCCTGGAGGGCAACCCGACGCTCGTCGTCGGCGGCCTCGACCGCTTCCAGCTCTCCGAGGGCTTCTACTTCTCCGTGCCCGGCGAGTACACGCTGGAGGCTGCGGGCTGCGTCGTCGTAGTGATTGAGCGTTACGGCTTCCGCGGCCTGCTGAACGTCGGCCGCATCGAGGACAAAGGGCGACTCTCCTACATCGACGGCTGCTCGGACACTCTGCTGGTTAGCCCGCCGCGACAGGGCGACCCCTGCCTCAATTACCTTCACTTCCCCCCCGGCATTGACCAGACGCAGCACACTCACCCCTCGATCCGCTTCGGCGTGGTGGCGCGCGGCGCCGGCGTCGCCTACCAGGCGAAAGGGCCGCAGGGCGATGGCTGGGAGGAAGCGCTGACGGCCGGCAAGGTCTTCCTCCTCGAAGAGCAGGAGCTGCACAGCTTCCGCACGACGAGGCTGCCCGAGGGCGTCGAGTCCCCCCGCATGGACATCATCGCCTTCCACCCCGATACGGACTGGGGCCCGACCGACCAGCTCCACCCCATGCTCAACCGCACCTACATCGGCACGACGCCGACCCCGGGAGGTCAGTACCAGCAATGAGAATCGCGCGAATCCTCACTTCGCTCGCCGGCGTCATCTTCTGGAATGTGGCCCGCCTCGTCGCCCCGCGCTTCCACGCGCGGCGGCTGGAGGTGGCGAGGAAGAGGTTGGCCGCTCAGGCGGCGCTCAGCGCCGAGTGGAAGCGCATCACGAACCTGCGCAGCTACCGCCGGGCGTTGCACTACGCTACGACGTGGAAGGCGCTCAACGAACACCAGGGCACGCAGAGGCTCCCCCGGCGCACGCGCCGCGCAGCCGCGCGCGAGGCCGCCAAGCTCACCTTCAGGCGGGAGCGCGGCCTGCCCGACCTTTTCGAGACGCGCGGCCACCGGCGCCGCCTGCGGCGCGCCTACTACGACCCCTCGGTCATCATGCCCATCAGGCGCGAGGCGTCGCGCTCGACCATGACGGACAGCACGCTCCCTCTGACGGGGGCGGCGTAAACGAATCGCCCTTCGGGGCGTGTGAAGCCCTTCCCTGTTAGGAAGGGCGGCGGCGGCCACCGTCCGACCGGGATGCAACGGTAGGCATTGAGCGCGCCGCAACAACGAGGGGAGACTGAGCGCGCCCCGCCTGAGGGCGAAAGGCGCTCGCGGTGGGGGACGGCCGTCGTGCTTATTCGGAGTTGGCGGCCGTCCCTCGTCACCGTTCAGAGAAACCGCGAAACCCCGCCGCGTCGCGCTTACGTGGTTTGTAATTCGGAAGGAGACGGCCGTGAGCCCCTGGTTTCAGTTGTTACCGAAGGTCAACTCAATCCTCATCCACATCATCTTCGCCCTCGTCATCTTCGAGGTGATGCGCGCGGACAGCATCCACAACCCGTACCCGCGGCTGGCCGTCGTCGGCTTCGCCAGCACCATCTTCAACGGGCTCTGTGATACGGTCGCGCTCGTGAAGGCCGTCAGGGAGTTGAGGCGGGGGAGCGAAGATGAAAGAGAAGAAGGTTCATAAGCTCGTCGGCCGAAGGGCGCGCGCCAAGTGCGGG
Source organism: Pyrinomonadaceae bacterium (assembly GCA_036387195.1). GTDB lineage: Bacteria > Acidobacteriota > Blastocatellia > Pyrinomonadales > Pyrinomonadaceae > QHXN01. The sequence goes on along the minus strand of DASVUF010000007.1, from coordinate 17,007 downwards.
ATTGACGACCGGCGGCGCTGGCGGCGGTGGAGCTCGATGAGAATAACGGCCACGCGCGGCGCCGGCGTCACGTGCAAAAGATGTCTCAAGTAATGAAGGCTCTGGGTAGAAAACAGTCGGCCGACAACGCGGACTTCGTCGCGCTCGCTCAGGGCATCGAGCAGCGCGTGACGCGCGCCGAGATAGACAACCTGGTTGACCGCACCGTTGACGAAATCCGGCGCGTCGCCGGCGACAAGCGCGCGGCCTACGCCTGGAGCGGCGGGAAGGATTCAATCGCCCTCGGCGGCGTCTGCCGCCTCGCCGGCGTCACGCCCTGCCTGCTCGGCATGACTTATCTGGAGTACCCGCAGTTCCTCGCGTGGCTGACGGACAACATGCCGGACGAGTTAACCGTCATCAACACCGGGCAGGACCTGAACTGGCTCGCCTCGAACCTCTCGATGCTCTTCCCCCAGGACGCGGCGACGGCCGCACGTTGGTTCAAGATAGTCCAGCACAAGGCGCAGGAGGTCTACTACCATGACGAAGAACTAGACATGATCGTCCTCGGCCGCCGGCGCGCGGACGGGAATTACTGCGGCGCGCCCGGGGAGAACGTCTACACCTCGAAGGGCGTCACGCGGTACAGCCCGATCTGGCAATGGCGGCACGAGGAGGTCATCGCCTTCAACCACTACTACGGGCTTCCCTGCCCTCCGATCTACTCGTGGCCTAACGGCTTCGTCGTCGGGACGGGGAGCTGGCCGGCCAGACAGTACACCGGCAGCATCGAGAACGGCTGGCGGGAGGTCTTCTCTATTGACCCTTCGGTGGTCGAATTTGCTGCCACGCGGATTGAGTCTGCGCGGGAGTTTTTAGCCCGAAAACGGGGATGACGTACTTTGCGAGGTTTACGTGTGGCGGCGCGCCGGCTCCCGGGCTCACCTCGACCACACCGTTTTCGGCGAGAGGACTGGCTTCATGTTCACCCACGGCAAAGGCGGCGGAACTGAAGTAGAAGACGCCCCCGGCGTACACCCCGAAGAGCGGCAGGCGTCGGCGCGCGACGGCGAGACGGCCGCCGTGGATGACGGCGACCGCGAAGGCCGGGCTCTCGACGAGCGACAGGGCGCGCGTGAGCCGCTGCCCGGCGGCGCCCTCCCCCGCGGCGACCAGATGCGCAAGCACCTCGCTGTCGCAATCTGTCGCGGGTCGGATGGCGTGTTCGGCAACAAGCTGTTTGAAGTTGTAGACGTTGCCGTTCTGGACGAGCAGCGTCGAGTCGCCGGCGGCGAAGGGGTGGAAGTTCCGCGGGTCGTCGGCGCGGCCGACGGTCGCCAGGCGCGCGTGGCCGAGGGCGACCGAAGCGCCTTCCAGACGGTTCAGCTCGTGAAGAGCGCGCGAAAGTTTGTCCTGGCTCCTGAAGCTGCGGGGGCGGCCGCCGCGGTCGAGCCAGCCGAGGCCGTAGCCATCCTGTCCGCGGCGTGCCGCGCCGTGGGCGAGAAGTTTGACCGTCTCTTTATCTGGCGACTCCCCTGAGAAGCCGAAAATCCCGCACATAGAAAGCCATACCTCACAGTGGCGGTTCTGAAGAAAAAGCTGGTTGACGAAGATGTGCTGACGCTCGCGCGGCGGCGCATCGCCCGTCTGTTTGATGAGTTCGACCTGGTCGCGGTCTCCTTCAGTGGGGGGAAGGACTCGACCGTCGCCCTCAATCTTACCGTCGAGGAGGCCGAGCGTCGAGGGAGGCTGCCCCTGGACGTCGTCTTCTGGGACGAGGAGGCGCTGCCGCCCGAGACCATTGAATACTGTGAGCGGGTGTCCCGCGACCCTCGCCTCCGATTCCGCTGGTATTGCTTACCGGTCCAGCACAGAAACGCGTGTTCACGCACCTCACCCTACTGGCACCCGTGGGCCCCGGAGAGTCAGTCCTTGTGGTGCCGCGACCTACCCCAGCACGCGCTCACAGTATTGAACGGTTTCAACCGGCAGCCCCTCCCGCTCTGTAACGGCCTCATCTTCCCCGACCGCTCCAGGCGCGTCGCGGTCGTCATGGGCATCCGCGCCGACGAGTCCCTGCGCCGCTACCGCTCGGTCGCGCACCGCACCGAGGATAACTGGTTCTCAACCGACCCCGAGGCGCCCCACGTCACGCTGGCGAAGCCCATCTACGACTGGCGCACCGACGACGTCTGGACGGCGCCCCTCCAACTCGGCTGGGACTACAACAGGACTTACGACGTTCTCTCCCGACTCGGCATCCCCAAGCACTCGCAGCGCGTCTGCCCGCCTTACGGCGAGGAGCCGCTGCGCGGGCTGTGGATGTACGCGCAGGGCTGGCCCGGCCTGTGGGAGAAGATGACGCGGCGCGTGCCCGGCGCGCGCACCGCCGCCCGCTACAGCCGGAGCCCGCTCTACGCTTTCGGCGACGAGGCCGCGGCCAAGCCCGACGGAGTGACGTGGCAGGAGGCCATCACCAAGGCGCTCGACATGTGGGAGCCCGAGACGCGGGCGAAGGTGGCGCACAGGCTGCGGCTGGAGATCGAGCGCCACTTCTTGAAAAACCCGGGCTTGGAGATTCCCGAGTCGGACGCCGGCGCTGCCGTCGGCGGCCTGACGTGGGAGTTCCTCTACATGCTGGCGCAGAGGGGCGACCTCAAGAAGCGGCGCGACTCGTCCTCGAAGGAGACGCAGGCGCGGCAGCGCGTCAAAGGGGGGGACGTTGGCGACGCCTAGGGAAGCTTCGCCCAAGTCCCGGCTCTGCCTCCGCGCCACGCGCTTCAGCAGGCTCGCGGTGGACGACTACCTGCGGCTGCCGGACGCCGACCGTCGCGCCGTCAACGAAGAACACTTCGACGCGCCCGACCTCACGCTCGACGACGCGCTGGCGCTCATCGAGCAGGGGCGCGACTCAGAACCATGGGACTCAAAAAAGATTTTTTAGAGCGGGACGTCCTCGACCTGGCGCGCGAGCGAATCGCCCGGGTCTTTGACGAGTACGACGTCGTCGCCGTCTCCTTCTCCGGCGGCAAGGACTCGACCGTCTGCCTGAACCTCGCGCTGGAGGAGGCGCGCCGGCGGGGCCGGCGCCTCCTCGTCGTCTGCTTCGATGAGGAGGCCATCCACCCGCCGACGGTCGAGTACCTGGAGCGGGTGAGCCGCATCCCCGACGTGGACTTTCGCTGGTACTGCGTCCCGGTCGAGCATCGCAACGCTTGCAGCCCCAAGCAGCCCTACTGGCACCCGTGGGCTCCCGAGGCGCGCGGCCTCTGGGTGCGCGAGCTGCCGCCGGGCGCCATCACTTCCCTTCCCGGCCACAAGCGCGAGCCGATTAGCGCCTCGATGTCCTACTGCTTCCCGAACGACGGCCGGACGGTCGGGCTCATCATGGGCATCCGCGCCGACGAGTCCCTGAGGCGTTACATGAGCGTCACGCACCGGGTCGAGGATAACTGGCTCTCGCCCGACCCCTGCGCGCCGTGGGTCGGTAAATGCAAGCCCATCTACGACTGGACGGCCGACGACGTCTGGACGGCCACGCAACTCTTAAAGTGGGACTATAACCTCACGTATGACGTTATGGCGCGCGTCGGCGTGCGCTACGTTGACCGGCGGGTGTGCCCGCCCTTCGGCGAGGAGCCGCTGGCGAGCCTCTGGATTTACGCCCAGTGCTGGCCGGAGCTCTGGCAGCGCATGTTGCGCCGCGTGCCCGGCGCGTCCACCGCGGCGCGCTACTCTCGCTCCCCGCTCTACGGTTACGGCGGCGTCCCCAAAGACCCGGCCATGACGTGGCAGGAGATGGTCGCCCGGCAGCTCGCGCGCTGGCCCGAGCCCTACCGGACGTCAATCGCCAACCGGCTGCGCGTCGAGGTCGAGCGCCACTTCAACAAGCACCCGAACGAGCCCATCGTCGAGCGAAAGGCCGACAACCCCGACGGCGGGCTTTCGTGGGAATTCCTCTACATGCTGGCGCTCCGCGGAGACCTCAAGGGGCGCAAGAAAGTCTTCTACAAAAACCCCGAAAAGTACGCAGCGTCAAAGTCCGACGCCTGACGGGGAATCACTCACGGCCACCTCAACAGCCCGGAACGCCTCACCATGACGAATAATCCTTTTCAGCCTATCAGCGAGGTCTACTGGATAGACCCGGCGCAGGTGCGCGCCAACGACTACAACCCCAACCACGTGTTCGACGCGGAGATGGAGCTGCTCGAAGTGTCCATCCTGGAGGACGGTTTCACGCAGCCGGCCGTCGTCCGCCTGGACGAGTGGATTGCGCAGCCGCCGACGCTCCAGGAGGCTTACAGGCGCGCGATGCTCGACGTCCTCGCTCTGGGGGCGTTCGAGAAGGAGCTGGCGCCCACCGTCGCCAAGGCCGTCGCCGCGCGCGCCGAGCAGATCATCCGCGAGGCCGCGGCCGACCTCACCGGCGAGATAGTGGACGGCTACCACCGGCGCACGCTGGCGCTCAGGAGTGAGAAGGTGCGCGCGATGACGGGCGGCTTGCTGCCGGTCGTCTTCCTCGACCAGTCGAAGTCCCGCGCCGACCGGATGCTCTCGACCATCAGGCATAACCGGGCGCGCGGCCAGCACGGCATCATCGCCATGGGCGAGATCGTGCGCGAGCTGGCCGAGCAGGGGATTTCTACCGAAGACATCATGGCGCGCTGCGGGATGGAGGAGGAGGAGATTGACCGCCTGAGGGAGCTGCGCGGCAGCCCCGAGCAGAAGGGCAGGGACTCCTTCGGCAAGGGGTGGAAGCCGACCCGCGAGAGGGAGTGAGCGCCGGCGTCCGATAAGGCAAAGCACTTTCCTAAGTAAATTACTTTGGAATTATCGGACGCCCCCTGACCTCATCGGCGAAAGCTCGACGCGGACGCGGTTTCGCGCTTTCGCGGTAACGGCTCAGGCGGCCGTTGCTGAAGCTCCAAAGCCTTCCAAGGGCGTGGGCCACCTCACAACGGCTCACGCATACCCCATGCAGCCGGGGATACCCCTAGAACATGAGCGATGGAAGAACAGCAGGACAAACGCCTCTGCGGCCACAAGGTGAAGACCTGCCGCAAGTGTGGCCATCGCTACCCGAAGGCGGAGTACGAGCTGTGGGTGTGCCCCGAGTGCGGCGAGGACAGGCGCTGCCAGGACTCGCCGATGGACAACGGGAAATGCCGGCGCGCCGGCGGCAAGTCACTCGGCGGGGTGGCGAGCCCGAGAGCGACGACGCTGGAGCATTCGCGCTACGTGCCGAAGCGGCTGCGCCGGGCGTTCAAGGCGGCCGCCGAGAACAAAGACTTCCTGACGCTGCGGACGGAACTCGACATCATCGAGGCGAGGCTGGACGACCTCGGCCGGCTGCTCGATGAGAACGCCCCCGGGCCCACGGCCTGGGGCGACGCGGAGAAGGCGCTGCGGGACTTCACCCGGGCGCAGGCGACGGGCTCGGTGCCCGGCATGCAGAAGGCGCTCGGTGAGTTGGCCGAGCGGATCACGACGGGCAAGCGCGAAGCCGACCTCTGGAAGGAGACCTCGAAACTCCAGGACCAGAAGGCCCGGCTGCTGCTGTCGGAGCTGAAGCTGATGAAGGAGACGGGCAAGTCCGTCCCCATCGTCCAGGTCATGGCGCTGATGCGCCGCATCCAGTCAATCATTTTCGACAAGGTTACTGACCGTGAGGTTCTTCGACACATCGCCGCTGAGTTCCGGCTTCTCACGGGTGACTAACTTCCTCGCGGACATCTGTACGCCGCTGGAGGAGGAAGTCGCGCTCGAAATGGAGAGGTGCGAGGACGACCTGCGCTCGTTCATCGAGTCGGGGTGGCACGTGCTCGAACCGGCCAACCCCTTCACCGGCGGCTGGCACATTGACGCGATTTGCGAATTCCTCACGGCCATCACCGACGCGCAGATTCGCAACGGCGTCATCAACATTCCGCCGCGGCACATGAAGAGCCTCGCGGTGTCGGTCTTCTGGCCGACGTGGGAGTGGCTTAAGCAGCCCTCGCTCCGATACATGTTCGGCGCGTACCGGCAGAGCCTCGCCAAGCGCGACAACGGCAAGGCGCTCCAACTCATCGAGTCGCCCTGGTTCCAGAAGCGGTGGGCGCACCGCATCCAGATTCGCAAAGACGTCCGCTCGAAAACCAAATTCGAGAACACGCTGACCGGCTACCGCATAGCGACCTCGGTCACTGGCGGCGTCACCGGCGACGGCGCCGACCGCATTGTCGCGGACGACCCGCACAACGTGAAGCAGGCCGAGTCGCTGGCCGTCCGCGAGTCCACCATTGACTGGTGGGACGGCGCGATGTCTACGCGCGGCAACAACCCCAAGACGGTCGCCAAGCTCGTCATCATGCAGCGCGTCCACGAGCGAGACGTGGCGGGAAGCTGCATAGACTCGGGCGACTACGAAACGCTCATCCTCCCCGCCGAGTTCGACGGCAAGCGGCGCTCGTTCTCGGTCGGGACGGGGAAGTACTTCCCGGGCACGGAGGTCGGCGCCCCGCGCCGGTCGGAGACGCTGGCCGAGGTCATGAAGGAGATGGAGGCGGAAGGGAAGCGCCTCGACGGCCGCACCGGCGAGATACGCGAGCTGAGGTTCTACGACCCGCGGACGCAGGAGGGCGAGCTGCTTTGGGAGCCGCGCTTCGACCGGGTCGAGCTGGAGAAGCTGAAGAAGACGCTCGGCCCGTACCGCGCGGCCGGCCAGCTCGCGCAGGAGCCGGCGCCGCCCGAGGGCGGCCGCCTCAAGCGCGTCTGGTGGCGCTTCTGGCAGTACCAGGACATGAACCTGCCGCCCGTCGTCGTCAAGGTGCCGATGGGGAAGCCGGTCCAGCACCCCGTCTACACGCTGCCGCGCACGTACGAGCAGGGGCTCGCCGGGCTCTTTGACGAGACGGTCGAGTCGTGGGATATGGCGTTCACGGGGACTGAGAATTCCTCGTTCACCGTCGGGCAGGTCTGGGGCCGGCTCCAGGCCAACCGCTTCCTCCTCGACCAGCACCGCGAGCAGAACGACATCGTCGAGACAATCGCGGCCTTCCGCGCCCTCACCACCAAGTGGCCGTTCGCGATCACTAAGTTAATCGAGAATAAGGCCAACGGCCCGGCCGTCTGCCAGACGCTCAAGAACGAGATTCCCGGCATCGTGCTAGTCCCGCCCTACGGCGACAAGGACGCGCGCGCGGTCGCCGTCAGCCCGTACGTCTACGCCGGCAACGTTTACCTTCCGCACCCCGAGATGCCCGGCTGTGAGTGGGTCCCGGGCCTCATCAACGAGGGCGCGCGCTACCCGCTCTCCACCTACGGCGACCAAGTAGACACCCTCGCGATTGCCCTCCTCTACTTCGAGGACGGGATTGTCTACAGCGAAAGCGAGTTGGACATATGAGCGACCTCACCCCTACCGAAACTCCGGACTACCGAAACGGCGAACACATCGAGATGGCGCCCGGCTGGGCGCTCGTCTCCGACCTCCGGCGCGGCCAGCGCCACATGCGCGGGCTCAAACAGAAGTACCTGCCGAAGAACTCGCTGGAGACGCCGAAGAAGTACGGCAACCGCGTCGCCATGACGCGCTTCTACAACGTCTACTCGCACACCGAGGAGTCGCTGGTCGGGCTGGCCTTCCGCAAAGACCCGGTACTCGGCTCCGACGTCCCCGCGTTCATCCGCGGCACGAAGAAGCGCGGCAGCGGCATCGCCGAGAACATTGATTTGCAGGGGACGCACCTCTCGCTCTTCCTCCGCCAGATTTTCAAGTGGGCCTTCGACGGACACGCGTTCATTCACGTCGAGATGCCCCCGAAGCTGCCGGGTAAGCCCTCACGCCTCGACGCCGTGAAGGCGGGGCGCCGCCCCTACTGGCGTCCGTACCGAGCGGAGCAGGCGCTTAACTGGGACATCGGCAACGACGAGCGGGGAGTCCCGCGGCTGAAGCAAATCTCCTTCCTCGAAGCCGTCCAGGTGCAGGACGGCCGTTTCGGCAAGAAGTTCAAGAGCCAGTACCGGGTGCTGGTGCCCGGCGGGTGGGAGCTGTGGGAGGAGACCGTCGCCGACGGGCGGACGTCAGTGACGCGCGTCGCCGCCGAGAAGATTGACCTGAAGGAAATACCCGTCGCGCCCGTCTACGGGCACAAGACGGGCGCGCTCACCTCGCGGCCGCCGCTCGAAGATTTGGCGTGGGAGAACGTCTACCACTTCCAGCTTTGCAGCGAGTTCCGGAACGTCACCCACATCGCCAACACGCCCGTCATGGTGCGCGTCAACGCGAAGATGGGGCAGGACGGGAATCCGCTGCCGTTCGGCGTGGACAAAATCATCGACGTGGGATTGCAGGGCGACGCGAAGTGGATGGAGCACAACGGGCGAGCCATTCCCCACGCGCGCACTGAAATCAAGGACAGCGAGGGGCGCATGGCCGTCATCGGCGTCTCGCTCGTCGGCGGCCGCCCCGAGATCGAAACGACCGCGACCAAGTCCGTCCTCGACAACGTCGAGCAGACCAGCTCACTCGGCCTGATGGTGCGCTCGCTCGTTGACGGCGCGGAGCGGTGCATGGGGTGGTCGTCTGAGTTCATGGGCGAGGGCTCCGACGGCGGCTCGCTCAACATGAACAAGTCCTTCAACCACCTCCAGCTCGACGCCGGGAAGATCGACGCGCTCTCGCGGCTGGTCGAGGCGGAACAGCTCACCACCGAGACGCTGTGGGCGATTCTCCAGCGCGCCGAAGAGCTGCCCGACGAGTTCGACGTGGTCGAGGAGGCGAAGCGTCTGGCGAAGGCGCGGGAAGCCGACGGCGCCGGCGGCGGGGGCAAGCCCGGCGAGAAGGACGACAAGCCGGGGAAGGGGAGCGGCGACGACCCGGCCGAGGAATAGTTTTTACGGGGCGCGCCCTCACCGCGCGCCCCTCCACCCGACCGGCGGGGCCGCCGCGCCCCGCCCCTCACACAAGGAACAGTCATGACAGACCTCACCCTCATCACCGCGGCCGTGGCCGCCGCGAGCGCCGCCGGCTTCCTCTTCACCCTCGCCCTCGCGGCGTTGCTCACGCTCACCGTCACCGGCCTCGCGCGCAAAGCGCGCCGGCTCCAGCGGGAACTGTCTCAGGCGACAAGCCTCAAGCGCGGGCAGGCCGCCACCATCCGCCGGCTGTCACGCGAGAAGGCGAGCCTGACCTTCGAGAACGCGCGACTCGACGCGGCCGTAAGCGACCTGCTCACTCAGCGCCGCGTCCTCGGCTTCGCCCTCTTCGACGTCGTTGACGAACTGGAAGCGACCGAGGCGGACTTGCGCTCGGCGAACCGCCAGAGGCTGTCCGAGCAGAAGCGCGGCGACCGCATCCTCGAAGACCTCTGCAAAGCGAACAGCCGCGCCGCCGACCTCGCCGAATCGCTCGACATGACGCAGAGCATGTTCGTCGCGGCGCAGGCCGAGAAGCGGCGGCTGCGCCGCGAGGTGGAAGAGCTTGAAGGCGAGCTAGGGGGCCTCGACGTGCAGGCGTGGCTCGACCGGATTTGCCCGGTGCCGGCCCTCTCCGACTTCCTGCTGCCCGACGAGCGGCTGTCGGTCGAGGTCTCCATCGAGCAGGTCGAGTCGTCTGCGGGTGACATCGTCGTCACCTTCGCCGCGGATGGACGGGCCGAACTCGACTTCGCCGTCCGGAGCTTTACCACCGAACAGATGACGGGCGGCGGGTTCAACCCGACCGTCTGAACGAGACGCGCGCCGGGGGAGTGAGGACCTCCGGCGCAGCGAGCGCCGTCCCGGGGCTGACGGCGCGACCTTGCCGGGGCGTGTAGCACACACGCCGCACGCCCCGGCAGGCACTTACGGGAGACTGCAATGGGCATCAGGACTCAATCACCGCTCGGGGCGCGCAGGCCGCGCGGCCGCGCGCTGGCCTGGACGCCGAACGAATGCGCCGAGATGGCCGCCCCGACGCGCGAGCAGAGGGAGGCGAGCCGCGCCCGCCTTGAGGAAGAGTCTCCGTCTCTGTCCGCGCTCCTCGACGCCGAGCCGGATGAGCGCCCCGAGGAAGCCTGACCATGCCGAGGCCGAAACCCCTCTTTTTCTGGGACACGAGCAGCGCGCGGTACCGGCGCACTGACAACGGCCACTACGTGCGCCGCCTGGACGTCGGCCGACTCTTCACCGAGTTCATCCGGGGCGGCGAGGCGAGGGCGGCGGCGCTGGCCGACCGCCTCGTCGCGCGCGACATCAGCCTGCACGAGTGGCAGCAGGCGCTGCGCGACGAGATGCGCCACGCCCACACGGTCGCGGCGGTCACGGCCATGGGCGGCTGGGAGCAGATGACCCCGCGCGACTGGGGCCGCCTCGGCGCGCTGACGCGCGACCAGTACGGGTATTTGAACGTCGCCGCCGGCGAGCTCGGGTCGGGCGCGCGCGCGCTGAACGGCCGCGTGCGGGTCAGCTCCCGCCGCTACGTTCGCGCCGCCCGCTCGACCTACTACAACACGCAGCACCGGATGCTGGTCGAGCGGGCGGCGGCGCTGCCGGGCGTGCTGCTCGCCCGCCGCGTCTACGGCGCGTCCATCACAGGCGAGAAGTGCGACGGCTGCCAGCGGGAACACAACCGATTCTGGCAGGCTGCCGAAACGATCGCCTACATCGGCTCTCAAGAGTGTGGCGGGAATTGCAACTGCTACCTCATCTACAAGACCGTCCCCGGCCTGACGGAAGCCGGCCTCATCATCGGCACGGACAGAGGCGATGACGACTGAGAACGAAATAACTTGCCTGTACCCGGGCTGCGGGAAGGTGGCGGCCGAGGTAGTCAACGGCTGCCTGGAGTGGCGCTGCCGGCACTCGGGGGCGACGCACATCAATTTAATTTCCGTCGAGGAGCTGGCGCGGAAGCTGGCGAAGTGTGGATACGTCCTGCTGTCCGTCACGGAGCTGGTCGCGCTGCTCTCCGGAAGGGTGAATCTGGCCGACGTAGTCGAGCGCTTCGCCGCGTCGCCGTAAAAACAGTTTGACAGCCCGCCGGGCCGTGTGCTTCACTATCAGGGATTTCTTAGCGCGTCTTTAGAACGCCCGCGATAGCTGAGAGCGCCACGAGCGCCGACGAGCATCGCGGGCGTTTTGCATTTTCGGCCGCCGCCCTCTCACGACCTCAAGGCGGCGCCGGCGCGCAAGACCCCTCCGACTCAACCACCGCCCCGACCGGGGCCCTCCAGGAGAAGAACCCTCACCATGAAGACTTTTGTGAAGAGCCTCGATGAAGTCGAGGAGCAATTCCGCGGCCTGTACGTCCAGGTCAAAGGCGGCTTCGAGCTGAAGCTGGAAGGCACCGAGCAGCACTCGGCCTTCGGCCAGATCAACGGCCAGCTTGAGACGCTGAAGAACAAGTTCAAAGACGTAGACCCCGCGAAGTACGCCGAGTTGGTCAAGGCCGAGCAGGAGTTCAACCAGCTCCAGGCGAAAATCACCGAGGCGACCGAGTCCGTCACCAAGCAGCTCACCACGCAGTTCAACACCGAGAAGGACAGGCTGACCGGCGAGGTCAAGGAGCTTGAGGAGGCGCTGCACGACGCGCTCGTCGTCTCCGCGGCCACCTCGGCTATCGCGCAGGTCGCGCCCGACAACGTCGAGCTGCTCCTGCCCCACGTCGTCAAGCAGATGAAGGTCGTCAAGAACAAGGACGGCAAGCGCGAGGCGGTCATCCTCGACGAGAAGGGGCAGCCGCGCGTCGTCAACACGAAGGAAGGCGTCAAGAGCTTTTCGCTGTGGGAGCCCGACGTGGAGGGCGCCGACCCGACCCCGTCGCTCCTGAGGGAGATGCGCGAGAACAAGAAGTTCATGGGCGCGTTCCCCGACGCCAACAAGGGCGGCGGCGGCGCCGAGGCGAACACCGGCGCGGCCGGCGGCGCGGCTCTCGGCGGCGGCGCCGCGGCCGGCGGCAAGACGGTGAAGATTCCTCGCTCCCTGGCGCAGACCAACTTCGCCGCCTACAAGCAGCAGAGCGAGGCCGCGAAGAAGGAAGGCGCGACCATCGAGCTGACGGAGTAGCACTCACCACGGGGGCGGCCTACCGGTAGGCCGCCCCCGTCATCACCTCACGCGCCCGCCCCTCGACCGGCCGGCGCAGGCCAACCACCGCACCTTGCAAGGAGACTGACACCTCACTATGTCAAACAAGCTCGGGTCTTGGGACCCGGTATTCATCGCCAACGAAGCGCTGATGCGCCTGGAGAACGTGCTGGGCATGGCCCCGCGCGTGCATCGCGGTTACGACAAGAACGCGAAGCAGAAGGGCTCCATCGTCGAGATTAAGAAGCCCGCCGAGTTCGAGGCCAAGGACGCGCCCGGCAGCGACAGCCAAGACCTCGACACCGACATGATCCAGGTGAAGCTCGACCAGTGGAAAGAGGTCGTCTACGGCCTCAACGACGCCGAGCTGAGCTACACGCAGGACCAGATCATCGAGGACCACATCAACCCGGCGATGTACGCCATCGCCAACCACATTGATAACGTCCTCACCGACCTCTACAAGTACATTCCGTGGTACTACGGCGTCGCCGGCACGACCCCCGCGGCCATCGAGGACATCACGGGCGTCCACGAGGTGCTGTTCAACAACAAGGTGCCGATGGACAACCCGAATCTGCTGCACCTGATGATCGACGGGAAGGCGCAGGCGAAGTTCCTGTCCATCCCCGCCTTCCACACGCAGCAGGGCGCGGGCGCGGCCGGCACGAACACGCAGGAGAACGGCACCATCGGGCGGAAGTTCGGCTTCAACATCTTCGCCAACCAGAACACGAAGAAGCACGCCAAGGGCACGGCCTCGACCGGGGCGCTGCTCGCCAACGGCGCGTTCGCCAAGGGCGTCGAGACGGTCAACCTGGACGCGGCGGCCGTCACCGGCACGCTGAAGCCGGGCGACTCCCTCGTCTTCGCCAGCCACTCCCAGCGATACGTCGTCACCAACGCGGTCACGGCGGCCGGGAACGCCTTCGGCAGCGTCGGCATCTTCCCGAAGCTGGCGGCGCAGGTCGCCGACAACGAGACCGTCACGGTGCAGCTCCACGACGGCACGCGCAACCTCGCCTTCCACCGCAACTTCGCCGCGCTGGCGATGGCCCCGCTCTCGATGATGGGCGACGGCCGCGGCGCGGAGATGCACGTGGCGCAGGACCCGCGCACCGGGCTGACCATCCGCGTGACCATCTGGTACGACGCCAAGAACTCGAAGAACTATATCCGGTTCGACGTGCTTTACGGCGTCAAGGTGCTTAACCCCAACCTTGCGGCGCTCCTGCTCGGTTAGCCTCACCGCTGACCGCAGCGCAAGCGGCGCGGCGTGAGGAGGACGGCGGCCGACGCCGCCGCGGTGAACACGCCGCGCCGAGAACGGAGCGCGCACGTCGGGGGCGGGGCCTCATCCCCCCGCCCCCGACGTAAAAAATTCAAAACCTGTCATCAGCGACCCCGAAGGACCTCACACCATGCAGACCTACGAACTCATTGAAGTCTATTCCGCCGACCACGGCGGGCTCCTCGCCAGGATTCGTCGCGAGGACTTCGACCCCGGGCGGCACGAGACGATCGAGGCGTTCGAGCAGAGGCTTGAAGGCATTCGCGCCGAGGAGCAGGAGCGCGCGCTGGCCGCCGAGCGCAGCCGCGCCGAGGCCGCCCGGGTGGCCGCCGCCGTGCAGGAGCGCGCGCGCGCCGAGGCCGAGGCCGCCCGCGTCGCCGAGGCCACCGCCGCGTCGCTGAGTGAGCCGACCGCCGACCAGCCGCCCGCGCCGCCCGCCGGCGCTCCAGAGGCGGCCGGGGACGGCGAGACGCCTGCTGCCCCCGCCCCGCCCGCCCCGACGGCGCCTGAGGCCAAGGGAGCGCCGACGGCGGCCACGTCCGCGACGCCCCGCGCCCCGCGCGCGGGTCAGGGGCGCGCCCGCGCCGGCCAGCAGCAGCAGGGGTAGGTGAAGCATGCTCACCCTCGACGCCACGGCAGGCGGCTCTCAGAGCAACACGTTCGTCACGCTGGCGGAGGCGGAGTCTTACTTCGCCTCCCGTCTGCCTTTCCAGAAGACCAACTGGACGGCGGCCGGCGAGGACGACGAGCGGAAGAAGGCGGCGCTCATCAGCGCCGTCGAGGCGCTTGAGAGCCTGCGCTACGCCGGGGAGCGGACGAACACACGGCAACGCCTGAAGTTCCCGCGCGCCGGACTCTGGACGCTCGACTTGGACGAGCTCGACGCGAGCGAAATACCGCGCCAGATGAAGGTCGCGCAGTGTGAGCTTGCCGAATACATGCTCGGCCAAGTCACCCCGACCTCGTCGGCGCTCGACCGCTTTGACGAGATCACTCTGCCGGGCGGGCTCCGGATTAAGCCGCGCAAGACTTCGTCGGAGGGCGGCGTCATCCCCGAACACGTGCTCGCCCTGCTGGCCGACTTGATGTTGTCGGGCTCGACCCTCCTGAGAGCTTAGTCGTGGACGAATACTCACAAATCTATTTCGACGCGGCCGAGATAGCCCGGCAGCAGCTTCACACGGGCTCCACGTTCGAGCTGTGGGGGAAAGACCCGGAGCCGCCCCGCGCGCCGAAGCTGCTGCTGGCAATCACGGTTTCGTGGTTCTGCAAATTCAGTTCGCACGAGCTGAAGGAAGAGGCCACGCAGCAGAGTACGCGCCGGCGCACGCTCGACTTCTACCTCGGCTGGCGGCCTGAGCTGACCGAGGAGTTGATTAACTCCATCTCGGGCGTCCGCCTCGACGGCAAACGCTATGCGCTGGCGACCGAGGCGCGGGCGGCGGTGGCCGCCCCTTACCACCTCCTGCTCATCTGCTGGCCGACCGGGGAGGTGGACGACTGATGCAGCTCGCGGAAGTTGATTTCGACGTATGGCTCCCGGCCGACCTGCTCAGGCTGGACGAGCTGATGCACCGGGAGTTCGAGACGGCCGCCAAGCACACGGCCGTCCAGGGCGCGGACCGGCTGCGGCACAAGATCGTGGAGGGCGGCGCGGTCGCGTCTTCCGCCCTGCTCAACTCGATTGACTGGGAGGTTGACGAGGAGGGTTACGACCTGGCCGCCGTCATCTTCTCGACCGAGCAGCACGCCGTCTGGGTCGAGGAGGGGCGCGGCCCCGGCCCCGTCCCGGTCGGGCCCATCATCGAGTGGATGATGGACAAGGGCATCACGCCGCGCGACGGCGACACCTTGGAGCAGGCCGCCCACGCCATCGCCAACCACATCGCCAAGACCGGCTTCGAGGGCCGGCACTACTTCGAGACGACCCTGGACGAGATGGAGTCCATCGCCATCGAGGCCATCGAGCGCGCCGTCGCGCGCATCAACCGGCGACTCTCATGATTTCCGAAAAGGAACTGAAGCGGCAGGCGCTCACCCTTCTCAACCAGTCGGGCACGGCCGGGCTGGGGAACAACTACGCGCGGATGCTGGCCGGCCTCGTGGACGGCAAGTGGAACGGCGACCTGAAGGTGAAGGTTGATAACCCCCACAAAGGCAAGCTGCACTCGTGGCTCATCACCGTCCTCACCTCGGGCCAGAAGCGGTCGGGCGACCGCATCAACCACTTCTTCGGGCTGCGCCTGCGCGGCTACCTGTGGACGTGGGACGAGGGCGACGACGACAACTCGGAAGACTACCTGAGCGCCGAGGTCGCGCAGATAAAGAAATACTTCGCCGAGCGCAAGCAGCTCGGCCTCGACCAGCCCTCGACCGGCTTCATGAAGCACGACGAGATTCAGGAGACGAGCCGCGCGATTCAGCACGGCGGCAACGGCTCCGCTCACGTCACGAACCTTTTTCTGGGCTGCCACCTCTACGACGTAGTGACGCCCCAGTAACCTCACCAGACACGAAAGGCGCACCTCACCATGCCGCAGACAGAATTTTATGACCACAACGTAACGGCCTACATGTCGCTGGAACATGAGGCCGCCGTGAACACGATGGAGACGGGCGAAGACGACTTCATGAGGATCGTCGTTGACGCCAACGCGCCGGTGCTGCCGGAACTGCTCTCCATTGACCCGACCAACCAGCTCGGCTCCGGCAACGAGTTCGAGACCGGCAACGTCATCCTCAGCGACTACTTCGACGCGGTGCGCTTCGACGTGGGCGACCTGCTCGGCTCCGACCTCGGGGGCGCGCTCTTTCAGGACGCGCTCGGCGGCGGCCTGACGAACACGCCCGTCTCGGGGCAGGCCGGCGCGCACGACCACGACTTCGGCTTCGCGCTGGACACGGACACGCGCGGCTTCAACGTCCTGACGCGCACCTACATCTGGGTCGTCGGCGGCGTCAAGTACCTGTTCGGCGGCTGCGGCGTGGACGAGTACACGCTGACGTGGGACGGCGGCGAGTTCCCGCGCTTCAAGGCGGGCATCGTCGGCACCGGCTACCACAAGCCGCTCTCTGACTACCCCTCGCTCGCCCTGCCGACGCTCGAATCGCAAGACCCGTTCCGCTACATGCAGGGCGTCGGCGCCGCGCTCGAATGGACGGGCACGCCGTGGGGCGGCCTCTACAACGCCGCGGCCTCGGGCCGCTTCATGGCCTTCACGATGACGGTCAAGAACAATATCCGCATCGGCGGCCACGAGCGCCAGCCGAACGACCCCGTCCTCGTTGACGCCGACGGCAACGAGGGGGCCGTCCAGAACCGGCTCCGCCGCGGCGAGAAGCGCGAGGTGACGGCCCGCGTCACCCTGCGCGCCGACAACCAGGAGCGCGAGAAGAAGGCGCAGGTCTCCAAGGCGCTGCTGACCAACCTCAAGGTGGCGTTTTACGGCTCGAAGATCGGCGCGACGGCCGTGAAGTACGGCTGGACGGGCAAGCTGCCGAAGTTCCGCATCATCAAGGTCACTCACGACTCGATGGACGGCGAGCAGGTCATCCACATCGACCTGAAGCTGTACAAGGACGTCGTCACCGGCGGCCTCGTCACCGGTAGCGTCCGCAACAACTTTGCGACGAGCTTGCTGACGGTGCCCGCGTAAACCCCTCGACCCGGGCGGGGGGGGGGG
>DASVUF010000006.1:0-96497 GCA_036387195.1 Pyrinomonadaceae bacterium | reverse complement strand
GCGCGGCGCTCGCGGCGCGGCCGCGCGCGGGCCGGTGGCCGAGGGCGACGAGTCGAGCCTGCGTTGCAGGCGCTTCAACTCCGCGCGCAGGTCGGACGCGGTCTGGTAGCGCAACTCGCGGTCTTTTTCGAGCGCCCTGAGTAAGACCCTTTCGAGTTCGAGGGCGGCCTCCGTGTCTCGCAGGCGCGGCGGCGGCGGGTCGCGGTTGAGGATGGCGTCGAACGTGGCGGCGTCGGTGTCCCCCCTGAAGGGGTGCCGCCCCGTGAGCAGCTCGTAGAGGACGAGGCCGAGGTTGAAGACATCCGTGCGGTGGTCCACCGCACGGCCCAGGGCCTGCTCCGGCGACATGTATGCGACCGTGCCGACGACCGCGCCCGTCTCGGTCTGCCCCGCCGCGGCGTCCGCCGACGAACGCGGCTCGGTCAGTTTCGCGATGCCGAAGTCGAGCACCTTCACGTAACCGTCGGGCCTGAGCATGATGTTGTCGGGCTTGATGTCGCGGTGGACTATCCCGGCGGCGTGCGCGGCCGCGAGCGCCTCGGCGACCTGCGCGGCCACGCCCAGCGCCTCTTCGGTCGGCAAGGGCGCGCCGGGAATCAGGCCCTTGAGCGTGCGGCCTTCGACGTACTCGGCGGCGATGAAGTGCGAGCCGTCGGCCCGGCCGATGTCGTAGATGGTCAGGATGTTCGGGTGGTTCAGGGCCGAGGCCGCGAACGCCTCCGTCTCGAAGCGGCGCACGCGCCCGGCGTCCTGTGTGAACTCGGCGGGCAGGAGCTTGAGCGCGACCCGGCGGCCGAGCCTGGTGTCGAGCGCGAGGTAGACTTCGCCCATCCCACCCGCGCCGAGCGGCGACACTATCCGGTAGTGGCCGACCCGC
The DNA here is from genome assembly GCA_036387195.1 of Pyrinomonadaceae bacterium. Lineage (GTDB taxonomy): Bacteria > Acidobacteriota > Blastocatellia > Pyrinomonadales > Pyrinomonadaceae > QHXN01. The sequence goes on along the minus strand of DASVUF010000006.1, from coordinate 95,620 downwards.
CGGCCGGCCGCCCCGGCCAACTGCCGCGCCTGCGCCCTGGCGGCCGCCTCCAGCGCGTGCTCCTCGATGAAGTCTCCGGCGCGCTCGTGCGCCGCGAGCAGCGACTCGACCTCGGCCCTCAACTCCGCGTCGCCCGCGCAGGCGGCGTCGAGCAGGGCGGCGCGCTCCCCCGGGGCGGCCTCCAGGGCGGCCGCAAACAGCCCGTCCACCTGCTCGAACCTCTCAGCGCGCATCGCCGCCTTCCGCCGCGTTCAGCTCGCGGTACAGCCACGCCTTCGCCCTCGCCCACTCCCTCATCACCGTGACGCCCGAGATGTTCAGGTACTCCGCCGTCTCCTCGACCGAGAGCCCGCCGAAGAACCTCAGTTCGACTATCCTGCCCTTGCGCGGGTCGAGCTTCGACAGCTCCTCCAGCGCCTCGTCGAGTGCTATCAGGTCGGCGTCCCGCTCGGCCGAGACGACCAGCGCCTCGTCGAGTGCGAGGCGCTGCGGCGGCTCCCCCCGGGCGTCGCGCGGGCGGCTGCGCGCGAAGTCTACGAGGATGCGCCGCATCAACTGCGCCGAGACGCCGAAGAAGTGCGCGCGGTTCTCGAAGCGCGCGTCCTTCCACTTGATGAGTCTGACGTAAGCCTCGTTGACGAGCGCGGAGGTTTGCAGCGTGTGCCCCGCGCGCTCGCGCCCCATGTAGCGGCGGGCCAGGCGGTGCAGTTCGGCGTGGACGAGCGGCGCCAGCCTTTCGAGGGCGGCTTCGTCGCCGCCGCTCCACGCGGCAAGCAGCTCTGTCACTTCGTGCGTCGGCGGGTCGGCCATAGAGAGAGATGCGTCGCTGTCACGACGCGTCTGCGCGTGTCGGGGGACAAAATCTATCACACACACGGCCGCCGCCTCTAACTCGTGCGCCCGCCGTAAAAATATTTTCCGCGCGGGTGATAGTTTTCGCGCCCGCCCTCCGCATTGATAACCGAGGCGGCGAAGACGCCAGACACATCTACAGACGGCCGGAGCCGCCTCCGGCCCATACCGAAGGCAGAAGGAGAAACGAACGTGCGAAACAACCTCTTATCAATCGTGAAGCATTTTAAACCGGCCCTGCTCGTCCTGTTTGTCGCGCTCGTCGGGGCGCAAGGCCCCGCCGCGAGCGGCCTCGGCGCGCTCCAGACCGCGCCCGCGCGGAAGGCGGAGCTGGAGTCGGCCACCACGGCGAAACGCGCCCTGGCCGAACTCGGCGCGAGGGATTTCGCCCGGGTCAAAGACGCCAGAATGCGCGCCGCCGGTCTGCGCGCCGTGGCCGCGTTGAAGGCCGTCGCCAACAACAACTCGAGGACGCGCGAGGCGGCGCTGGTGGCCCAGTTCGACCGCACGATTCTGAACCTGAAGGCGCTGCCGCAGCCCGCGGGACTGAGTCTTCAGATGTGCGACCAGTACTACGACACGTGCAAGGAAGCGTGCAAGGGGAGCGGCGACTGCAAGCAGTGCGAACTCGGCGTCAACGGGTGTTACCTGGTTCGGCTGGCCATCGAGATGGCGCAGGAAAAGGACCCGTCGAAGAACTAGCCGCCGCCGCGAAGGCCGCTGACAGGGAGACACACGATGAACACGGAGCCTTTAAAAATTCGCCCGCCCGCCCGCCTGTGGGGCTTCGCGCTGGCGCTGCTGGCCGCGTGCCTGACGGCGCCGCTCGCCTCGGCGCAGGACCAATCGGGCGAGAGGCCGAGCCGGAGACAGGGCGGGCTCCCGCTGGGCGCCGCGCCGGCCCCCGCCACGGGGGCCCGGTTCGACCTGGACAAGTTCGAGCAGAACATCAACAAGGCGTTCGCGGGCGAGAAGGCCACGGGCTACGCCTACGCCATCAACGTTGACGGCCGGCTCAGGCGCAGCGGCAAGGGCGGCGTGGCGCAGCGCGCCCGCGACCACCTGAACGAGAACGGCGTCAACGTGCCCGTGGACCAGTCGCCCACCAAGCGCATGAACATCGCCAGCGTGACGAAAACCATCACGGCGGCCGCCGTGCTCAGGGCGATTCAGGACAAGAAGTCGCCCGGCTACCCGAACCTGACCATCAACTCGAAGATAGACCCGTTCCTGCCGGCCCCGTGGGCGCGCGGCCCGAAGGTGAAGGATTTGACCTTCAAGGACCTGCTCTCGCAGTACAGCGGGATGAACGACAACGGCGGCGGGACGGGGGGCGCGGACCTCCAGAAGTGGATCGCCGGCGGCGTCACGCGGGAGAAGGAAGACTTCAAATACATCAACGGCAACATCGCCATCTTCCGCGTCATCCTGCCCTACATGCTGGCGAGCGAGGCGACGCGCAAGAACTGGAACTACCTTGCGCAATCCGACAACGTGGCGCTCAACATGGCCGTCAGCGCCGAGTTCCGCCGCATCCTGCGCGAGACCATCTTCGAGCCGATGGGCATCACGGACGCCGAGTTCAAGTCGGCCGACCCCGTCCCCACCTTGCTCTACAACTCGGCCAACGACGTGAAGGGCTACGCCGTCGGCGACTGGCTCCTGAGCGGCGGCGGCGGCGGCTGGTTCCTGTCGGCGGTGGATTTGGCGCGCTTCCTCGCGCACCTGCGCTACGACGACAAGATTCTCACGCCGGCGACGCGGCAGACGATGTACGACTTCCGGCTGGGCTGGCGGCCGCCCAAAGAGTACGACTCTGTCATCGGCAAGCACGGCAGCTACCACGCGCACGGCGGCGCTCTCAAATACGGCCCCGACGAGTCGCTGGTGGGCATGTCGAGCGGCGTCATGGACTACGGCAACGGCGTCCAGGTGGCGCTGGTCATCAACTCGCTCGGCTCCTACGGCGACAAGATCGCACTGCTGCGCGACGCCTTCGATAACGCCTGGGTGGTCGCAGGGGTCAAAGCGAAGCCGTAGAAGGCCGGCGCGCCACTCTCCACACGGCCGCGCCGTGTCCCGCCCGATTGACTAACGGACGCCGCGCCGCAGAGCCACTGGCGATGCGCGCGGCGTCCTTCGTCTTTCTCACCGCCGCCCTTGATTCAAGCGCCGCGCCGGCCGCCACAGTCTGGACGGACGCCGTCATCGCCCCCGGAAGGAGAACCCGCACCATGAAGACGAACCCCGACGCCCGCCCCGGCCGTTGGAGGCGTGGCCCCCTCCTGCTCTTTCTCGTCTGCGCCTTATGCGTCGCCGCCGCCGCCGTTAACACCCCGCCCGGATTATTCCCGGCGGGCGCGCGCGTGGCCGGGCGGCGTGACGCGAATCAGGCAGAGGCGGAGGCGCTGGCGGCCAACGCGCGCGCCGCGCTCGGACGCATGCCCCCCGAGTCACGTCTCGAAGCCATCGAGGACGCGCGCCTGCGCCGCGCGGCGCAGGCGGCCTACCGCTGTGTCGCCGAGTTGGCCGAAAGCCGGGAGGCCGGGGCGGCCCCCGCGCTCCACTCCAGGTTCATACGCGCCTACGCCGCTTTCGAGGCGGAGGCGGCGCGGCGCGGTCACGCCACCTGCGCTCTCAACTGCAAAGCCGACGACGAAGCCTCGTGCCTCAAGGACTGCAAGAGGCGGAACCGGAAGCTCTGCGGCTGCAAGCTCATCACATTCGGTTGTGTCGTCGCCGAGTGCCTCTTTTGAGTCGCCGCGGCTCCGCGTGGCTTACGCCGGGCGCTGCGAGGATGCTGGCGCCGGCTTCGACGAGTTGGCACAAAAAAGGGCCGTGCTGCAAAGAACATTCTGGCCACGCTTGGCGGCGATGTTGAGGTAAGCGTCTCCTCGACATCCGGCGTGGACAGAATGTTCTTTGCAGCACGGCCCTTCAGTCCGCCTCGCGGCCGCCGAAGAGTCGGTCGCGCCAGGACCTGCGCGTCCCCGAGTCTCGGTTTCGCAGCCGCTCGTTCTCCAACAGCACCCCGACGTGCTTACAGACTATCTCCAGCGCCCGGAGCGGGTCGGCGAATTCCCTGTGCGCGTAGGTGTCGCCGTAGAGCACCATCGCGCAGCCGCCCCCTGCGACCACCGGCAGCGCCACGTACTCCATCTCGGGGCGCGGCCCGAACTCGGCCGGCATGTAACTCTGCCACCACTCGGCCGACGCCTCGCCGATGCCGATGTGCCGGGCCTCGACCACGTCCTGTAGCGGCGAATTGACCTCGCGGGGGATTCGGACCGCGGCGAGCGCGGCGTCGAGCCGCCCGGCGTCACCGGCGTGCCCCGCGCAGTACCCTGTGACGCCCCGCAACTCCTCCGCGGCGACCTCGAACATGATGGCCCGGTCGAACACCTGCCGCGCCGCCTCCAGCACGAGCTGGACGTGGTCGCGCCCGCCCGACTCTTCCGGGTGGGACTTCAAGAGGCCGTAGAGGTGGCGCAGCGAGTTGGGCTTCGCCGGCGCGCCGTTCACGTCAGCGTCGAGCGCCTGCTCCGCGCCGGCCACCTCGTCGGGTAATGCTTCGTAGTCGTTCGTGACGGGGGCGCCGTCGCGGACGGCCTCGTCGTGCTGGCGGAACGATTCGAGCAGCAGCCCGGAGACGTCGAGCGCGGCGGGCGAATCCGTCTGCGGCTCGCCCGCCTGAAAGTTGAAGTAGCCGGCGCCGAGGCGGAAAATCTTCCCCGCCATCTCTTCGAGGCTCATGCCCCGCGACGGCTCGCCCGAGAGGTTGGCGCGGACGTGCAGCTCCTTCTTCCGGGGCTCGCCGCCGTTCGGCGTGTCGCGCGCGAAGCGGACGGCCGAGGCGTCAACGACGTAGCCGTCACGGAAGAGGACGGTGAAGCGCCCCCGGCCGGTCACGACCGTGAGCGTGCCGGACTTCTGCGCCAGGCCGACGAGTTGTACGATGTCGGTCAGGGCGACGGCGTTAAGATTACCGGTAAAGGCCATGCGGAATCTAAGTACAATCTGAGCCGGCCGGGGTGAACGGCGCGACCGATTTTTCTGGCAACCCCGGGGATGAGGGGCGCGTGCCTGGAGCGGTAGTTAAATCACTCCCCTGATAGTAAGCGGCCGCCGGGGACAAGGGATGATAAGTGGTGAGGGATGGCGCCGCGAATGACCTCCGACATCTTACCCGATGTTAATCGTCAGCGTCACGCCGGCTCTGTTGCACGGGAGAACTCCCGCGTGAGACTTTTGACCCGCGCCGCGTTGTGTTGTCCGGTCATCCGTCACACCGCGCCCGCCCGCAGGCCGCAAGAGGCGGACGGCCCTTTTACGAGGTCATCAAGGCGAAAAAGACCTTCAAGGAGGACAAGCCGCTCTTCGGCGCTACTGATGGTGGCCAAAATATTTTTTGCGCCGCTACCCTTCACCCGCCCCGGCCGACAACGGCGCGCGCCCGACGCCACGCCGCCCCTACTGAATCTTGAATGTGGGCGGGTGACGCCGGGCGTCAGGCCGCACGTTTAATGTTTGAGGGTTCACATGACATCAGACGCGGAAGAACAACACGGACGCGCGCACTTCAGCGTGAAGACCATCGCGGTGACGTCCGCCCTGTTCATCTCGCTGGCGGCCGTCGTCCTACTCCTGCGACGTGTCCGCCCGCAATCTCTGCTGGAGAGCCCGTACAGTGTCCTGACGCAGGCGCTCGCGGGCGTGGCGGTCGGGGCGACGCTGGCCGTGGCGCAGCTTTTACTCGTCCGCGTATGGGGTCGTTGGCGTGAGTACACGCGCGACGCCGTCCGGTCCCTTCGGCTGACGACGGCGCAGATCGTCTCAATCGCCTTCATGGTCGCGGTCGCCGAAGAACTCTTCTTCCGCGCCGCCGTACAGCCGCTACTGGGAATCTGGCTCGCGTCGGCGTTCTTCGCGCTCGTCCACATGCGGCCGGATAGGAAGGCGTGGGCGGGGGAGCGCCTCGTGTTCGCGCTCGTCGCGCTGTTGCTGCTCCTGTGCGTGAGCACGTCGCTCGGCTTCGTCTACGCGCGGGTCGGGCTCGTCGCGGCGATGGCGAGCCACTTCGTCTATGACGTTATCGTGCTTCAGGGGTACCAACGACTTCACGAGCCGCGCGCCCCCGCGGACAAGCCATGAAAGGCGTCAACTACAACGAACGCTTCTTCGCGCCGGTCTCGAACACGGATAACGGCGAGGCCGGCCCTTCGACCACGTTTCATTACCGGCAGGCGGGAGGGGTCGTGTGGGCGACGTACGAAGGTGGGGACATCAGTTTCGGGACTCTGATAGCTACGGTTGACGAAGCCGGCCGCCTCGACATGCGCTACAGCCACGTCAACCGCGGCGGCGAGTTGATGACCGGGAGATGCGAGTCCACGCCCGAGGCCCTCCCCGACGGCCGCCTGAGACTGCACGAGAGGTGGCAGTGGACGAGCGGCGACAACTCGCGGGGAGAGTCAATCGTCGAGGAGGTGCGGGACAGTCCCGGCGCAGTGGAAAATATTGTTAAGTGAAGGGGCGGCCGCCCCCACGCGGCCGGCGGCGCGCGGAAATTACGGTGGGGGGGCCGCGCCGGAGACGTCGGCGCGGCCTCCCGCGGCTAGCCCGCCTCCGTCTTTAACTGCTTCGGCTCCAGGGCTTCGTTCGCGGGGCCTTGAATCACCTTGCCGTCGTAGTTGAACCGCGAGCCGTGGCACGGGCAGTCCCAGCTCCGCTCGGCGCTGTTCCAGTGGACGACGCAGCCCATGTGCGTGCAGACGGCCGAGCAGGCGGAGACGCGGCCCCCTTCGTCCTTGTAGACGGCGACCCGCTCGCCGCGCCACTCGACGACTTCGCCGTGGCCGGGCGGGATGACGTCGAGGCTCCCGAGTTCGGGCGTCGAGACGCGGTCGGCCATGAACTCCTTCGCCACGTTCATGTTCTCGCGGACGAAGTCGCGGGCGGAGGTGACCGGCTTGAAGCGGGACGGGTCGAAGACCTCGGCCCAGGGGTTCGCGCGCCCCTGAATCATGTCGCCGAGCAGCAGCGCGGCGACGTGGCTGTTCGTCATGCCCCAGCCCTTGAACCCCGTGGCGACGTAGACGTGCTTCGACCCCGAGCTGAGCCTGCCGATGTAGGGGACGCCGTCCACCGTGTTGTTGTCCTGAGTTGACCAGCGGAATTCGACCGAGGCGACGTCGAAGTTGGCGCGCGCCCACTCTTCGAGCCGCTGGTAACGCTCGCGCGTGTCGCCGCCCTGCCCCGTCTTGTGGCGCCCGCCGCCGAGCATGACTATCTCGCCGCCCTCGTACGGGCTGTTGCGAATGGAGTTGCGCGACGCGCCCGTGCCCACGTACATGCCCCGCGGGGCGGGGCCGTTGAGGCGGCACCCCAGGACGTAGGAGCGCGTCGGGTACATGGCCGCGAAGTAGATGTTCGGGTCGTAGTAAGGAAAGTGTGTGGCGACGACGACCGACTTCGCCCGCACAGTCCCGCCGCTCGCCTTGACGGCGCAGGGCTCGCCGTCCTCTATGTCGAAGGCGCGCGTGCGCTCGAAGACGTGGCTGCCCCCGCCTGGTATCCTCTCCGCCAGCGCGAGCAGGTACTTGCGCGGGTGGAACTGCGCCTGGTCGTCAAACCTGACGGCCGCCCTGACGGCGAATGGCAGTTCGGTCTCTTCCGTGTAGGTCGCCGGCAGCCCCAGCCTCCTCGCCGCCTCGACCTCCCTCTCCACCTGTTCCTTCTCCCGCTCGTCCAGCGTGTACGTGTAGGCCGCGGCGCGCCGGAAGTCGCAGTCAATCCCGAGCCCCTCGACGAGCGAGGCTATCTTCTCCTTGGCCGCCTCCTGCGCCTCGCCGTAGAGCCGCGCCTTCTCCTCGCCGAAGTCCGAGACGAGCTGGTCGTAGATGAGGCCGTGAAGCGAGGTTATCTTCGCCGTGGTGTTGCCGGTCACGCTCTCGACGACGCGGCCCGCCTCGACGACCGCCACGGTCGCCCCCGCCTGCTTCAGCAGGTAGGCGGTGGCGACGCCCGCAATCCCGCCCCCGAGCACGGCCACGTCCACGGAGACGTCGCCGGAGAGCGACGGGTACTGAGTCTCAGGCGTGGTCGCCAGCCACAGCGAGACGGGTCTGCCGGGAAGCTCGCCGCCCTTACCGACGTCGCCAATATCAACGAAACCCATGATGACTTCCTTTCTGAATCTCCTCTGTCCTTCAGAACAGCTCGTCCAGCTTGTCGCGGAACAGGGTCAAAGCGATTCGGCCGCCGTCGGGCTGCCCCTTGGCCAGCGCCTTCGCGAAACGCAGCGCCTGCCCGGCCTCGACCTTCGGCGGCATCGGCGGCTCGGAGGGGTCAACCAACACCTCCACGAGCGAGGGCTTATCCGAGGCCAGCGCGGCCTCCAGGGCGGGGCGAACATCCTCGGGGCGCTCGACCTTCCACCCCACCCCGCCGCACAACTCCGCGAACCTCGAGAAGTCGAGGTTGTGCAGGTCGCACCCGTATTCGGGGTTGCCGAGGAAGACCACCTGCTCCCACTTTATCTGCCCCAGCGTGTCGTTCCTGATGACGACGACCGTGACGGGAAGTTGGTACTTGACGGCCGTCAGGAACTCACCCATGAGCATCGTGAACCCGCCGTCGCCGATGAAGCAGACCGACTGCCTTTCGGGGTAAGCGAGCTTGGCGGCGATGCTGTAGGGGAGCGCGCAGGCCATCGTCGAGAGCGTGCCCGAGCAACTGAACTTCTGGCCCCCGCGGATTCTGAACTGCCGCGCTATCCAGGTGGTGATAGTGCCCGAGTCTGTGGAGATGATGGCGTCGTCCGAGACGAGTTCCGACAACTCCCACGCGACGCGCTGCGGCTTGATGGGCACGTCGTCGCGCATCGCGCGCTTCTCCATCAACCCCCACCATTCGCGCATCCCCGCCTGCGCCTGCTCAAGAAAACCACGCTCCTCTTTGCGCGAGACGAATTGTGAGAGCGCCGCCACCGTCGGTTTCGCGTCGCCGACGAGCCCGACCTCCACGGGGTAGCGCAGGCCGATGCGGTCCGGCTTGTCGTCGATTTGCACGCCCCTGGCCTGGCCCGGCTTGGGCAGGTACTCCATGTAAGGGAAGGACGAGCCGACGATGAGGAGCGCGTCGCACTGCTCCATCACCTCCTGCGAGGGCGACGTGCCGAGCAGCCCCAGCCCGCCCGTGGTCAGCGGGTGGTCGTCCGGCACGACGGCCTTCCCCAGCAGCGCCTTAACTATGGGCGCGCCCAGCTTCTCCGCCAACTCGCTCACTTCCTCGCCCGCGCCCAGCGCCCCCTGCCCGACCAGTATGGCCGGCCTCTTCGACTCGTTGAGGATGAAGCCGGCGAGGCGCAGTTCGTCTTCCCGCGGCAGGGCGAGCGGCGCGGACCAGCGGCTCGAAGTGTGCCCCGCGCGCTTGTGCATCGAGGTCTTGCCCGAGGGCTCCTTCTCCTGATAGTCAACCGGGAACGTGATGTGCGCGACTCCCCGGTGGTTGAGCGCGTGGCGGCACGCCTCGTCAACGAGCATCGCCACCTGATTCGGGTTGATGACCTCCTGGTTGTAGCAGGTCACGTCCTCGAACAGGAGCGTCATGTTGATCTCCTGCTGGTAGTTGCTGCCTTTCAGGTCGGAGTAGGTCTGCCCGGTGATGGCGACGACCGGCGCCTGGTCGAGCTTGGCGTCGTAGAGGCCGTTGAGGAGGTGGATGCCGCCCGGGCCGGAGGTCGCGAGGCAGCAGCCGAGCCGCCCCGTGTACTTGGCGTAGGCGCAGGCCATGAAGGCGGCCGCCTCCTCGTGGCGCGCCTGTACGAAGCGGACGCGGTCCTGGCGCGTGCGCAGCGCCTCCATGATGCCGTTGATGCCGTCGCCGGGGATGCCGAAAACCGTGTCCACGCCCCAGTCAATCAGCCCCTCGACGAGCACGTCGGCGGCCGTCTGTGCCATGCGCCTCCTTTACTGCCCCCTTGCGACGACAAAGTAAGGGTCGAAAGTGTGCAGGACGGCCACGTTCGAGCCCGTTCGGGTCGCTCCGGCGGGACTTTACTAACCTCTCTTCAGTCGCGGCGGCGGGGCGTTCTCCGTCGTATTACCCTCCCCCGCCGATTCTTCGCGGCCGCGCCACCGGGCGGCGTCGGCGTTCGGGCGCGTTTCAACTCCGCGCCCCACCGCGCCTTTATCTACTATCTACCCGAGGCTTACGGGCCGCCCCAGCCCTCCAGTATGCGCTGCTCGCAGGCGGCTCAGTCTATGTTGGGGAGGAACGCCTCGACGCGCCTCGACCTCACGGCCGGCCCGTAGTCGTGCAGGCCGGCGCGCCCCCACACGCACACCGACAGCGTGTGGACGAAGCCCGAGACGTTCACCACCTCGTGCAGCGTGACCCGCTGATTCGACAGCCGCCGCTAGATAGTCTTTGCCTATAAAATACACCTCTCCCGCAATAAGTCAATGGGTTTCTTGACTTTCTCTCTTTGAACTCTATGAGGTATGTGGCGGGCGCTGGATAATCGGCCGACACGGCGCGGGCTTCGGCGCGCGGAGCGGTAGCGGCAGGGGAGTTTGCGAGGCGTCGGCCAACACGTCTTCGACCACCCGGCCGCCGGTCTACTCTCCGCCGCCCGCGTATGTGAGCCTCCCGCTTACCACGCGCGCCGCCGACGTGTAGGGGTGGGGCGCGCTCTTTACGGGGCTTAAGATGTGCTCAACGTCCACGCCGCCGGCCTTCAGGAAATCTGCTATCAAGGCCCGGTGGCACCTCCACCAGACGGCCTCGGAACACATTATCGCCGTGTTCTTACGCCCGCCCAATTCGAGGAGTCGCTCGACGCCGGTTCGGAACTGCGCCGTCTCCATGTGGTCTGCGTAGCCGCGGAACGACTCGCTGCGCCAGACGGTGTTGCCTGAGTCAGGGCGCGGGTGGCGTCGCCCGCCGAGTTCGGGTATGTGCAGGTACTCCACCCCGACCGAGATGAGAGAGCCCGGCAGGCGCTCCTGGCTGAAGTGCGGGTACTTACGTGAGCCCGGGAACCGCCGCACGTCCACCAAAGCCTCAATCCCGAACGCCGAGAGCAACCCTGTGAACTCTTCCAGTCCCCTCGTCGAATGTCCGACCGTCCTGACTATCACCCCTTGTCAACCTCCGGCGTCGGCCGCTGCCGGGCCAATACCACGCGTCAGTTTTCTTTCGTCAGGCGAAGCCTCCCGCCTCCGCTAAATATTTTGTTTCTCGGACATCTTACCGCGACTTCCCGCCTCGCAATCGGCCCGGCCTCCTGCCCGGCCCCGGCTTGAGGAATGTTCGCCCCGCCATCTTACGGCGGCGCCCCGGTAATCACGTAGAGGCGGAAAGAGCCGCCCTGCCGGACGCCGGGCAGGAACCGCACATTCACCGACGCCCCCGGCGCGAGCGGCGTGACCGTCGTGACGCGCCCACGGCGAGCGTCGGGTTGTAGCCCCGGCCGTTCGGCCGCGACGGCTGCTGCTCAAGCGTCGTCGCCTTTATCGTCACGGCGCACGGAGTCGCCGCCGACCCCGTCGAGGGCTTATCCTAGAGCATCCGGCCACTCGCAGGATGAGAAGATGCGCCGCAGCCGCAGGGCTGTAAGCTGCGGCGCGTGGGGTGTCTGAACAACGTAATCGAACAGGGCCGTCGCTTCGTCAGGAAGACGGCGCGGGCCTCGCGGTGCTTCAGGAACTTTCACACGGCGGAACGAACTCTCTAAGGCATTGAAGCGGTGAACATGTTGAGTAAGGGGCAGGTCAAAAGGGCGTTGGGGAATGACGCGTGAGGTCAGGCGAATTTCGTCGAGGCCCTGTTCGCCGTGGCCGCACAGACGCAGGTATCCCCGCCGCCTTACCTGCCTCAAATTAATCTTTGCGACGCAACCGACGCTGCGACGTTCGCCAGAAAGCGCACAAGGGAGGGGCCGGATGGGCTGCTACGTGTTGGGTTTCGAGGAGATTGACCAGACGCAGGTCGCGGCCGTCGGCGGCAAGGGCGCGCGCCTGGGGGAGCTTTCGCGGATTGAAGGTCTCCGCGTGCCGGCGGGCTTTTGCGTGACGACGGACGCCTTCCGGCGGATGATGGCGGAAGCGCCGTCGGTTGACGAGCGGCTCGATCAGTTGTCGCGCCTGAAGCCGGACGACCGGGAGGCGATTCGCGCGCTCAGCGCGGGGATGCGCCGGACCCTCGAAGAGATTGCCATCCCGGACGACCTGGCGGCGGCGATTACCGGAGCGGTCGCACGGCTCGGCGAGCAGGCCGCCTACGCCGTCCGCTCCAGTGCGACGGCGGAGGACTTGCCGACGGCCTCCTTCGCGGGTCAGCAGGACACGTACCTGAACGTCGTGGGGACGGCGGCGATTCTCCAACACGTCAGCCGGTGCTGGGCCTCGCTCTTCACCGAGCGGGCCGTGACCTACCGGCTGCGGAACGGCTTCGACCACCGGAAGGCGCACATGGCCGTGGTCGTGCAGCAGATGGTCTTCCCGCAGGCGGCCGGCATCCTTTTCACGGCCGACCCCGTCACGGGCAACCGGAAGGTCGCCTCCGTGGAGGCCAGCTTCGGCCTCGGCGAAGCGCTGGTTTCCGGCCTGGTGAACGCGGACGTCTACAAGGTGCGGGACGGCGAGGTCGTCGCAAGTACTATCGGCGTCAAACTGCTCGCCATCCACGCCTCGCCGGCGGGCGGGACGCAGGAACAGGCCATCGAGCCGGAGCGGCAGAAGCTGCCGGCGCTCAGTGAGCGCCAGGTCGTGCGGCTCGCGCAGTTGGGCCGGCGGATAGAAGCGCACTTCGGCCGCCCCCAGGACATCGAGTGGTGTCTGGTCAACGACGACTTCCAGATAGTCCAGAGCCGGCCGATCACGACGCTGTTCCCCATCCCCGCGGCCGGCGACCGGGAGAACCACGTCTACATTTCCGTCGGGCATCAGCAGATGATGACCGACGCAATGAAGCCCCTGGGCCTCTCCCTCTGGCAGATGACGACTCCGCGGCCCATGGCCGAGGCGGGCGGGCGGCTCTTCGTGGACGTCACACAGGTCCTGGCTTCGCCGGCGAGCCGCGCGGGCTTTCTGGGGATGCTGGGAAAATCCGATCCGCTAATCAGGGACGCGCTGCAAACCATCCTCGACCGCGGCGACTTCGTCCGGGAGCGACCGGACGAGGGCCCCGCCTGGACGCCGCCGGGCGGCGGCGCGCCCACCCCACTTGAAACCGACCCGGCCATCGTCGCCGAGCTTATCGAGCGCAGTCAGGCGTCCATCGCCGCCGCGCGACGCGACATCCGCACGCAGTCCGGGGCGGCGCTGCTCGACTTCATCCGGGCGGACATTCAGGAGATGAAGCGAGTCCAGTTCCATCCGCGGAGCATGCAGGTGATCATGGCGGGGATGGAGGCCGCGTGGTGGCTCAACGACCAGATGCAGGCGTGGCTGGGCGAGAAGAACGCGGCCGACACGCTCACGCAGTCAGTCCCGAACAACGTGACGTCGGAGATGGGGCTGGCGCTCCTCGACGTCGCGGACGTGATTCGCCCGCATCCGGAGGTGGTGGCCTTTCTACAGCACGTCGAGGACGACGGCTTCCTGGACGAGTTGCCCGGGCTCGCGGGCGGGCTCGAAGCGCGGGACGCCATCCTGGCCTGGCTCGACAGGTACGGCATGCGCTGCGTCGGCGAGATTGACATCACGAGGCCGCGCTGGAGCGAACGCCCCGCCACGCTCGTGCCCCTGATTCTCGGCAACGTCAGGAACTTCGAGCCGGGCGCCGGCAAGCGGCGATTCGAGCGGGGGCGGCGGGAGGCGCGGAAGAAGGAGCAAGAGTTGCTGGAGCGCCTGCGCGCCTTGCCGGACGGGGAGCGGAAGGCCGAAGAGGCCAAGCGGATGATTGACCGGGTCCGCGCCTTCGCCGGGTACAGGGAGTATCCGAAGTACGGCATGGTCAGCCGCTACTTCGTCTACAAGCTGGCCTTGATGGAAGAGGCCGAGCGGCTCGTGCGAACCGGCGTACTTCGTGAGAAGGAGGACATCTTCTACCTCAGGTTCGAGGAGCTTCACGAGGTCGTGCGCACGAGCCGTGTGGACGACCAGCTCATCCGCGAGCGCAAGGACGCGTTCAGGTCGTATCAAGCGCTCACGCCGCCCCGCGTGCTCACGTCGGATGGCGAGGCCGTCGCCGGGGCGTACCGACGCGACGACCTGCCGGCCGGCGCGCTGGTCGGCCTGCCGGTTTCCGCCGGCGCCGTCGAGGGGCGGGCCCGCGTCATCCTGGACATGGCGGAGGCCCATCTCGAAGCGGGCGACATCCTGGTCACCGCCTACACGGACCCCAGCTGGACGCCCCTGTTCGTCGCCATCAAGGGGCTGGTGACCGAGGTGGGGGGCCTGATGACCCACGGCGCGGTGATAGCGCGGGAGTACGGCTTGCCGGCCGTCGTGGGGGTGGAGCATGCCACCCGGCTCATCCGGGACGGACAGCGGATTCGCGTGCACGGAACGGACGGGTACGTCGAACTCCTGCCCTAGCCGGGTCAGCCGGTTAGACATTCAGCACGAACTCGGCGAAGGGCGCCGCGGCGGCGGCCGCGGCATGAGCATGCATAGAGGGACGCTCCTCGGCGCTCACGGAGTCTTATAGAAAACGAACATGGCGATGAGGTTTGGCTCTGGCGGGAATGGTGTAATCGTCGGCGGGTTCTGCTGGTAGTCTACGCACCTGACGAGGCCGTTGTTATCTTTGGCGAGCACAACCATGTGACCGGAACCGTCTTGTCGCGCATACGCCAGACCGAGCGCCTGCCCCTTCGGCATATCCTTGATGACGGTTTGACTGACATCAGATACAGTGTTGGGCCCAGTGTACGCTAAGTACTCCACGTTGGTGACGCCGCCCTCCGCCCACAGCGCGAGAATCTCGGTGGGCGTCGCCGTGTCCTGCTGCATGATCTCCGACACGTTGAAGAACTGCTCGACCGTCATGTTGGAGAGCGCGGCGACCGAGCAGTAGTAGCAGTTCTGGTCGAGCCCGTAGGTGTTCGCAGTCGTAGTGAAGGGGAGGATCGGGGTGAACGCTTGAGCCATCGTGCTTTCTCCTCTTATGACGTGCCCGCGCCTCTGAGCTGTATGAAATCCTTCGCGTCGCCGGCCTGACCTCCGGCTGACGCGCAATCCCGTGTGCCTGGTGAGGCTGGGGCAGGGCGCAGGGGCGCGCCCCGTCGTCAGGCGCTTCGGCGCACCTTCTCGACCGACTCTAAAAACTTTTCATAAGCACTACCTACTTCATTAGACGGTTATAAAATGAGATTGTGAATTTACCCGGGCCGCGGCATTCGAATCTGAGACGGATAAGCTTAATCATGCCGGCCGCGCGCCGCGCGCTACTTCGTAATCTCGAAATCAATCCACTGGCTCGCGGCGCGGCGCTTCTCTTCGGCGAGGAGGTCGTTAACGGTCACCTGGAGGACGTACTCGCCGGGGGGCATGTCGGCGCCCAGCGTGATAGAGCCTCCCGCGGCCAGACGTCTCAGGTCGGGCGGATTGTTCAGGGCGAACGGCTGGAGTTTGCCCGTGAAGACGGGCTGGCCGTCACGGAACAGGCGCAACTGCACTTGTAGCTGTGGCGAGCGCGCGTCCTTCCCCAGCCGAGCGTTATAGATTACGAAGCCGTACCGCATCACCATGCCCGTCTTGAAGTGGCGCACGGCCTCGCCGGCCTGCGGGTCGGGCTCGGGTCGCGCGCCCTCCCGCCCCTGCTCGGCGGCGGGGCGGCCGGCGGCCGAGGCGTTGAGGACGAGTCCGGAGAGCGCGAGTCGCCCCTTCTTCAGGTCGGGGATTTCGACGAACTGGCCGGCGGAGCCGACGCGCCCGGACTCGTGGTCGCGCAGCACGGCCCGGAGCTGATACGCCCCCGGCCTCTTAACTGGCAGGACCGCGTTGTAAACGAACCCGTGCTTGAGGACCTGCCGGTAGGCTTCGTCACGCACCCTCAGGGCGTCGGTGCGGCTGAGCTGGTCAACCACGGCGCCGCCCTCGTCGAAGGTCACGGTGACCACGTCGAAGGTCGCCGTGCGCCAGCCGTCGGCCTCCTCCTTGAAGGTGAGGTCGTTGGCGTCTATGTACAGCATCGAGCGCGTGAACGAGCCCGTCTTCTCGTCGTTGGCGAACAGCGAAGTCAGCCGCACGCGGACGCCGGAGGCGCCGAAGGGAGAGAGCAGCGCGCCGACGAGCTGGTCGCGCTGCGTGCTCGGCGGCGCCCCCGCCTCCTCCTCCCCTTCCGGCACGCCGAAAAACCCGTCCCGCATCCGCACGCTGTATCTGCCCGGCCGTGTCACCTTCAGGCTCAGCCTGTGAAACAGGCGGCGGCCGGTTGCGGCGTCGAAGGTCGAATCGCCGGGCTGGTAGCCGACGAGGTAGTAGCCCCCCTCGTCGTCCATCAGGCGGCGGATGCCGGCGCCCAGGTCGTTGGAGTCGTGGACGGCCGCGCCCCCCGTCTTCTCCGCCAGCAGGCTCAGCCCCGCCTGTCTGGCGAAGATGTCGGCGGCGCGGCCGGAAATCACTTCCCCCATCTGCCCTGCGTCCCTGACCCCAAGGCCGTTGTGGGTGGCGAGCGAGTCCGCCGCGGTCGCCGAGTACCACTGGAGGCCGGCCGCGTTCATCGTGTGGATGACGACCGAGGCGCGGGCCGCCTGGTCAATCAACCGCCGCAACGCCCGGCCCATCCTGGTCTCGCGCGCGGGGTCGGCGTCGTCGTTGACGCGAATGCCGTCCGAGATGACGACGACAGTCTTCCGCCCCGGCAGGTCGCGCAGCCCCCGGACGACGTGACTGATCGCGCCCAGCGTGCCGACGGTGGAGAGGTCTTCGCGGAGCCCCTCCTGCCCGGCCTTCTTCGCGTCCACCTCGGCCCCCTTCGACCCGGGCGTCGGGGTGTCTATCGGCTCGAAGGGCGTCGGGCCGGAGCGGCCCGTGCCGTACCACTTTAGGGCCTCGACGGCGGCGTATAACTGCCGCCTGTCGGAGGTGAACTGTTGCAGCGCGCCCACCCCGCCGCTCGTCCGAATGATTGCCACCAGGTCGCCGGGGCGCATCTGCTCGTCCACGAACTTCTTGAGCGCGCGCCGCGTGGAGTAGATGGTCTGGAACGAAAGGCCGAGGTCGTCAACCACCAGCGCGATTGTCCGCCGCACGTCCTCGGGGCGTAACCTGTAGGGCGGCGGCGCGGCCCCGGCCGCCGTGGAAGGCGCCGGCGCGGCGGCGCGTCCGCCGGCGCCGGCGATGTACGAGAAGTTCGTGATTTTTCGCGGCCTGCCGTCCTCGTAAATCTGAACCTCCTCCGGCCGGAGGTCCGTGACCGGCTTGCCGTTACTGTCCAGCACCACCGCGTCAACCTGCACCAGGTTGGACGTGATGCGCACGACCTCCTCTTCGCCCTGCTGCGCATTCGGCGCGGGCTGTGACTGCGCCGGCGGCGTCTGTGCGGGCGGCGGCGCGGGCCGCCGCCCGTGGGGAACGGCCCCGAAACAGAGTCCCGGAAGGAGGAAGGCGAGCGGGAGACGAGCCTTCAAACGGCGCGGCGCGACGGCCAGAGCGGGTTGGCGAAATAACATTTGTGTTGGAGTGAGACCTGTAACTGGCGCGGACTCAAGCAGCACGCCTACTGCTTATGCTCTCTCGGCGCCACGACTTTACCGAACGACTCTCGTTCATGTAAAGCCATAAAATTTCGCGCGCCAATCAAGCGGGCCGGGGCGCTTCGCAAAGGCGCGTGGCGTAACGCCGCGCGCCGACGGAGCGAATCTGGCGGCCCAATCAAGGCGACTTCAGGGGTTTTGTCGTTGGAGGGCTGTGGCACACATCATGCCCCACTTCCGTCATTCAGCGTTCGTCGTACCGGAATCGCACACTTGGATGAGCGGGCGGAGAGGGTTTGAAGATTCATGAAACGAATGATTGTCCCAACGCTGACGCTGGCCCTATGCCAGACCGCGTGCGTGGTGGGTGGGTATAGCAGCGAGGGCGGCTTTTTCCTCTGGCCGGGCAGCATCGTGGTGACGATTGCGCTCGTCCTACTCTTCCTGTTCCTGAGGCGTCGCAGGCGTTGAAAGGGGCGATGAATGACGCGGCGCGCCGGACGCTCCGGGAGTTAATAGCCGGGCGCGGGACGGGGCTGTGCAGCGACGCGCGCCGATGCGAAGGGCTGCTGCGTGACCTGTGCGGCGAACACCGGCGGGAGATAAACATTCTGGTGGGCGCGCTCCGCGAGCGCGTGCCCCTGGACCTGCTGGCGGCGAAAAACTCCGTACCGACTTACCTGCTTGTAGCGCGTCTGGCGAAGCGCCTCGAAGAGCAACTGGCGCTGACGGAAGACGCCGCCCGCTGGGCTGTGGATTCGTGGGCGCTCGCGCTTGGCGTCGTTACAGACGCCGAGTTGGAAGAGTTCAAGCGCCGGCGCGACGAGACGC
Organism: Pyrinomonadaceae bacterium; assembly: GCA_036387195.1. Lineage (GTDB taxonomy): Bacteria > Acidobacteriota > Blastocatellia > Pyrinomonadales > Pyrinomonadaceae > QHXN01. Next base: position 77,289 of record DASVUF010000006.1, on the reverse strand, counting down.
CCGCCCCGCCCCTCGAAGCCACGCCGAGGCCGTCGCCCCCTGCGCCCCCCCCGACGCGACCGGGCGCCCCGCCCCTGCAAAGGCGGACGCCCGCGGCTTCGACTCCGCCGGCAGCGCCGCCCCGCGCCGCGCCGGCTTCAGGAACGCACACGCCGGTCAGTTCAAACGCCCCCGCGCCCACGGCCGCGCGCAAGCCTTCTTCCCCGCAGGGGGCGAACACGAGCGGGATGCAGGAGCCCGCGGGCGACGCCGCGCCGCGCGGCGGGCGCACACGCTGGCGCGGATGTCTGGTCGGCTGCCTCCTGCTTGCGCTTCTGTCCGCGCTGCTGGCGGTCGGCGTCCCCTTCGTCGTCAACACGCTGCGCGAGGAACAGCAGCGCAGGAATCTTGAGCCCCCGGCGGCGCAGACGCCTTGAACGTGTCGTGCGGCGAAGGCGGTCCGCGTCTCCTTCTGTTATATTGATGCGCATCCCCTTCGAGAGCGCGTGAACGTTGATTCCCTCTATAGCGCCGGGCGTGTTCGTGCGCCGCGCCGGCGACGCAGGAGGGCGGGGTCTGCCCCGCCCGCAATGATTCCGAGTCGAGAAAAGGAGAATCGAGTTTATGAGTAGACGACCGGGCGGCGAACTGGCTTCGAGGCCGCTTCACTTCATCTGGATTGCGGACAGCTCCGGCTCCATGGAGCAGGACGGGAAGATACAGGCGCTTAACACTGCCATCCGCGAGGCCATCCCGCACATGCGGAAGGTCGCCGAGGATAACCCGAACGCGCAGGTGCTCGTCCGCGCCGTCAAGTTCTCGAACGGGGCGCAGTGGCACATCACGCAGCCGACGCCCGTGGCCGACTTCTCATGGGCGGACCTCGCCGCCGAGGGCGAGACCGACATGGGCAAGGCGCTCCAGCTCGTCGCCGAACAGCTCAAGATGCCGCCGATGAGCGAGCGCGCGCTCCCGCCGGTCCTCGTGCTCGTCTCCGACGGGCAGCCGACCGACGACTTCGAGGCCGGGCTCAAGGCTTTGATGGACGAGCCCTGGGGCAAGAAGGCCGTCCGCATCGCCATCTCCATCGGGCGCGACGCAGACCCCGAAGTCTTGCAGCGCTTCATCGGCAACACGGAACTCAAACCGCTGGCGGCCAACAGCCCCGAGGCCCTCGTCCGCCACATCAAGTGGGCTTCGACCGCGGTCCTTAAGTCCGCGTCTTCGCCGGCGGCCGGCGCCGACGCGCCCGCGCCGGGGGCGACGCCCACGACGCCCGTGCCCATCCCGACCGCCGCGCCCGCGCCGGGCGGCGGCGCGCAGGCCGCGGCCGCGGCGCCGGGCGGTAGTCAGACGCCCGTGGACGACGAGGCCGCCAACAACCAGCAGACCATAGACGACGTCTGGTAAGGAGCCGAGCCATTGGCCGAACAGCAGAGCCCCGCCGAATGGCGGGTGATGGGCGAGACCGTGCCCGGCGCGTCGCACCTCCGCGCGGGCGTCCCTAACCAGGACGCCATCCTGCAAGCGCGCGAGTCGGGGCGGGGGCTGCCCGTCATCGTCTCAATCTCTGACGGGCACGGTAGCAACAAATGCTTTCGCAGCGACCGCGGCTCGCGCTTCGCCGTGAAGGCGGCCGCGCGCGTCGTCGGCGAATTCCTCGACGACGCGCGCGGCCTGCCGAATCACGCGGAGGTCGAAGGCAAGGCTAAGGACTTTCTGCCGCGCGAGTTCGTGAGGCGTTGGCGCGAGGCGGCCGAGGCCGACCTCAAGGCGCGGCCGTTCACGGAGGACGAACTGGGGGCCGTCGAGAAAAGGGACGGCCCGAGGGCCCGCAAACTCGTCGAGGAGAACCCCCTGCTCGCCTACGGGGCGACCTCGCTCACCGTCGCGGTCGCCGACTCTTTCGCGCTCTGCCTGCAACTCGGCGACGGCGAAATCCTCAACGTCTCGGCGGCGGGCGCGGTCGCGCGGGCCCTGCCGGAAGACGCGCGCCTCTTCGCCAACGAGACCACTTCGCTCTGCACGCCGGACGCCGAGAAGAACTTTCGCGTCCGGCTCCAGCCGATGACGGACGAGCCGCCGGCGCTCATCCTGCTTTCGACCGACGGCTACGTGAACTCCTTCTCCGACTCGGCCGGCTTCCTCAAAGTCGGGAGCGACCTTCTGGAGATGCTGCGCGAGGACGGCTTCGACCCCGTCAGCGCGAGCCTCAAAGGCTGGCTCGAAGAGGCCACGCGCTCCGGCAGCGGCGACGACTGCACGGTCGCCATTATCTGCCGCATGGACGCTTTGCGAAAGGCGGAGGAGGCGCCGGGGACGAAAGCCGCGGGGTCTGCTTCCGTGGAGGTGACGACGGGGGTGAGCGCCGCGCCCGCGACGGCCGCGGAAGGCGCGGCGGCCGCGGCGCGGGGGCAGGACGAAGCGCCGGAGCAGTCCCCCGCGTCGGGCGTCCCGGCGGACTCGGCCGAGCCTGTCCCGACAACGAAGCCCGACGGGCGGGGCGCATGAACGAGCAGCCGAGACAGAAGCTTCGGGAGATAGTCGCGCGCCACGGGCGCTCCGTCGTTCAGGACGCGCGGCGCTGCGAAGGTCTTTTGCGAGACTACTCCGCGCAGTACCGGCGCGAAATTTCGGTGCTGGTGTCGGCGCTCAAAGAGCACGTCCCCCATGACCTGCTCGCGGCGCCCGCCGGCGCGCCCCGCCAGATTCTGCTGGCGCGACTGGCGCGGCGCCTCGCGGAATACCACGCGCTGTCGGAGCCGGCCGCCGTCTGGTCGGTGAACTCGTGGGCGCTCGCCCTCGGCCTGATTTCCGACGACGAATTGAAAGCCGCCGAAGAAGCAGCCTCCGCGACGGCGACGGCCGGCGGCCCGGGGGGCGACGCAGACACGGCCCCGCCCCTGGGCGAGAAGGCACGCGCGCCCTCGAACAAACGCGCCGCCCGCGCCCCCGCGGACGCGGCCTCCGTGGTGGCTTCCGCGAAGGGGGACGGCGATTTCGCGAGCATCAACGAGGCGCTCGCGTACGTCGCGCCCGGGGGACGCGTCCTCGTCCGGCCGGGGGTGTACGAGGAAGGAATCTTACTGGACAAACGTGTCAACGTCGTCGGCGACGGCCCCCGTGATGAGATAGTCGTCAGGGTCGCGGGCGCGAGTTGTCTCAAGTCGGGCGCGGAAGCCGCGAGGGTCGCCGGCCTGACGCTCCGCGGGGCGGCGGGCGGCCGGGGCGGGGGCTTTTTCGTCGTGGACGTGCTGCGCGGCGAGTTGGTGCTCGAAGACTGTGACATCTCCTCGGAGACTATCTCCTGCGTGGCCGCCCACGGCGCCGAGGCCGCGCCGCTAATCAAAGGTTGCCGGATTCACGACGGCGCCGACTCGGGTCTTTACTTCTTCGACGGCGCCGCGGCGACGGTCGAGGACTGCGAGGTCTACGGCAGCGCGAACGTGGGCGTTGCGGTCACGGGCGGCGCGCGCGTCGTCGTCAGGCGCAGCAGGGTCTACGGCGGCGCGCACGCGGGCGTCGTCGTGTGGCGGGACGGGGCCGCGCTCCTCGAAGAGTGCGACGTCTACGACAACCGTCTGGCGAACCTCGGCGTCAGCGAGGGCGCGCAGTTGACGGCGCGCATGTGCCGCGTCCACGGGGGCGAAAACTCGGGCGTCTTCGTCCACCTCGAAGGCGAGGCGGTTTTGGAAGACTGCGAACTCTACGGCCACAGGGAGGCCGAGGCGGCGGTGACGACGCGGGGCAGACTGTTCCTTAACGGCTGCCGCGTCCGCGACGGCCACGACTCCGGCGTCCTCATCCGCGACGGCGGCCAGGCGTTGTTGCAGGCGTGCGTGGTCGTCGGCAACGCCGGCGCCGGGGCGTCGGTCGGGGAACGGTCGGTGCTCGCCGCCCTCGGCTCTCAAATTAACGGCAACGGGCGTTACGCGGTCGAGGTCTCGGCGGGCGGGACGGCCAGGGTGGAGGACTCTGACCTGACGGGCAACGGCTCGGGCCCGTGGGGCGTGGAGCACGGCGCGGAGGTCGAGTCCGAGCGCAACCTCGATTAGCAGGGACAAGGGGGGTTCGAATCAGCATGGATCAAATTCTTAAGCCGGGGCAGGCCGTGCGCTGTGAGCCTTCGGGACCGACGTGCGTGGCCGACGAGTTTCTCGGCGCGGGCGGCCAGGGCGAGGTCTACAAAGCCACGCTCGGCGGCGAGGCGGTGGCGCTCAAATGGTTCTTCCCGCACATGTCAACGCCGGAGCAGCGCGCCGCCATCGAGTTGCTCGTGCGCAAGGGGCCGCCGAGCGAGCACTTCCTCTGGCCGCTGGAGTTGACCACGGCCCCGGGCGTGCCCGGCTTCGGATACGTGATGCCCCTGCGGCCGGAGCGCTTCAAGAACATCGTTGACCTGATGAAGCGGCGCATCGAGCCGACCTTCCGCGCCCTCGCCACCGCCGGCCTGAACCTCTCGCACAACTACCTGCTGCTCCACTCGCAGGGACTCTGCTACCGCGACATCTCCTTCGGCAACGCCTTCTTCGACCCCGACAACGGCGACATCCTCATCGCCGACAACGACAACGTCTCGGTGGACGGCGCGGGCGTCCTCGGGGTGCTCGGCACGCCGCGCTTCATGGCGCCGGAGGTGGTGCGCGGCGAGGCGCTGCCCTCGACGCAGACCGACCTCTTCTCGCTCTCCGTGCTCATCTTCTACATGCTCATGGTCGCCCACCCGCTCGAAGGCCGGAAGGAGACCGAGATCAAGTGCCTCGACCTGCCGGCGATGACCAGGCTCTACGGCGCCGAGCCCCTCTTCATCTTCGACCCGCAGGACGACTCCAACGCGCCCGTGCCCGGCGTCCACGACAACGCGCTGGCCTTCTGGCGTATCTACCCGCAAGCCCTGCGTGACCTTTTTACACGCGCCTTTACCGAGGGGCTGCGCGACCCCCTCCACGGCCGCGTGCGCGAGAGCGAGTGGCGCGGGGCGATGGCCGCGCTCCGGGACGCCATCTTCTACTGCCCCCACTGCTCGCTCGAAAACTTCTACGACGGCCGGTCGCTCAAGGCGCGCGGCGGCGACCCCGGCCTCTGCTGGTCGTGCGCGACCGCGCTGCGGCTCCCGCCCCGCATCCGCATCGGCGCGTCGGTCGTCATGCTCAACTTCGACACGCAACTCTTCCCGCATCACGTTAACGAGCAGAGGATGTATGACTTCTCCGCGCCGGTCGCCGCCGTCGCCGAACACCCCTCCAGACCCGGCCTCTGGGGGCTGAAAAATGTGTCGCCGCAGAAGTGGGTCGTCAGCACCCCGGGCGGGGCCGTGAAGGACGTGGAGCCGGGGCGCAGCGTCGCCCTGGCGGTGGGCTCCAGGATTCAGTTCGGCGAGACGGTGGGTGAGATAAAGCTGTGAGAGGCCACCCTGTGGCGGTTCGCGCCCGGGCGCGGGCACAGACTTCGGGTAGCCTGCCGCGCCGCGAAAGCCTAACCCTCGGCTCTGCGGCGAAGGTCCTGGCGGCGTCCCCGCGCGGGGCGGCAACCTGACGCCGCTCATCGCGCGACCGCCGGCCCCTTCCGCGGGGCATGACAAGGTTCGTGACGCGGGTCGCGCGCAAGCGCCTGTCAGGCGGCTGCCGCCGCGCCGGGACAAGATTACTGCGTCACTTTCTCGACTAACATCACGAAGCCGTAGCAGGCAGCGAAAATGATGAGGCTATATAAACCCGCGTCGAGCAGGGCGGCGAGCAGCATGACGGGGCCGTCGTGGGCGCCCGGGTCGAGGAGTCTCCAACCTGGCGCGAAGTAGGACCAGCCATCCCCTGCGCCGCTCTCTTGTTTGATTTCGTTGAGGGAGACGAACAGCGAGAGCACGACGCCGAGGAACAAAGACAGGCAGGCGGTAGCTACTTTCACCCCTCTGGTAATCACCCGGGCAAAGCCTCCTGACTCCCTAAACCGCACTTCCGACGCGCCGCATAACGCCCGGCGTCACGCGCCCGCCCGCCCCATTGAGATTGATGAAATCCCGCGCGCCGCGGGTCGGGCGCATGCTTTTGTCAGGCTCGCCTCAACCGCAAAACGCTACTCTTCCTGTGGCAACCCTCTGCGGGAGGTGTGAATGACGGCCAGGATTTCAACCTGCTCTTCTTTTATGAGGTAAATGAGTCGGTACGAACTCTCTATGACCTGTCGCACTTCATCAATCTCGTACTCCGGCGCCATGCGCCCCGAGCGCGGGAAGGCTGCAATCTGCTCGGAGCGATTCACAAGGCGCTCGACAACTCTTCGGGCGTAGTCCGGCGAGGTCTGCCAGAGGTAATCACGAATCGCCTCAAGCTGGCCGAGAGCCGCCTCCGTCCAGAAGACTCTCACGGCTGCGATAAGCCGAACTTAGCCCGGACATCCTCAAGGCTCGACACCTTGCCGTCGCGGCTGTCCGCAAGCCCCGCCTCGATAGCCTGCCGCACGTAGATTTCATGCATCAGGTCGTCCCAGCTTGCGTCATCAGGTAACCTTTCGATCAAACGCCGCGCTTCTTCTTTCACATTCGCCGCTTCCATAACTACCCGCCTTTCTCAAAGGTGCTCGCAGTATAACGACTCGTAGAATGTGCGGGCAATATCTCGCGATTCGCCCAATAAAGACCGCGGGACGCCCGGAAGGAGGCGGAGAGCGGCGCTCGTGTCGGGAGAGGGCAGGTCAAAGGGTTCGACGGCGGGGGCGCGGCAGGGGCGAAGGTTGTCGAGAGCCGTTCAGGGAGCGCCCCACGGGCCGGGGCGTCCACGGGCCTTCGTGCGCTTCGACTCGACGTTTGCAACAGGGCGGGTCGTGTATGCCGGCTACGCGAAGCGCTTCAGAGTCAACCGCGGCGCCGACGAGTTAGTGCGCGGCGCCCGTTCACGTTAACGTAATAGAGGGCTTCCGGAGCCCGCGCTTTGCACAGTTCCGGAAGCCCTGTGGGGTTCCGTCTCGCGCCTTCTATCTATACCCGTAGGAGTGCGGGCAGAGGGGGCGGCGGTGAATTTATGTCCCCGCCGCCCCCTCTGCGTTGCGCCCTCTCTTACCGTAAAGAATCATGATGCCAACCGACTTCGCACGCCGGCCGGCAGGTTCGGTAGCATCGAACCTTCCCGACCCCGCAATCGGCTCTACGTTTGAGGCGCGAGGCGCTTACGAGGCAAGCCGCCCGGATTCCAGAGTCTCGTCGGCGCGCCTATTCGTTTACGCTGAAACGTCAACCGAGCCCTAATTGATATCTCTGCCTGCCTTCAGCTTTTCAATCATCGCCTGAACGGCTTGTTTAGCCGAATCATTCGGCGCTAACTGTAAAGCCTTGTTGGCGAAGTCCAGGGCTTTTGTGTATTCGCCGTTGGCGGATAAGCCCCTCGCCATTCCCGTCAGCGTCGTAAAGTGATTCGGATTTTTGTTGTAATTAAACTGAAAGACCTCCAACGCCGCCTGCGGCTTTTTCGCGGCTAAAAGCTGTCTGCCGAATTGCTGAAGCTCGCCGACGCCGCCCGAAGGTAGAGCGGCTTTGATGACCGCCGCCGCCTCGTCGGCTCTGCCCAGTTTGTCGAGGATGAGCGCTTTAGTCGAAAGCGCGGGGAAGGAAGTCGGGTCGCCCGGAAACTTCGGGCCCGTCGCCAGGGTCGCCCATTCGAGCCCCTTCTCCAACTGGTAATTATTCTGCAAAGACCAGCTCGCGGCGACATTTAACCCCTGCGGTGTAAAGCCTCGCGGATTTTGTGATTCGGCGACGAAGGCGTCGAACTGCTGCTTCAGGTAATCGACTTCGACCTTGAAAGGGATTGACAGTTTTTCCCACGAAAGAGCGATGACGGCGGAATTCGGCGTTTGGCCTGAGAACTCGTATTTCAGATTCTCGACGCTTTTATCGAGCGGTTGAGGTTTAACTTTGACGCGCAGGGCGTCTTCCTTTTCGTCATAAAAAAATGAGCCCCAGGCGTCCGACCTTTTGGAAAAAATGACAATGCTCTCCACAGGGTCATACGCGATAAATAATCCGTATTTTCCTTTCGGCAGACTTTGACCTTCGATTTTTACATCGTTATCAAATTCGATGACGGTATTTTCATTCGCGCCCGCCCGCCAGGGCGCGGGCTTGCCGTTTCCGAATCCCTGGTCAACAAAGCCCTTGTGAACCGTTTCGCCCCAAATCTTACCTTCGCGCCCTCTGACCGCGGGACGGTGATAAGTGACCGTCACCTGCGTCAGACCGACCTGTTCGGAGACGGCCGCTTTTTTCGTGTAGCCATTCGGGGCCGCCGAGTTGTACGGCACCTGCGCGGACAACGGAAGGGCGAACAGAATGAGGGCCAGCAAAGATAGATAGTTTTTCATGTTTTTGAATTTCCTGCTCAGGACTTACGCGAAGAGACATCTTGACAAACAGGAATCTCAGTCGCAACCCCGGGCGCCTCCCGCGACCGTGGGTGACGGTAAAAAATTCTCGCCGTGAAAGTCTTAAAAGTTGTGTGAAAGTTGATTTGAAATCTTTATCAAAGACTTTTGAAAGATGACCGGGCCTTTCTACGAGCGAATCCCGCGGGCGCGCCGTCGAGATTGATTTACGCCCGGCAGGCTGAGCGTCAACAGACCGCTCGGCGCGGGGGCTCTGGAGAGGCTCGTCTCACGTTCCGCTTTCGCGTTTTTAAGGTCGAACCCGGCGGGCGCGCAGAGTCGAGCGGCGCGGCTGCACAACTCGGCGGGTGGTTGTTGACATCTTAGCACCGCTCACGCAAGACTGGTTCACCCGCGATTTTGATGACGCCGCGCGGTTAATTCCGACGGCGGCTCAAGCCCAATGATTGACGCGCCGCCTTCGTTTGAATGACGGGTTGACCTTCAACGGCCTCCCCCTCGGCGGGGAGCCCGGAGCACGCATCGCGCGACGAACGGCCATCGGCGTTGACCAACTCATCGGCGTTAATCCTGACACTCTGACCACGTAAGGACATGAGCACCAAAACCTTACTCGCTTTCAAATTCGGTGATTTCTATTTGGACGTTGATGGGCGGTGTCTGACGTTTCGAGGTCAACCTGTTCCGCTGACTCCGAAGGCTTTTCAGACCCTGGTCGTATTGCTGCGCAATCACGGGAGGGTGGTTGAAAAGGAATGTTTCCTCAACGAAGTCTGGCCGGATACTTTTGTCGAGGAGACGACGCTGGCGCAAAATATCAGGACCTTACGAAAAGCCCTCGGCCGCTTTGAGCAGGGCGAAGAATTTATCATCACGGTCCCGCGTCGCGGTTACCAGTTTGTCGGCGACGTGCAGGAGGTGGTCGGCGTCGAAGAAGTAATCGCGCTTGAGACGCACGCGCCGGCGCATCACGTCACCGAACCACGCGAAATCCACGACCCGAGCGAGACGAGTTCGGACAAAGTTACGGGGAATTTACGCCGACCGCTTCCTGAGAACCGCGCCTCACTGCGGAACGCAGTTTTCGTCAGTTTGCTGGCGATTTCCTCTTTCACGGTCGGATATTTCGCGTCCGTCGGCTTTGAAGGGGGGCGGAGTTCCGCCGAGTCTCTATTCAGGAAATTTCGGGTGGATACAATCGTCGCCGACGCGGATATACGAAACTCGACCATCTCGCCCGACGGAAAGTATCTCGCGCTGGTTCAAGTTAAAAACGGCGTGCAATCGCTGTTCTTGCGGCGGAACGAAAACGGCGACTGTGTTGAGGTCGTTCCGCGAATCAACGGAACGTTTATCGGCGCAGTTTTTTCGCCCGACAGCGAGCAAATCTATTATTCCGTAAATGAAAATCCCGGGCCGAACAAACCTGCGGTCTCAACGCTCTACAGGGTTTCCGTGCTCGGCGGAGCTTCGCGGGAAATCCTGCGTGACATAGATAGCCCGGCGGCCGTCTCGCCCGACGGAAGCGTTCTCGCATTTATTCGCCGTAACCGCGAGAGTAAAGAGACGGCGCTGGTGCTTACGGATATTGAAGGCGGAGGCGGGCGCAGTCTGGCGGTTCGCAAACCGGAGAGCGGATTTACGGACGGCGGCGTCTCCTGGTCGCCGGACGGGAAACTTCTTTCCGCGACCGTCTTCCGGACTGAGAACAATCAGGCGTCGGCCCAGGTCGCGGTCTTCGACGCCGCGACCGGCGAACAAAGAATCGTCTCACACGAAGAGTGGATTTCGGCGGGTCAAACCATCTGGCTCAAAGACGGCAGCGGGATTCTCGTGGTCGCTTACGGGGCGAAATCGCCCGCCTTGAACGACGAACTTTGGGTCGTGCCGTACCCGGAAGGGGAAGCGCGCTTCGTCGCCAACGGCGTCAACGGAAGATACGGAATCAGTTTGAACGTCGAATCCAACTCGCTCGTGGCGGTGAAATCCAGCAAATTCGCCTGTTTCCTGACGGCCCCCGTCAATAATCTTAAAAAAAACACTCACGTCCTAACGACCATCTCGGATGAGTGCCCGCTGCCGTTCGGCGCGGATTGGACGAATGACGGGCTAATCGTCTATTCCGCGACGGACGAGGGTAACGCCAACATTTTCACCATCAGCGAGGACGGCGGCGAGCGCAAACAATTGACCTCGGACGCCAGCGCCGAAATCTCGCCGAAGCTTTCCGCCGACGGACGCTTTTTGACATTCATGTCGAATCGCGCGGGGCAGATGGACGTCTGGCGCTCCGACGCGAACGGGACGAACACCGTGCGGCTGACGACGAGCGGGAATGTTAGAGACTCGATAATCTCCCCGGACGGCGGGGCGGTCTTCTACCTCGTTCAGGATTCCGAAAGTAACGTCGAAACCCTGTGGCGAGTTTCTATCAGCGGTGAAAATCCCGTCAAACTAACAGACCGGGCGACTCGCTCGCCGCGTATCTCGCCCGACGGGAAGACGCTCGCCTGTTACATTTCAAATCCCGAAACGAATACGATGGCGCTCGCCCTGCTGTCGGCCGAAACGGGCGAAGTCTTAAAATATCCGGCGACCCCGCCGAACGACGACATTCCCTTTCTCGACTGGTCGAAAGACGGGGAGAGTTTGTTTGTCGTGCTGCAAAGGGGGAATCCCTTCAGTCTTTGGAAGCTTCCACTAAACGGCGCCCAACCCGAACAGTTACGCGAATGGCCGAACGATGCGATTTTCCGTCTCGCCATCTCCAGAGACGGGGAGAGAGTGTTCTACGAAGTAGGAAACCAATTAAATAGCGTCGTGCAATTTCAAAGCCTGGATTGAGAGGCCGGGTCGCGAACAACGCTGAGAGGCGCGCGAAGCCTTTTTGCCTCCCACGACCAGGCGGCGAGTCCGCGACGCCGCGACGCTCGGACACGAAAGGGCGCTCCATCTCAGGAGCGCCCTTTCGTGTCCGAGCCGGCGGTTCTGTACTTCGAGCCGTCGTGCGGCGCCCCTCGGGCTCTAACGGCGGCCGTGTGGCAGCCCCCCGAAGCTCCCTCGGAGGGTGAGCGGCGCCGGCGGCCACTCGATGACCTTCCCCGTCGCCACGTTCTCGCAGGTGGCGAGTTCGACGAGGAAGCTGCCGTCCAATTCGCCGGAGCCGGGCCTCTCGGCGGCGCGCAGGTAGCCGGCGGCGCTGTCCGCGGGACGGCAGCGCAGCGTCCGCGGCGTCTCCGCGAGCAATATCGGGAACACGAGGCGCGTCCCCGGAGCGATTCCCCCTGCGGCGTCGGTTTCGATGAGGAGGTCCCAGCCGTCGGCGCCGAGTTCGAGGCGGTCGCGCCCGACGTAGCCGATTTTGGCGCCGCGGCTCGCGTGGTCGAACCGCAGCGCGCCGCCCCCCATCAGCCTCTCCTCCAGCCCGGTCGGGATGATTCCGAAGAGGAACCGGGCGCGCCGCGGCTTCTCGACGCGCGCCTCGAACGAAGGGCCCCGGGACGTGTCCGGGACGCTGACGGCGACCGGCTCGTCCGGCCGCGATATGAGCACGACGAGGGAGGCGAGCAGCGCCAGCGCGAGGATGAACAGCCACGTCTTCGCGGACGTCTTCATGTCACGCATGGTCGCCGCAGACCGTGGCGGCGGTCAAGCCAGAGGGGCGCCCGCTCACGCGCATCACGCTCGCCCGCGGGCCGGGTCCTGCTCCCAAACGGCCGGTCATCTCAGCAGAACGCGGTCGTCCTCGAACTCGATTCGCGCCGCGAGGAGCGCGCGAAACTCCTTGTACCCGGTTCGCCCGGGAAAGAAAGCGTGAAAGAAGAGCAGCGGCTCGCCGTCGGGGCCCGGCGCGAACGAAGGATGTCCCGGCCCCCACCATTCCTTCGTCGAGCGCAACACGGGCCCGGCCGTTTTTCTGTACGGGCCGAGCGGGGAGTCCGCGATGGCCACGCCGATTCCGTACTCGGTCGTCGAGAAGTCGTTGCCGGCATAAAAGAGGTAGCACCTCCCGCCGCGCTCGACCAGCCACATGCCCTCGATGAGATGGGCCTCCCACGCCTGGTCGTTCTCGATGACCTTCACACGCTCCCCCACGAGGCTGAGGCCGTCGGCCGACAGCTTTTGAGCGTAGACGGGTGTCCTCATGGCCCGAAGCACGTCGCGCCCCGCTTCGCGCGCGGCGGGCGTGGCGTCGCCGCCCAGCAGGCGTCCGAGGCGCTCCCGGAACGCGGAGAATGAGGAGGTGACGGCCTCGATGAGCGTGTGTTGGACGAAGAAACGTTCGATGGGCTCAAGCCCCTGAATCCAGGGCCAGAGTGTTTGCGTGAAAGAGGCGGTGATGCGGTCTTCCCTCTCAGGAAAAAGCTCGGCTATCAGGTCGGGGCGCTCACGGAGCAGGCGCGTGAGGCGACTCGGCCACACGTCGTTGTTATCCTCTTTCCAGAAAAGGTAGGCGCTCCCCGAGTCCCCCACGAAGACGTGCGGGTCAATGGCGTTGCCGGTGAGCAGCGGCTTCCCTCCGGCACTGAACTCGCCCTCCGGGCTGTCGGACTTCGCCACGCCGACCGACAGTTCTCGCGTCTCCCTGTCGCGCGCCACAAAATAGACCCTGAACTCGCCCCCGACGAGGTGCATCTCGGGCGCCCAGAAGTCGCTGACGTGTTCGCCGTCCGCCGCCCACGCCGGCTTCCGGCCCTTCGGGAAGACGAAGCCCGCGAACTCCCAACTCGCGAGGTCGCGCGAGCGGATGATGGGGAACGAGTCGGGGGCGTCGTTCGAGGTGACGACGATGTAATACCAGACGCCCTCCTCGCCGCCGGCCCCCGCCTCCAGGCGAAGCACCCCCGGGTCGCCGTAGCCGTAGACGACGCCCGGGGCCAGGTTCTCGGTCAGGAGCGCGCGGTACTTCGCCTTGAAGGAGGGTTCGACTGACGGGCGTCGGTTACGCGGGACGCGCGCTCCGAAGTCGCGCGCTAGGCTCAGGAACAAGTCCAGATAGGAGTTGTGCCCCGCGTCGGGCAGGTGGTAGCGGCGCGTCTTTAAAGAGCCGCCCGAGGGCTCCGGCCCCGTGACCTCGAACGAGAGGGCGCGGGGGCCCGCGCCCCGGGCCGGCGTGACGCCGACGGTAAAGCGGAAGGGGGAGCCGGCGGCCGACGCCAGCGTGACGGGTTCATCCTTCGACGAACTCCCTTCATGTTCCATCTGCGCCTCACACCGAAGAGATTGCCGCCGCGGCCGTGGCCCCGCGGGCGGGGCGGAAGCCTGTCCGCGGCTTATCAGGGGCCTGCGCCGCCTTGAAGGTCGAGGGCGTAGGACTGAACCTGCTGCTGCAACCGCTCCTCAGTCCACGCGCGCCCTTCGGCCCGGGCCCTCTCGAAAGCCTTCATGCCCATGTCGAGGCGCAGGCGATTCACGAGGCCATCATACTCCCTATCCTTTGCGGAGGACATGCTGCTCCCCGACTGCTCGCGGAGGCTTTCCGCCGCCCCGTGCAGGGACGCGGCCCGCGACTCCTGACCGAGCCCCGCGGCGACCTTCGCCAGTCCCTCCAAGCACTCCGCTATCAACTGCTTTCGGCCCAGGTCGGAGTGCAGGCGGTAACTCTCGTAGAAGTGCGAGGCCGCGGCCGCGTAGTCCTTCATGCCCAGTTTCGCCTCGCCGATTCCCTTGAGCGACCAGGCCCGGCCCCACTTATCGCCCGCCTCGAGCTGGAGTTTGAGCGCGTCCCGCATCAGGTCGTAGGCCACGCCGTAGTTCTGCTCCTTGCACTCCAGCGAACTGAGGTTGCTCAGGGTCAGCGACAGTCCCCAGGTGTCCTTCAGCCGCCCCCACATCGCTTTGCTCTCTTCGTAACTTCGCCGCGCCTCGCCGTGAAGCCCCTGCGCCGCCAGCACGTTCCCGAGGTCGTTGAGCGCGAGCGCGTGCCCCCACTCGTCGCGCCCCGCCAGCAGTCGTACGCTCTTCTCCTCGTGCTCGCGCGCCGAGTCGAGGTCTTCGCCTATCTCCTTCCTGACCATGCCGAGCACTATCAGCGCGTAGGCGAGGCCGGCCTCGTCGCCGACGGCGTTCCACGCCTCGGCGCTCTTGTCGAGCTGCCTCTGCGCCTCCCTGTAGTCGCCGAGGAGGAACGTCAGGCCGCCGTCACAGTACAGCGCCTTCGCCAGCGGCGCAGAGGGCGCTTGCGGGGCGGCCAGGCGCACGGCCTTCTGCACGCGCCGCTGCCCCTCGCGGAGGTAGCCCATGAAGTTCCAGTACCAGAAGAGCGAGCCGGCCAGCGACAGCCCCGCCTCCGGGCTCCCCTTCGGGGTGGCGCTCCAGTCGAACACGGCCCGGAAGTTTCCGTAGTCCCGCTGGAGTTCCTGTAGCTGCGCGGCGCGTTCAGGCGTCTTAAGTTTCGGCTCCGCCTCCCTGGCGACTGCCAGGTAGTGCTCCACGAATCTCATCCGGAGGTCGTCGGCCTCGCCGCTCGACTTCAGGTGCTCGCGCGCGCTCTCGCGGATGACCTGAAGCATCCTGTACCGCCCGCCTTCCGACTGCACAAAGCTCCCGTCAACCAGCCGTCTCAGGGTGGTCACGACCGGGACGGTCTTTCCGCCGGCCGACGCGCACACTTCCCTGATGGCCTGCAACGAACACCAGTCGGCGAACACCGCCAGCCGCCTGAAGAGGATTTGGTCGTCCGGCTTGAGGCTGGCGTGCCTGATGTCTATGGCCTTCGAGAGGTGCTGCTCCTCGTCGAGCTGCGCGAAGCCCTCCCGCCTCAGAAACTCCAGCAAGGCCGGCGGGTCGTTAAAGATGCTGATGAAGCTGGCCAGTATCTGTATGCAGAGCGGGAGCCCGTTGACCTCGCTGCAGATGGCCACGATGGCCTCCATGTTCGCGGGGCCGAGGTCGAGTTTGCCTTTGCCTTTTATCGCCTCCGCGTGGGCGACGAAGAGCTTGACGGCCGCCGACTCGGCCGCCGTGACCTCGGGCGACTGGCCGCCCGCGCCGGGGTACGAGAGCGGCGTGACGATGTATCTTTTCTCCAGCAGGGAGAGTTCTTCGTCCTCACAGGCGAGGGGCTGCTGGCTGGTGATGATGATTTTTACGCCGGGGCAATTCCCGAGCAGGGTCTTAACGAACGGCGTGGCCTTGATGACGGCCTCGAAGCCGTCAAGGACTATCAGCCGCCGCTTGTCCTGCAGGAAACTTATTAGGGGGATGTCTACGGTCTGCTTGTAGTCCCACATCACGCCGGCGACCTCGCCCGGCGCGGCCTCGTGGTTGCGGAGCGCGCCCAGCTCGACGAAGGTCACGCCGTCCGCGAACTCTTTGGCGAGGTCTACCGCCAGGCGCTTGGCCAGCGCCGTCTTGCCCACGCCGCTGGGCCCGGTCAGCGTCAGCAGGCGCGTCTCGGGCTCGCGCAGGAGTTCCTTTAAGGTCTGCACCTCGGCGTCGCGGCCGATGAGCGTGGGGGGCTGGAGGGGCGGCGGGGCGTGGAGGGCGGCGGCGGGCGCGGCTCCGGGGCGGCGCGCGGCGGCGAGGTAGTCCTGATAGGCCCCCCGCAGCTCGGCGTCGGCGGCGGACTTGACGCACTCGCCGACCAGGGCGTCGAGCCGGCCGCCCGCGACCGCCTTTTTTATGATGTCGTGCCAGGCGGCGCTCGCCGTGCCGTCGAGTTCGACCAACTCCAGCGCCATGCCGGCGTCCTCGACGAGCCTGGGCAGCTCTTCCTTGTGAGGGTAGAGTCTGGCGAGGATGTCCCTGATTCTGGTTAGCTCCGGCGTCCAGCCCATACCGCTCACAACCCGGCTGCTCTCAGGCCCTGCACCACGCGGTTGATGTTAATCCCCTCGTTCCGGAAGACGTGGTTCTTCGTCCCCGGTTCGAGTATCCAGCCGCCGCTGCGGTGGAGGGCGACGACCTGCCACTTGCTGTCGAAGACGGGCGAGCCGGAAGAGCCCGGCAGGGTGTCGGTCAGGTACTGGATGCGGTTTTCGCCGACGTAGGCGACGACGTTGTGATAGAGGGCTATCTGTTTCGGCCCGCCGCCCGGGTGCTGGATGATGTTCACCCTCTCGGCCACACTCACGTCAACCTCCCTGATTTCGATGGCGCCCCACTCGGCGTTGGCGTCGCCGTCCACGCGGACGAGCGTCCAGTCGTGCTCGTCGGAGGTGGCGAAGCCGCTTTCGGGGTCGAGCCTGCGGCTGCTCGGCTGGAGGTCGAGGCCGGCCGCCGACTTCTGGTAGTTGAACAGGAGTTCCGCGACCGCGGCTCGCTCGCGGTCGGGGATGACGTGGTGGTTGGTGACGAAGAGGTTGTCTTTCAGAAGAAAGCCCGACCCGCTCTCGCCGCCGGCGAACTGAACCTTGGCCACGGTCCGGGATTGCAGCACGCCGACCTCAAGAAAGCTGACGGGCAGGAGCGTGCTCTGACTCCCCATGATCCTCTCCAGGGCGTCCGCGGAGAGGTCGCCCTTCCAGGGCAGGTCTGTGCCCACGACGGGGGCCGGCGTCTGCTTTATTTCGCCCTTCCCGGCCTGTATGAGCAAGGGGTTCTCGGGGTGTTCGTTGAGCGCCGCCCGCACCACGTCGAGCACGCGCCCCATGTTGTTGGCGGCGCGGAGGATTTCGTACCAGGTGTCTATGGCCTTGGGCCTGAAAGCGACGACCTGCGGCGGTATGCCGGCCTCTTCAACGATTCTGTAGGAATCGGCGGGGAAGGGGTACAGGCCGGCGAGGACATAATTTAAAGCCGTCAGGGTTTCTCTCGACGCCATATTCGCAGCCCCTCTACACGAAGGCGCGGGGCTCTTCGGCGGCCACCGCGTCGGGCAGTTCATACACCTTACGCCGGCGCGACCCGGCCGGCGCCATCACACTACCCCTTCAAAGAGTCTTAAGGTCGTTATGAATTTCGGCCGGCGCGCGCTGTGCGGTCCCCGCGTCAGTTGTAAGGGAACAGCTCGCTGGAGACTCTCGACAGCTCGTCAATGTCCGACTGCCCCGCCGCCTGCGCCGGGCCGCCGCCGGCCTGAAAACTCTCAAGCCCCTCCATGTCGGGCGCGCGTTCGAGCCGTGTGGACTTCTTGGCCTCGATGACCCGCCTGAGGGTCTGGCCCTTGGTCGTCTCTTCGGTGGCCTTCTTTTCGGCTTCGGAGGCGCGCTGCTGCTCGCTGCCGGCGCGCTGCTCGGCCTGCTCGGCGCGCTGGCGGTGCACCTCCCTCCCGAAAAGGAAACCGGCGGCGGCGTAGGCTATCGCCTCCACCCCCGAGAACAGGTACGCGGCGCGATTCCATTCTAACTCCGGAGCCTTCGTCAAACCCATCATAGATTTGACCAGACCCCAGAAGATGAGCAGAACCGCCACGGCGATGACCAGCGGCACGACCCCTTGCGCGAAGGAGAGCACGGCTTTTGCCTTGGAGCCGGTCCAGCCCGCCTCAAAACCCTCGCCAGCCATAGATGTCAACTCCTTTCACCCGGCTCGGCCGTCGGCCGCACGGCCCGCGTAGCGGCGGCCGTGCGGCGTCCACCGGCGCCGGACAGGGACGCGCGCCTCCGGAGGCTTTAGCCTGCGGCGGCGCCGCCGCAGGCCGCCCGCGCGTCAGAACTTGATGTCCTTGTAATCGTCCAGCGTCGCCTGTCGGAGGTCGAGGGCTTCGAGCCCCTCCAGGTCGCTTTCCAGGTGGTTCTTCGGGTCGAAATTACGTAGCTGGCCGAAGCTCAGCCCGGTCAGCTTCTCGATCCTCCGCACGGGCGTCTGGAACGTCTTGTAAGCCCCGTAGGAGAAGGCCTCCTTGTCCTCGGGCACGAACGCCTCCTCGCCGATGCCCTGGAGCAGCGTCTCCTGGCTCAGGAGGTAGCCGGTCGCGGACAGTTTCCCGTCGCCCTTGACCATGACGACGACCTTCCAGAACTGCCGCGGCAATTGCACGCCGCGGTATGCGTCGTCGTCTTTGCTGAAGACCGGGCCGGTGAAGACCGAGACTTTAAAGTCCAGCGCGTCGGCGTTCTTCAGGATGTAGTCTTCGAGGCCGGCCCAGAGCGACTTGCCGGCGTTGAAGTCGTGATGCTGCGGCGAGCAGTTGGTGAAGTGGAAGGTGTCGTCGTTGGCCACCTTCGCCAGCTCGCGCGACTCGCCCCAGGCCGGGTCGAGGCGGCGCACGAGGTGGCCGCGGTCGAGCGGGTTGTTGGCGTAGACCTCGTTGCCGGTCTGCTCGTCCTTCCCGATGCGCGGGTCGAAGTACCACTTGTCCGGCTCGCGCTTGATGTTGTAGAAGACGCTCCCGTCAATGTTGACGGCGGTGAAGAAGGCCAGCCGCCGCTCCCTGTTCATCACCACGCTGTAGTGGTGGTAAGGCAGCACGTGCCTGTCGCCGCCGGCGGCCTTGCTGTTGACCGCGGCCCTGGCCTTCAAGGCGGCCGACAACTGCGGCAGCGGGACGCGCCGCTTGCCCGCGCCGAGGAAGTCCGGGTCGTACCCCTGCCGGCTGCCGTAGTCGGGGTCTATGCTCACGGCCTCCTCGACCACGCCGGGCGAAGCGCCCGCCAGCAGCCCCTTCAACTCCCGCACGCTGATGCGCGCCGAGAGGCTCACCTCGTCGCCGCTCACGGTCACGGTCAGCGGGATGCGCAGCGCGGCGGAGTCACCGTCACCGTCACCGTCACCGTCCGCGTCCGGCGCGGGGCGCGCCGAGCCGACGCCGACCCCCAGGTCGAGGCCGGATAACTTGTCGCGCAGCGAGTCAGACAGTCTTTTCCCGTCCGTCATATGTCCCCTTTCGTTTTTAGGCTGGTCGCCCCGGATGCTGAGTCTGACCAGCACCGGGCTGTGGCCGCCGAGCGCCGTCAGGTAGTCGGGAATCTCTTTGTCCCGGGCCACGATGAAGAAGTCTTCGCCCCCGTAAGTCTCGGACAGGTTCGGCGAGAGGAAGACGTGTTCGACGGGCGAGTTCGGCCCCTTGACGTAGGAGAACGCGCCGCCCTGCCCGCCCCCGGCGCTCAGCGCCGTCATGCCGCCGGCGACCAGCTTGCCGAAGTCCTCGTTCGCCAGCGGCGCGTCAAAGTCGCCGCCGATAACCCAGTCGCGGTCGGCCCCCTGCTGCTCGACCATCCTGCCGACGGCCGCGGCGAGGATGGCCGCCGCCACGCGCCGCTTCCCTCCTCCGTCCTGCGCCTTGAGGTGGAGCGGCGCCAGGAAGAAGTCGAACGCGGCGCCGCCCTTGTTCGAGAAGCGGAAGAGCGCGGGGCGGCGTTCGAACATACGGCCCTCGGCCCCCTCCCGGCGGAGGTCGTCGAAGTCCTCTGCGCGCGCGCTGAACCACTCGTCTATCTCGGCCGGCCATTCGGCCTTCCGCCCCTCGACCGTCTTCCGATTCCACATCACCGCGGTCGTCTGCGCGCCGGGCTGCGGGTCCGGCTCGGAGAATTCGCACACGAAGTCGAGGTGGTAGGCGTCCCGCAGGTAGGCGGCGAGCGCGCCCGCCGCCTCGGCCGTCGTCTCCTCGAAGACCCAGATGTCGAGGTTCATCTTGACGAACACCTCGGCCACGCGCTGGAGCTTCTCGCTGTAACGCGGGGTGAACCACCCGACGTTCCAGAAGCCCACGTCAACGTCCTCGGCCTCGCCTCTGTAGATGTTCACCACGGTTTCGACGGCGGGGCGCGAGTCGGGGGCGGCGCGTCCCAGGGCGCCCCAGTGACCCAGGACCGAGTCGGTCCCGTTGACGTGCGAGAGAATCTCTTCGACGGCCTGCCTGCGCGCGGGCTCATCCCGCATGAGGTTCTCCAGGTAGGCGACGATGGCCGAGAACCTGATGCCTTCGTTGACGTACCTGGAGGGGTTCGCCGCGCCCGGGCTGGCGTTGTCGGCGCTGGCGTGGTGCAGGGCGAACGGCATCCAACTGTTGTTGAAGACGCAGCTCCCGGAGCTGCCCGGCTTCGTGTCGGAGACGTAATGCACAAGGGCCTCGTCCACCCGCATGACCTTGTTCTCCTGCAAGGTCACGCCCTTGTAGTCGCCCCCGGGGTGCTGGATGATGTTCGCGACGTCCCCCTCCTGAATGACGAAGAAGTCCCGGTTGAAGGGCACGATGCCGAACTCCTTGCCGGGCGCGCCCTCCACCCAGACGAAGGTGAAGTCCAGGCCGCCCGGCGTCGGGCTCGTCAGGAACAGCCGGCCGGGGTTCAGGCGGAAGCGCTTCACGGGCAGGTCTTTCCCCTCGGGGTCGCGCTGGTAGTTAAAAACGCACTCGGCGTTGCGCGCCGTGTCCGGGGAGTTGATGACGTGGTGGTTCGTGAGGAGGACGCTGTCCGAGATAAGAAAGCCCGTGCCGACCCATCGCCCCCTGCCCCCTTTGTAGTTCGTCCCGCCCGCTTCGATCTTACAGACCGCGGACGAGCGGGTCGGCGCCACGTCCAGAAACCAGGCCGGCAGGATGTTGTTTTCGCCGATGATGATCTCAAGCGAGGTCAGCGACTCGGCGGCGACGGCGGCGCTGAACCCTTTGTCCGACAGCGAGCCGGCGCGGCGCATGTCCGACGCGCGTATTAGCGCGCTCACCCGCCGCGGGTCGTCGAAGGCCAGGCTTTCCGCGACCTCGCCGGTGATGCCGTCGCGCGAGGACGGGCCGACGGGCGGGCGCAGGAATTCAACGCTGGAAGATAAATCTTTAGGCATCACTTATCTCCTTCGGCGAAGCGGGCGACTCCCGCGCCGCTTGTATACGCCGGGCTGTAGAGTAGCGGAGTCGAGCAGGGCGACGGAGGCCACCACACGCCAGGGCGTCGCCGGGATGTCCGCCTCGGTCATCCTGCGCCGGGCGCCTGCCATACGTTATCAGGCGAGAAGCGCCTTCGACCGATATCAGGCCCCCCGCCGGGGCCTGAATTTTCAACCACGGTGAGTAAGAGAGCGGGCGCGGTCACCCTCTCGGATTCATCCTTAATAAATGAATGAGGAATTCGGCGAAAACGTTTCCACCCGCCCGACGTGGCGGCAAAGCGTATCAGGGCCGCCCCGGCGGCTCCAGTTGACGCGCGAGGGCTTCAGCTCCCCCGCGCGCCGGCGAGCCGGCGCGCATCGGGTCGTAGAGCGGGGCGGCTGAACCTTCCGAGACGCTCCGGCCGGGGCGCGCGCCCGCGTATAGTAGCTTGCGCCGCGCGTCTGTGCGAGCACGAACTGGTCGGAGCCGAGGGGCGCGAGCCGCCCCGCGACGGCTCGCGCCCTTCGACGTAGGCGGGGCGGCTCGCCGGGCGCGCCCCTCGGCCCGCGTCCCGTAGGCGGTTTGTCGGCGCCGGAACGGCCGTGTTGCAGCAATCACTCCCGGGCTATAATCCTCCCCGCAGCCCGGTCATCCCTATCCGGGAATAATACTCGTAAAGCAGCATAAATCCCCTTTAAGTGGCGCCACTTCGAGCCTGCCACCATCCTTTTATGCGTCAGGCGGCGCCGCCGCTACCGGCTTCTCTTACAGCGACATGGGGGAGATGATGCGCGGGCGCGGTTCTCTCCCCGGGGCATGCGACTGTGTGGAGATGGGCCCAGAAATGCGCCCCGGAAATCAACGAGCGGGCGCCCCCTCATTTAAAGATGAGTGGCGCCTCTTCCAGGCTGGACGAGATGTGCGTGGAGGTCGGTAAAGAGTGGGAATATCTTTACAGAGCAGTCGGCTCCGTCGGGGACGCCATCGAATTCATGCTCGGCGCGAAGCGGGATGTTTGCGCGGCGAAACGTTTCTTTAAGAAGCTAATGAGGGCCGACCACCGGCGGCTACCGTTCACCGTCGGCGCGGACGGGCGCGCCTCATACCCGGAGGCGTTCGCTGCTTCAGTTAAAGAAAAAGTCTTGCCGCGAGATTGTAAACTCGGGCGCGTCGGGCATCTCGACCATGTTATCGGCAAGACCACAGGGCAATACGGAGGAGATGGCGGGCCGCCCAATGCCTCCGCTCCTTCCACGCGGCCGCTCGGCCGTTGTAAGGCGCCGAGTCAATGCGTTGACCGGGTCAGAAACGCGAGCAGGTCATGCGTCAAGCGATTCTTGTGCGTCGCGAACAGTCCGTGCGGCGCGCCGTCGTACTCGATCAGCTCGGCCTGAGGTATGCCGCGCGCCGCCGCGCGCCCGGTCGCGTCAATCGGCACCGTCTTATCGCCGGTCCCGTGGATGATTAAAGTCGGCGCCGTGAAGGCTGCGAGGTCGGGCCGGAAATCCGTCATCGCGAAAGCCCCGGCGCAGTCGAGCGTCGCCTTGAGGCTCGCCTGCATCGCCACGTTCCGCGACCACGCCAGCACCTCGTCGCTCACCGGCTGCGACACCAGCCCGACGCCATAGAAATCCTTGAAAAAGCCCTCGAAGAAATGCGCGCGGTCTTCTTTCATTCCTTCGGTCATCTGATTGAACGTCGCCTGAGGGACGCCTTCGGGGTTGTCCGCGGTCTGGAGCATGTACGGCACGACCGAAGAAACCAGCACGGCCTGGGCGACGTTCTTCCCCCCGTGGCGCGACATGTAGCGCGCGACCTCGCCGCCCCCCATCGAGAAGCCGACGACGGCCGCGTCGGTCGCGCCGGTCTCCTCGATGACGGCGGACAAGTCGTCGGCCAGCGTGTCGTAGTTATACCCCTCCCACGGTTGTTCCGACCGGCCGAAGCCGCGTCGGTCGTAAGCGACCGCGCGAAAACCCGCTTCGGCAATCGCCAACGCCTGGTCATCCCAGCTATCCGCGGAGAGCGGCCAGCCGTGCATGAGGATGACGGGACGCCCCCGTCCCCAGTCTTTTACGTAGAGCTTCGTGTCGTCGCGTGTCGTGATGTATCCCATCGCTTCCCTCTTGTCGGAGCCATTATCGCCCCCGGTTCGTTAAGACTACAGGTCGCCCCAACTACTTCTGGCGGGTCTGAAGATTCACCGCCCGACCCGGCCCGGCCGGCTCGCGGCGCCGCTCGGCGAGCACGCCGGCGTGCGTGGTCGGCCTGCCGTCGCCGCGCCGCGCGACGCGTGGCGACGGCTGAGTCAAACGCGATGGGTCGGGGCGTTAGTCGAGGTCGCCGCCCGCTTCATTGCGCCGGCTGTCTACCTCTTCTCGGGGGGCAGCACGCTCGTGTGTCTGCTGACGACTTGCCAGGCGCCGTCGCGGCTGACCCAGACGTCCGTGAAGAGGTAGCTGCCGCCCCAGTCCTCACCGGCGGCGCTGGCGCTCTGTCTGAGGCGGCCGCTGACGACCGCCGTCCTGCCGTAGAGCCGCACCGTCAACCCCTCGAAGTCGTAGGAGGTGAGAGTCAGGTCGCGCATGGCGTGCTGGAAGTACTTGTCGCGGTCGCCGGCGGCGAGGACGAGCCGCGGGCTGACGAGCGTGAAGTCTGCGGAGACGAGTTGACTCAGGGCGCTCGCGTCGCGCTGTTGCAGCGCCCCCATCCACCTGCGCTCCAGCGCGAGCAGAGCTTTCTCGGCCGCCTCGCGGGAATCCGGCCGCCGCGTGTCGGCGGCCCCCGCTTCCGTCGCCCCCGTGACCTCGGCCTCCGGCGGGAGCGCCTGCCGCCAGGCGTCAACGGCGCCGGCCGTCGGCTTCGTCTCCTTCCCCTTTTCCTGCGCCGCGGCCGCGTGCGGCAGCGCGGCGAGAGTCACGGCGGCGGCGAAAAAGTTGAATAAGCGCGTTCGTATTTTCCTCATGCTTCCCCCTTGTGGCTGTGCTGTTCCGTTCAGGCCGTTCACGAACAATGCCCGGCGGAGACTTGCCGGGGGCCGCGACGCTCAGCGTCCGGCGGAGACTCGGAGTTGATTCCTGACCTCCTTCGACCCGGCGCCTCGCGCGAGTTGTTCGGCCTTCGACTTGAGGGCCGCGTTCGCGACCGCGCCGCTGAGAGTCACGACGCCTCCCTTGACGTCTATGACGACGTTCGCGGCCCTCAAGTCCGGGTCGTTGTTGATGGCGGCGCGCGCCTGGGTGAAAAGGAAGAAGTCGTTGCCGCCCGAGCCGATCTGGGGCGTCGGCATCTTCGCCGGCGCGGCGCCGCCCGCCCCGCTTGATTCGGACGCGTTGGGCGCGCCCTGCCGCGCGGCGGGTTCGCCTGTTGACGCCGGGACTGTGGTCGCGGCGGCGGGCGTCGCGGCGGCGTTCGCTACGCCGTCGGTCTTAGGCGGCGGGGCGGCCGCGTTGACGGCCGGCGGTGTGGCGGCCGCTTTACTTTCGCCGCCCGCCTTCTCCGCGGCCCCGCCGCACGCGGAAAAGTTGAGCGTCGCGGAAATGATAAGCAGTTTAATCAGCCCGTTCCTGTCCATAAGCTTCTTTGAGTCCCCTTGTGTTTATTCGATGTCCGGTCGTTCGCCCGGCGCGCCGCCGCGCATCCAGTCCCAGCCGAGGAGTTGGCGGTCTTCATCGCAGAGCATGAGCCCCGCGGCGCGCCGGTAGACGGCGCGGTAAGCCTTCGCCGTCCGTTCGAGGCTGAAGTCGTCGAGGCGGCGCGCGCCCCTGCGCCGCAGGTCTTCACGCAAATCTTCTTCGGTCGCCATGCGCGCGAGCGCGCGGGCGACCGCCTCCACGTCGAACGGGTCGAAGAGCAGCGCCGCGCCCGCCGCCTGTTCGGGCAGCGACGTGACCGACGAGCAGGCCACGGGCGCGCCGTGCTGCCACGCCTCGAACAGCGGCGCGCTCGCCGCCTCGAACAGCGTCGGGACGAAGACGAACTGCGCCGCGCGGTACAGCGCGCTCAACTCCTCGCGCGGGACGAGGCCCAGGAACTTCGCCTGCCCGCCGAGCCCCAGCTCGTTCATCCGGCGCTCGACGCGCGGCCAGAAGTCGGTCTGATGACCCGTGAAGACGAAGCGGATTTCGAGCCGGTCGCGGTCGCGCAGGCGGGCCAGCGCCTCCAGCAGCCGGACGTGATTTTTGTGCTCCCAGGTCATCGCCGGGTAGAGTGCGAACGGCTCGTCACTCAACCCGTGCCTTCTCCTGAGCGCCGAGAAGTCCTCCGCGGTTGAACGCTCCGGCAGGGGCGGCGGGGCCCACGGGATGACCTGAACTTTCCGCGCATCAATGCGGTAACGCTCGACCACGTCGCGCTTGACGAACCCGGAGGCGGCGACCACCGTGTGCGCCGCGCGGCAGGCGGCCGGATGCAGGTTTTCGCGCAGCCTGATTTCCGCCGGGGTGAAAAACTCGGGGTAATGAAGGTGCTGCAAGTCGTGCGGGTTGTAGACGGTCGGCAGGCGGCAGGGCTCGTAGGACTGAAACGGGAAATGAACCACGCCGCAGCCCAGCCCTTCGTAAAAATTCTTCGGGGTCGGGGGCGAGAAAGATTTTAAAGAGGCAAGCCCTGCCGCCCCGGACTCCGCGGTCTGCACGGTCGCGCCGAGAATACGCCTGAGGCCGCGCGCCGCGGGGCGCAGAGGCCCCAGCGCCCGCTTGAAAGGCTCCATCCGGTCAA
Source organism: Pyrinomonadaceae bacterium (assembly GCA_036387195.1). Taxonomy (GTDB): domain Bacteria; phylum Acidobacteriota; class Blastocatellia; order Pyrinomonadales; family Pyrinomonadaceae; genus QHXN01. The sequence goes on along the minus strand of DASVUF010000006.1, from coordinate 51,527 downwards.
CGCCCCATTCGACCGGCGCGGGCCCGGGCACGACGGCCTGCCCCGGCGGGAGTATCGAGCGCAGCCACTCCTGTGAGTCGTGCGGGCCGACGAAGACGTATTCCTCCGGGCCGTCGAGGCCGGCGAGCGCGGCCAGAGCGCGCAGCACGGTCACGACGCCGCCCGAGCCGCCGTCCGGCTTGAGCTGCGCGTTGATGGCGACTCTGAGCCTCTCTTTCAACTTACGTTCTCCGAATACCCTCGCGCCGATTCATGCGAGGCGGCCGCGGCCCCGGGGACGCACGCCTCCGCGCTCATCCGGCGGCCCCACTGTTCAAGCACGAGCGCCTTGAACGAGAGCGGGCTTGTCAGACCTTCGGGAAACGGGCCGCGCGCGAGCAGGTCGGCGGCCTCGGGGTTGAGGACGCCGGACTCAACTAGATGTCCGCCGCGCAGCGAGTCGCCGTACGCGGCGAACAACGCCCGGTGCCACTCGCCCACGGGCGGCGCGAAACCACGCTTGGGGCGTCTCAGAACCCACTCGGGGAGCAGCCCCTCGGCCGCGCCCCTCAGCCATGCCTTGGGCGGGAGCCGCACGTCCGTCCGGACCTTGCGCAGGCCGACGACCGTCTCCACCAGACGGCGGTCGAGGAGCGGCAGTCGTAGCTCTACCGAGGAGGCCATGGCGAGGCGGTCGCCCTGCGCGACGCCGTTCGCGCGCAGGTACGTGTCGCTGATGAGACGAGTCAGCGTGACGTCAGTTCTGGGCCACGGCAGAGGGAGGGTGAACCGAGAGGCCGCGCCGTCCGGGCCGAGTTGTTCGGCGAATTGCTCGCCGTACAAAACGCCGACGCCTTCGGCCGCCGCGCGGTAGTCGGGCGAGAGGTCGTAGAAGACCAGCCGCCCGGCGGGCGACGCGCGGTGCTCGCGCATACGCCGCCAGCCGGAACGCGCGCCGCCGAGGTCGCGCGCCCACGCCGACAATCCCGCCCGGGACAGCGACGCCGGCGCGGCGGGCGCGAGGTAGCGGAGCGGGGCGGTCAGGCCGCCGCCGCGCAGCGTCTCCTTCTCTGAAGATTCGGCCGCGGCCCGGCGCAGTTGCGGGTAGCCCCAGAACAACTCGTCCCCGCCCTGCCCTTGCAGCATGACGGGCACGCCCCACTCGCGCGCCTTCCGCATGACGGCGTAGTAGGCGTGCCCCGAGTAGTCCGCGATGGGGTCGTCCCGCCAGTAGTTCAACTCCGGGAAGAACTCGACCACCTCTTCGGCCCCGACCTCGACCTCGTGGAACGGGAGGCCGAGGTGGTGCGCGAGGGCTTGGGCCTCGTGGCGCTCGTCCAGCCCCTCGGGCCGCCCCGGGTAGCCGACGCTGAAGGCGTGCAGCTCGCCGGGGCGGTGACGCGCCGCGACGGCGGCGACGGCGCTCGAATCCAGCCCGCCGCTCAGCGCGACGCCGGCGGGCGTGTCCGCGCGGGTCATCAATTCGCCGACCGCCTCCAGTTGCTCGCGTATGAGGGTGGGCGCGTCGCCGTCTATCGGCGGCGCGTCCTCCATCCGCCAGTAACACCGCTCCTCGACGCGCCAGGGCTCGACGTCAACCACGAGCAGGCGCGCCGCGTCCAGCTTGCGCACGCCCCTGACGGCCGTCATCGGCTCGGGCACGTACTGGTAATGGAAGAAGAGGTCAACCGCATCCGGGTCAAGCTCGAACGGGACTTCGCCCGAGCGCAGGAGCGCCTTCATCTCCGAGGCGAACAGCAGCCTGCCCTCGCGCTCGTACAGGTAGAGCGGCTTCTCGCCCATCGGGTCGCGCGCCAGCACGACCCGCCGCCGGGCGCCGTCCCAGAGCGCGAAGGCGAACATGCCGCGCAGGCGCTCGACGCAGGCCGCGCCGTACTCCGCGTAGGCGTGGAGAATCGTTTCGCAGTCGCTGCCGGTCTTGAAGCGGTGGCCGCGCCCTTCGAGCAGGCGGCGCAGCTCCGCGTGGTTGTAGATTTCGCCGTTGGCGACGAGCGCGAGCGAGCGGTCTTCGTTGTAGAGCGGCTGGCCGCCCCCTTCGATGTCAACGATGGAGAGGCGGCGCGACGCGAGCGCGACGTGCGGCGCGCTGTACCCGCCGGAGTCGTCGGGGCCGCGGTGGACGAGCGCGCGGCTCATCGCCCCGACGCGCGCCAGGTCTTCGGGCGTGACGCCGTCCCTGCTGATGATGCCGCTAATCCCGCACATGGGCTCTGAATTTACCCGCCACTGAACCTGAACGTCAGGCCCACGGTCAGGCCGAACGGGTAGCCGGGCGTCGCGTGGATGCGCCCGGCCGGTTCGTCGCCCGGGCGCACGCGCGACTCGAAGTAGTTCTGCGTCTCGAAGTACCGCTTGTTAAAAAGATTGTCGATGGCGAGGTTGAAGTCTAAATCGCGCCGGAGGCGCCTGGTGACGCCGAGGTCAACCACGTCGAGCCCCGCGGCGCGGATGCGCGCGTCGAGCGGGTCGAGCCGGTAGTCGCTCGTGTGCCTGTAGCGGAGCGACCCGCTGAAGCCGCGCCAGCCGGAGAGCGTGAAGCCGGCGTTGGCGACCGTGTGCGGCGCGCTGTCCACGTACTCGCGCGGGCGCGTGCCGCGGTAGAAGGCGTTCATCACCCGCGTCAGCCCGCCGTTGAAGGAGAGGCGGCTTGTGACGCGCACCGAGTTCTTCAGCTCGAAGCCGTAGGCGCGGCTCGCGCCGGCGAACTCGATTGAGCCGTCGTCGGGGATGTAGACCTGCTGGTTCGAGTTGTCAATCAGGAACAGGTCGGCGCTCGCCGAGAAGCGCCCGTAGTTGTGTGACGTGCCGAGCTGGTAGAAGTCGGTCGTGGCGACCCGCGGGCTCTCGGGGCGGCGGGCGACGCCGCGCGCGTCCTGGCTGCTGATGCCGCGGCCGTAGTTGAAGTGGGCGGTGGCTGGAAACGAGCGCGACGGCGTGTAGGCCAGTGACGCCTTCGGCTGTATGCGCCCCTCGCCCCGGGCGCCCGAGAAGGCGGGGCGAATCAGGTCTTCGACGTTGAAGCGAAAGTAGTCGTAGCGCAGCCCGCCCTCAAGGTGCAGGCGGCCCCCAAAGAGGTCAACGGCCTGCTGCGCGTACACGCCCGGGTTGGTCACGCGCGCGCGGGCGCTCGTCAGGAGGAAGCAGGGGCTGTTGAAGCGGTCGGGCAGGCCCGGCCGCGCGGGGTTATCTTCGAACGGGCAGCCCGAAGGGTCGCCGCGCAGAAGGTCGGCGCGGCCCGGGTCGCGCCCGGCGGACGGGTAAAGGCCGACGTTGGTCTGGAACGATTGCAGGTTGCCGCCGACGGTCAGGAGGGCGCGCGCGCCGTGGAGGGTGTGGGGGCGCACGTACTGCACGTTCGTCCCCTCCTGCAGGCGCGAGTCGTGCTGCTGGATTTCGTCGCCGAACTCCGGGTCGTTCAGATAGAAGGTGAAGTTCGACCACAGGTCGAAGAGCGAGCGCGTCAGGAAGCCGTCAACTTTGAGGAGCCCGCCGCCGCCGAACTCGCGTCGGTAGTAGACGGCGGCCGTCCCCCCGCGGACGCGCCCGCCGCCGTCCGGGTCGATGAAGCCGAAGCGGTCGAGCCGCCCCGAGGCCGCCTCGTCGAGCGGAATCTGGCCCGAAGAGAAGAAGTCGTTACGCCCGACGTTGAGCTTGAAGCCGAGCGCGGACTTGTCGCTCAGGTCGCGCGTGTAGTTGCCCGTCAGGTTGTCGCGCCTGTAGCGCAGCGGGCTGACGAACGGCCCGTTCGTGCGCGACGCCTCGTAGGCGATGAAGCCGGCGCCGTCCTTCAGCGCGGGGCTGTAGGCGAAGAAGCCGCGGAAGGTGTCGAACGAGCCGCCCTGCACGCGCGCGGTCAGCACGTCGGGCAGGGACTCGCGCGTGCGCACGTGGGCGACACCGAGGCCGGAGAAGTCGCCGTACTGCGCGCTGAACGGGCCGTTGAGGACGTCCACCCCCTCGACCAGCTCGGGCGTCAGGCTCTTGAGCTGGCCGAGGTAGCCCTGGCCGTGCCCCTGCGTGCCGAAGTTCTGCTGCACGTCGTCAACCAGCACCTTGAACCCGCCGAAGAGCCCGCCGTGGTCCATGTTGAAGCCGAAGCGCCGGACTTCGAGCGACTTGCCGCCGCCCTCGTGCTGCCCGGCGTTGATGCCCGCGGCGAGCGTGTCGAAGAGCTGGTCGTCGCGCGAGAAGAGCGCCCCCCTGTAGACCTCTTCGTTGCGCCGCTCGACGCCGGGGTCGAGCGACGAGTCCACGATGACGACGCTCTCGTGGACGGGCGGGACGACGTACTCGATGACGAGCCGGAGGTTCTCCGTCGCCCCGCCCGCCGCAATCTCCTTCGTGACGGCGGCGACGTTCTCCCCCGAGAGCCTCAGCGTGAGCGCCCCCCCGGGGACGGCGAGCCGGAAGCCGCCCTCGGCGTCGCTCGCCGTCTGCAATTCGCCGGCCGACGAGGTGACCACGATGGCGACGCCGGGCGCCGCTTCGCCCCTGGCCGTGAGGACGACGCCCGAGAGCACGCGCGCCCCCGCCGCCTGCGCCCCGACGGACTGCGGCGCGACGAGAAGACAAAGGACGACCGCCGACAACTTACACATGTGCGTGGCTCTCTTCATCAGTTCCGAACGCGTCCGGTTAAGACTTGTGCCTCCTGCTGAGGGAGGCGGGCAGCGCCGTCTTCAACGAGCCGGCGAACTTGTGCCGGAAGAGGTAGAAGGAGACTCTGGCGAGATAAATTCTGTAGCGCAGGTACTCGTCGAACCCCACGTGCCTCCTGACCAGGCCGGGCAAGTCCCTCTGGAAGGCGCGGTCTTCCTGCAAGTCGCTGATGCCCCAGCCCTCGAAGTCCGCGACGAGCAGGCCGAGGTAGAGCTTGCGGACGCGCGGGTCGGCGAAGCACTTCATGTTGAAGGCCCAGTCGGCGTAGACCTTGTACTTGAGGTCGAAGCCGCCGAGCAGGTCGAAAATCTTCCGCTCGTAAAAGATGGCCTGCTGGCAGAGGTTCCGCCCGATGAAGTCCTTCCTGCTGAACGTGCCGCCCTGGCGCACGTCGTGGCGGACGAGGTAGGCGTCGCCGTAGGCGAAGGACGGCTCGTCCTCGGGCAGAATCTCCGCGACCCGCTCCAGCACGCCTTCTTTAAGGAGGTCGCCCGCGCCTAAGAAAAGCAGGTGCCTGCCCGACGACATCGCGGCGCCCTTGTTGAGCGCGTCGTACACGCCCCGGTCGGGCTCCGAGACGAACCTCAGCGCCCCGCTGTGCTCCTCGATGACGCTCATAGTCTCGCCGCCGGAGCCGCCGTCCACGACGATGATTTCGTACAGCTCCCTCGGCTGCGACAGCACGGACTCCAGCGTCTTTGCGAGCTTACGCCCGCAGTTAAAGGTCGGGATGATGATGGAAAATGGTTTCTGTTTCACCGCCTGCCCTTTCCCGGCCGGGCGAGATAGAGAGCGACCCTCGAACGAACACGCGCGCGAAAGTCCGTCACGCCTCGCCGGCGTCGGACAGACTCTCGCGCAGACTTTCGCAGACGTAATTCAGCTCGGCATGGCTCAGCCCGGCCCACGTCGGGAGGCTGAGGCCGCGGCGCGCCAGCCACTCGGCGACGGGGAACTCCTCGCCGCGCGCGGCCTCGCGGTACGGCGGCAGAAGGTGCACGGGGTAGAAGACGGGCCGCGTCTCGACGCCGCGCCCGGCGAGCCGCTCCATCAAAGCGTCGCGGCCGACGGGCGACCCGCAGCCGAGGACGACGGTGAACATCCAGTACGCGTGTCGCGCCCACTCGCTCTCCTCCTGCCAGCGGAGGCGGGGGACGCCGCGCAGGAGACTCAGGTAGCCGGCGGCCACCTCGCGGCGGCGGCCCGTGTGCCAGTCGGCCCGCTCCAGTTGCGCGAGGCCGATGGCGGCGGGGAGGTTCATCATCCGGTAGTTGTAGCCGACGACGGGGAACCAGTAGCGCCGCTCCGGGTCAACGCCCTGCCCGCGCAGCAGGCGGACGCGCGCGGCGAGCGCGTCGTCGTCGGTCGTGACCATCCCGCCCTCGCCGGTGGCGATGATCTTGTTGCCGTAGAAGCTGAAGCAGGCCGCGTCGCCGAGCGAGCCGGCCGGCCGCCCCTTGTAGAGCGCGCCGTGCGCCTCGGCCGCGTCTTCGAGGAGGAACAGCCCGTGGCGCCGGGCGACGCGGCGCAACACGTCCATCTCGGCGGGGTGGCCGTAGAGGTGCACGGCGACGACGCCCTTCGTGCGCGGGGTAATTTTCGCCTCCACCTGCTCCGGGTCGAGGTTCCAGGTCGCCGGCTCCGAGTCCACGAAGACGGGGCGCGCGCCGCAGTAGGTGACGGCGTTGGCGGTCGCCACGAAGGTCAGCGTGGGGACGATGACCTCGTCGCCGGGGCCGACGCCGAGGGCGGAGAGCGCGGCGTGGAGCGCGGCCGTCCCGTTGCAGCAGGCTATGGCGTGGCGCACCCCGCAGAACTCGGCGAAGGCCGCCTCGAACAGCTCGACGTACTTCCCGCCCGAGGAGACCCAGCCGGACTCCATGCAGTCGGCGACGTACTCCTTCTCCCTGCCGGCGAACACCGGCGCGGCCACGGGGATGCGCGGCCGTGCCCCCGCGTCCGCCGCGACGCGCGCCGGCGCCGCGTCGAGGTCAAGCTCCAACTCGGTAGCCATACGCCCCCCACGTCCCGCGGCGACACGCCCGAATGACCCTTTTCGAGATGGCGCTGCGATTCATGTCTGAAGTCACCGTAGCGCTTCCTCCTCAGAACAGTCCCGCAAAGCGACCGAGGAGCAGCAGCAGGATTATAGCCGTAGTCGTGACGAGAGCGAGGCGCGACGGGTTGAGCAGGCGCCCGCCGCAGTATCCGCACCTGCTCGCGGACCTGCTGACGCGGGTCTTGCACCGCCGGCAGTACCTCTTCCGCTTCGCCGCCGCGCCCCGCCCGGCTCGGTCGCGCCGGGCGGCTGTCAGCGCGCGCGCCTTTACGCTCACGATAACTAACCCCTTTCGGCGGCGGGCGCGCTTCGCGGCGCGGCGCCTTTCAAGCGGGACGGCCGCCGAGCGTCCGCCGGGCGACGTCCGCCTGTAGAACGTCGAAGGCCGGGTTGATGTCGAGCGCCTGCCGCAGGTAGTCCGCGCCGCGCCCGCGCTCGCCGAGCGCGTAGGCGATCATCCCCGCGTGGTAGAGCAGGCGCGGGTCGCGCGTGCCGAGGCGCAGCGCCTCGTCGGACGCCGCCTTCGCCTCGGCGTGCAGCCCCTTCTTGTAGAGCGCCCAGGCCAGCGTGTCGCAGGTGTAGACGTCTTTGCGGCGCCCCCTCTCCCTGCGCGCGAGCGCCAGCGCCTCGTCCAGATTCTTGTCGTGGTCTGTCCAGTAGGCGACGAGGTGGTGCATGTCGTTCTCGGCGGCGGCGTTCGCGGGCTCCAGGGACTCGAAGGCCGCGTAATGCTTCTGCGCCTCGTCGGCGCGGCCGAGCTTCGCGTAGAGGTCGCCGAGGGCGAGCGCCGTGTCGGCCGAAGGGGCGGCCTCCTGCTCGCGCCGGTAGATTTCGAGCGCGCCTTCGAGGTCGCCGGCGCGCAGGCGCGCGCGCGCCTTCGCCGAGAGCGCCGCGCCGTAGCCGGGAAAGACGAAGAGGGCGCGGTCGAACTCGCGCTCGGCCTCGGCCGCCTTGCCCGCGTGCGACAGCGCGTCGCCGAGCTGGACGTAGCACCAGGCGACCCTCTCCGCGTCCTGCGGGCTCGCCGACGTGGCGGCCACGCGCATGGCCTCGACGGCGCCCCCGGCGTCGCCGTGCAGCCAGCGTAGGTAGGAGACGCGCGCGTAGGAGGACGTGTCGGGCCGCAGGTCCACCATCCGCTGCGCGGCCTCGACCGCCGCCGTGTACTCGCCCAGCTCGACGAGCGCGTCGGTCATCGCGCCGTAGACGTCGTGGTCATGCGGGTTGAGCGCCTGGGCGCGGCGCGCCGCTTCGAGCCCCTCCTCGAAGCGGTGGAAGGTGAGCAGAAGCTTGGCGCGCAGCTTGAGCGCGTCGTAGTTGTCGGGCGCGACCTTGAGGGAGCGGTCGAGCGCCTCCATGGCCTTCGAGTTGAGCCCGAAGTCTCCGGCCTCGCGCGCCTTCTGCATGTAGGCGGCGGCGAGCAGGTTGAAGCCCTTCGGGTCCGAAGGGCTGCTCCGGACGAGGGCGCGCGCCGCGCGCAGTTGCCGGTCTGACAGGCTCCCGGACTCCGCCTCGCCGGCGAGGGGCATCAGCAGCGTGTCTAAATCGCCCTCCGCGGGCGGCCGCGCGCAGGACACGGCCAGCGCGCAGAGCGCGGCGGCGACGACGAGCGAGGATTTTCTGACCATGGTTCTTCCCGCTTGAAGCGTCTTGACGGGGGCGCGCGACACTGCCGCGCGCCCCCGCCGGTTGATGGTTTGCTTTCGTCCGGCCCGGGCCCGCCGCTACGGCCTCGGCGGCGCGGGCGTCGGCCCCGGCGTCGTCGTGTCGGCCGAAGCGGTGCGGCCGTGGTACGGGTTCTCGTAGCCGCTCTGGGGCGTGCCCAGGTACGGGAACGACGTGCGGAACGGGCGGTCGGTCTCGTTGACGCCGTCGCCGAGCTGGTTGTTCGGCGACTGGTTGCAGTTCGCCGTGCCGCCCGCGCAGGCGTTGCCCGGCAGCAGCACGCCGGCCAGCACGCGCAGCTCGATGTCAACCACGTCGTCGGCGGGGCGGCGGCCGTTGGGGAAGCCGGCCAGGTCGCCGCCGATGACGCCGAGCCGGTTCTGCGACCCGAACGCGGTCGCCGGGACGGCCACGTTCAGCCGCATCAGGTCGGACGGGACGGCGCCCGGCCCCGCTTCGGGGTCGGCTGGGTCGTTCTGCACGGGCGGGCGGGTCGCGCCGGGCACGCCCGTCAGGAAGACCCGCACGAGGTCGTTGCGCCCGCTGGTCGGGGCGTCGAGGAGCGCCGGGTAGAGCTGGTTGATGAGCTTGACGGGCTCGACGGGCCGCGCGTTCGAGCCGCGCACGTACACGTCGCGGTTAATGTCGGTGGCCGGGAGCTGCGCGTTGTAGAGGTCCTTGTCGTTCTCGGAGACGGTGGGCGACGTGCCCCTCGGGATGAACAGCTCGTTGACGAGCGGGTTGGCGAGGCGCGAGACCTGCACGCAGGCCGCGTCGGCGCCCGGTATGCCCTGCCCGTTGGCGCAGTTGCCCGTCTGCGTCTGCGTGCCGTTGGTGTTGAGCACGCGCGTCGAGGGGCGGCTGGCCGTGGCGTAGACGCCGATGATGGCGTTCGGGTCGGACGGCCCCGACGGGAGCGCGCCCGTGGCGGTCAGGAGCTGCGTCGGAATCTGGATGGAGATGGAATGGACGCTGTAGCCGGCCAGCGTGTCCACCCCGTTGGAGTTCGGGAGCGGCGCCGCGTGCGCCGAGTTGAACGGCCGCAGGCCGACCAGGTCGAAGGCCGAGCCGGTGTCGATGAAGAACGGGTCGTCGCGCTGGCCGGCGAAGAGCCTGATGTCGCCCGCGCCGGTCGGGACGGTGCTGATGGAGGCCTCGGCGAGGTTCGTCTCGTAGTTCGGCGTCGAGCGCGGCCCGATGTTGACGGGCGGGGTCGGCAGGTTCGTGCCGAGGTTGAAGGTCGTGAAGGTCGGGTTGTTCGGGTCGCCCTGCCGGATGCGCGCCGTCACGCTCATGAACTGCTTGACGTTCCAGTCCGGGTCGGAGAGGTTGTTGATGGTCCCCTCGCCGTTGTTGTCGAAGTCGCCGTTATACAGGAACGTGTCGCCGTTGCCGACGACGGTGTTGAAGCGGAACTCCAGGACGAGGTCAACCCTGGCGTCGCCGTTGTTGTCGAACCTGACCTGGTAGAGCACGTTGTCGTCGAAACGGTAGAAGTTCGGCCCGTTCGACGGCTCTTCGAGCGGGATGTAGTTGGCGATGACCGTGACGGAGTTCGCCCGGTCGGGGCTGACGAACGCGTAGACGTCCGTGTTGTCCGCGTACTGGTCGAGCGCGATCAGCGGCGCCTCACGGTGGCTCGACGCCTCGGCGGCCGGCAGCAGGCCCGGGACGGCGCTGAAAGCCGCGGCCAGGAGCCCCAGCGCGGCGACGAGTGACAGCGGTCTTCTAAATTTTCGCATGGCTTTCCTTCTTCTCCCTGTGATTCCCGGTTAACCCACCGCGCCCGCCAGGGCCGGGAGCCTGACTCCGCCCGGCGCGGTAATCCTTGTTCGGAGGCGCGAAGCGCGCGCCCTTTCGGAAGGGGCGCGCGGCCGACGCTTGCCGCCGCCGGCCGCGCGCCCCACCGTATAAGTTGTCTGTGGCCGGGTGAGGTACGGGCGCCGCGGCCCGCACGGATTGCCCGCGGCCGGCCGAAACGCTGACCTCCCCGGCTCTCGTGCGTCCGCGGACGGCTCGGCGCGGTCGCTCGCCTGCCGGGGCCGAAGCGGACTAAAACTCGCAGGGGGAAGAGCGAATTTACTTTGGGAACGTAATCATTCTAATACCGCGGGGACGCTTTCCCGCGTCAGGAAGGTCGGAAGGCGTGTCGGGAAAATACCGACGCAATATGTGCAGCGGCGCACATACACGTGAAGACTGCGTGTGATTCCCGGGTCGGAAGTTTGCAGGCGGGCGGACGCGCGGGAGGCGTCACTCTTCCTGGAGCAGCCCCCGGCGTACGGCGTAGCGGACGATGTCGGTTCGGCTGCGGAGGTTGAGCTTTTCCATCAGGCGGAGCTTGTAGGTGTCCACGGTCTTGGCGCTGATGTCGAGCTTCCAGCCGATCTCCTTGTTGCTGTAGCCCCAGGCGATGAGGCGCAGGACCTGCGATTCGCGCTCGCTCAGCTCGCCCGACGGCGCGCGCCCCTCGGCCGTCTCCTGGTTGAAGAAGCTGCTGACGAGGCTCCCGGCCAGCGTCGGGTCCACGTAGGAGCCGCCCGCGGCCACCGTGCGGATGGCGCGCACCAGTTCGTCCGTCACGGCGCGCTTGAGGACGTAGCCCGCGGCGCCCGCGTCGAGCATCTGGCGCAGGTAGCTTTTGTCCTCGTAGACGGTGAGCGCCAGCACCTTCACACGCGGGCGCTCGCCCCTCAGCCGCTCGGTCGCCTCGGCCCCGCCCATCCCCGGCATGGACACGTCCATCACCACCACGTCGGCGGCCAGTTCGCACGCCGCGCGCCAGGCCGCGTCGCCGTTATCGGCCTCGCCGACGACGTGCATGTCCGGCTGGGCGTTGACGAGGGTCTTCAGCCCCTCGCGCACGACCATGTGGTCGTCGGCCAGGAAGACGCGAAGTTTACTCACGCCGCCCCGCCTTCCCGCCCGCCGCCCGCGTCGAAGGGGATGCGCACGAAGACGGTCGCGCCGGCGCCGGGGGCCGACTCGAAGTTTATCGTCCCGCCGAGCAGCGCCGCGCGCTCGCGCATCCCGAGCAGCCCCAGCCGGCGCCCCCGGCCCGCCGGCGACAGCGCCGCCTCGGCGTCGAACCCGCCGCCGTTGTCCTCGATGACGGCGAGGACGTGGTCACTGCGCCGTTCGAGGATGAAGCTCACGCGGTCGGCCCCCGAATGTTTGGCGACGTTCGTCAGCACCTCCTGCGCGATGCGGTACACGGCCGTCTCGTGTGTGAGCGGCAGGCGGCCGCCCGCGAAGCCCGCGCTGTGGAAGTCCACCGACACGCGCGAGCGCTCCGCCCACTCCTCCGCGTAATTGGCGAGCGCCGCCTCCAGCCCCAGGTCGTCGAGCGCCGGCGGCCGCAGCCCCCAGGCGAGCGTGTGCACTTCGCGCGACAGCTCGTCGGTTATTGCCTCCAACTGTCTCAGCGTGTCGAGGGAGGAGCGGCGCCCGTAGGACTCGACGCCGAGCGTCTTGAGCCCCATCATGAGCGCCGCGAGCTGCTGCCCCATCTGGTCGTGCAGCTCGCGCGAGATGCGGCGGCGCTCCTCCTCCTGCGCGGTCACGAGGCGGCCCAGCAGGTCGCGCCGCGCCTCCTCGGCCCGCAGGCGCTCGACGTTCTCGGCCTTCAGCGTCTCGATGGCGCGCGCGAGTTCGGCGGTGCGCTCCTCGACGCGCCTCTCCAACTCGCCGTAAGCCTCGTGCAGCGCGTCCTCGGCGCTCCTGCGCTCGCTGATGTCGCGGACGATGGACTGAAACACCCCTTCGCCTATCATCCGCCCGCTAATCTCGACGGGCAGGAGCGCGCCGTCCCTGCGGCGCAGGAGCCGCTCGGTCAGCAGCGTCCGCCCGGACCGCAACTCGTCGAATTGCACCGGGGCGGCGGCGAGGTCTTCGGGCGCGATGAGGTCGGCGACGTTAAGGCGCAGGAGTTCCCCGCGCGTGTAGCCGAGCATCTCGCAGAACTTCGTGTTCGCCTCGATAATCTCCCCGCGCAGGTCGTAGGTGTGGATGCCGTCGGAGGCTTGCTCCAACAGCAGGCGGTACTTGCGCTCGCTCTGCCTGAGCGCCTCCTCCGCGTGCTTGCGCTCTGAGATGTCGCGGACGGCCGTCGTGATGTAGGTCTTGCCCGCCACCGCGTGGGTCGAGACGGAGGCCTCGACTTCGACGGGCGTCCCGTCCCTGCGCCTCCCCCTGAACTCGTAGGCCACGGGCGCGGGCTCGCCGCGCAGCCGCCTCCGCGCGTAGTCCAGCAGGCGCCCGGCGTCCTCGGGGGCCACGACGTTGGAGACGTGTTCGCCGAGCAGTTCCCAGGGGCCCTCGTACCCGAACATGCGCGCGTAAGAGTCGTTGACGTAGACGGCGCGCTCCCCGTGCTCGACGAGGATGCCGTCGCGCGACGCCTCGAAGATGGCGCGCAGCCGCTCCTCGCTCTCGCGCAGCCGCTCCTCGGCCCGCCTGCGGTCGGTGATGTTGTTGAAGAGGATGGCGACCCTGCGCTCCTCCGGGCTCCCGACGCGGAAGGCGTAGACGTCGAACCAGCGCCCGAGCGCCTCCGACCCGCTGATGAACCGCTCGGGCTCGCCCGTCTTCGAGACACGCCCGAAAGTCTCCGACCAGTGCGGCTCGATGTTCGGCACCAACTCGCGGACCGTCCTGCCCGAGAGCGCGGCCTCGGCGGCGACGCCCGTCAGCTTCTCGAACGACGGGTTGACCTCGATGTGGCGGTGGTCAACGCCGCGCCCCGAAGCGTCGAAGAGCACCTCGGCGACGCAGAAGCCCTCGTCTATGGAGGTGAAGAGCGTCCGGTATCGCTCCTCGGAGGCGCGCGCCCTGGCCTCGGCGCGCTTGTGCTCGGTCACGTCCACGCCGTGCACGAAGACGCCGGAGACGCCCCCGTCCGGGTCGAACATCGGCTGGTAGACGAAGTCGAGGAAGCGCTCGTCCTCCAGCCCCGACTCGCGCCTGAGCAGGACGCGGACGCCGCGGCCGGCGTGCGGGCGGCCCGTCCGCAAGACCTCGTCGAGCTGTTCGAAGTAGCCCTGCCCCTCGATTTCCGGCAGCGCCGCGCGTACGGGCTTGCCCGACACGTCGCGGCCTCCGATCAGTTCTAGGTAAGGCGGGTTGGCGAACTCGAAGACGTGCTGGGGGCCGCGCAGGACGGCGACGAAGGACGGGGCGTGCGCGAAGAGGTAGGCCAGCCGCGCCCTCTCCGTTTCGAGGGAGCGCATCAGCCGCTCGCGCTCCTCCTCGGCCAGCCTGCGCGCCGTGACGTTCGCGTGCGTGACGACCGCGCGGGCCTCGCCCTCGAACTCGAACCGCTTCGCCCGGGCGATGAACCAACGCTTTTGGGCGGGCGAGTGGCAGGGATATTCGAGCGCGTACTCTTCCGACTCGCCCCCGATGACGGCGCGGAGCCCCGCGGCGAAGCTGGCGGCGTACTCCGCGCCCTCGCCGGTCGCGCTCGCGCAGGCGGCGAAGTAGTTCGCCCCTTCGCTCAGCCCCGCCGGGGTCGGCGAGTTGGCGACGGCGAAATCGCGCCACGCACGGTTGACGGCGAGGATGGCGCCCCGCGCGTCGAGCACGGCCACGTGCTCGGAGAGCGCGTCGAGGGTCGCGTAAGCGAAACGCTCCGCGGCGCCGCGCTCACCTTCACCAGCCCCTCGTTCGACTCTCTGACCAATCACGAAACACCCTTTCGGTGGCCCGCCGGGTTCCGCGCCGCCGCGATAAAATAGCCCTGAAGTGAGAGAATAGTGTTATAAGTGGCCCGAAAAGTAAACTCTCGGAATGCACATGCATATGACGGACGCGGACAGTTCGGCGGGCTATGCGGACTTTACGATTCGTGCGCTCGGGGTCGAAGACGCCGCGGCGGTTTCCGGCCTGCTGCGGGCGCAGCCGCCCGAGTACGCGCGCTTCTTCTACGCCTTCGGCTCCGGCGAAGAGGAGATCGCGCGCATCCTCGCCGCGCGAGTCAGGGACGTATATTCCGGCATGTTCTGGCGCGGCGAACTCGCTGCCGTCTTCATGCTGCGCGGGTGGGACGCAGGCTACGACGTGCCCTCGTTCGGCGTGCTGGTGGACGCGAGGCGCCGCGGGCGCGCCTTCATGCGCATCGCGCTCGACGTGGCGAAGCTCACCTGCCGCCTGTCGGGGGCGACGCGCCTGATGGCGAAGATTCACCCCGACAACGTCTCGCCGCGCGGCGCGCGCCGGCTCGGCTTCGTGCAGACGGGCGTCGAGGCGAAGACCGGCAACGTCATCTACCACATGGAACTTTAGCGAGCACGGGGGGCGTTCAGGCCGTATGCGTCTGCTGAAGATCGGGGTCTACTATCCGAGCTACCTCGAACAGTTCTACGCGCGCCGCCCCGGCCTGGCGGGGGCGCCCTACGCCTCGCAGCACGCGGCGCTCATCGGCGACTGCTTCGGCTCGTCAGACTTCTGGACGCGAGAGCTGTCGAGCCTGGGCTACGAGACCTGCGACCTCATCATCAACGCCGGGCCGTTGCAGAAGGCGTGGGCGTCCGAGCGCGGGCTGGCCTTCGCCGAGGGCGGCTGGCTTTTCGACATCGCGGAAGCGCAGGTCGGAGACTTCCGCCCCGACGTGCTCATCGTCGCAGACTACTCGACCGTGACCGCCGCGTTCCTCCGCCGCCTGAGAGAAGTGTGCCCCTCCATCCGCCTCGTGCTCGGCTGGTGCGGCGCGCCCTACGGCGACGGCTCGGTCTTCGGCGAGTGGGACGTGGTGCTCTCGTGCGTGCCCGAGCTGGTCGCGCACTTCCGCAGGGCGGGCCACCGCGCCCGGCACGTCAACCACGCGTTCGAGCCCCGCGTGCTCGAAAAACTCGGCGCGCGGGCGGACGCGCCGGCCGCGGACTTCGTCTTCATCGGCTCGCTCGTCAAGTCCGAACGCTTCCACCTCGGCCGCGAGAAACTGCTCACGCGCCTCGTCGAAGAGACCGGACTGCAAATCTGGTCTGAGGTCGGGCCGCCGCCGCCTTCGCGCCTGCGACGCGCGGCGCGACTCCTGCGCGGCGGCGCGGCGGGGTCGCCGCCGCCTTCGGTTGACGCCCGTATCGCGCGCCGCGCACGCCCGCCGCTCTTCGGCCTCGACATGTTCCGGCAACTCCGCGCGGGCCGCGTCGCCCTCAACACGCACATTGACATCTCGACCCACAGCGCCTCGAACATGCGGCTCTTCGAGGCCACCGGCGTCGGCGCGTGCCTGCTGACGGACGCGAAGGAGAACCTCGGCGAACTCTTCGAGCCGGACGCCGAGGTCGTCGCCTACCGCGACACGGACGAGTGCGTCGAGAAGGTGGAATACCTGCTCGGGCACGAGTCGCGTCGTCGGGACATCGCCGCCGCCGGGCAGCGCCGAACCCTGCGCGACCACACCTTCGCGTCGCGCGCGGCGCTCGTTGACGCCGTCATTCGCGAAGAGTTATCCGCTGGCTGAATCGTCGGGCCGCGCCTTACCATTGTGTCCATGAACCCCATCATCCGCGTCCAGGGCATCAGCAAGAAGTATCGTCTCGGCGCGCGGCGCGCGGGGCCGACGACTCTGCGCGAGGCCATCACCGGCGCGGCGCGCTCGCCCCTCGCGGCGCTCAGGCGGCGCCGGGACCAGGGCGGCGACGCGACGCTTTGGGCGCTGCGCGACGTGAGCTTCGAGGTCCAGCCGGGCGAGGTCGTCGGCGTCATCGGCCGCAACGGCGCGGGCAAGTCAACGCTCCTCAAGATACTCTCGCGCATCACCGAGCCCACGGCCGGGCGCGCCGAGCTTTACGGGCGCGCGAGCAGCCTGCTCGAAGTCGGGACGGGCTTCCACCCCGAGCTTTCGGGGCGCGAGAACATCTTCCTCAACGGCGCCATCCTCGGCATGAAGCGGGCGGAGATAACGCGGCGGTTCGACGAGATAGTCGCCTTCTCCGAGGTGGAGAAGTTCATAGACACGCCCGTCAAACACTACTCCTCGGGCATGCACACGCGGCTCGCGTTCGCCGTGGCCGCGCACCTCGAACCCGAGATTCTGATAGTTGACGAGGTGCTGGCCGTCGGCGACGCGCAGTTTCAGAAGAAGTGTCTCGGCAAGATGGGCAGCGTGGCTCGGGAGGGGCGCACCGTCCTCTTCGTCAGCCACAACATGGCCGCGGTCAGCAACCTTTGCCGGCGCGGGCTGGTGCTCGAGCACGGGCGCGTCGTCTACGCGGGCACGCAGACGGAGGCCGTCGCGCGGTACCTGACGAGCTGCCGCGCGCTCGGGCGCTCGCTGCGCGACAGGACGGACCGCGCGGGCAGCGGCGAGGTGCGCGTCGTCGCCGTGGAGGTGCGCGACCCGGCGGGGCGGGCGCTCGACGTGGCCGCCTCGGGGCAGGACGTGGACATCTGCCTCAGCTACGAGGCGTCGCCCGGCTTTCACTCGCCGCGGGTCATCGCGGGGCTGTGCGTGAAGACGCAGTTCGACGCGCCGGTCTTCCTGCAACATAACCGTCTGACGCGCGACGAGTGGGGGACGCTCCCGCCGCGCGGGACGTTCGTCTGCCGCGTCCCGCGCCTCCCGCTGCCGGCGGCGGCCTACCGCATCACGTACAGTCTGATGCTGGACGGCGAGTACCTGGACGCGATGGAGGACGCCTGCGAGCTGACCGTCACCGACGGCGACTTCTTCGGCTCCGGCGAGGCGCCGCCCGCGACGCACGGCTGCTGCCTCGTGGACGCGAGCTGGCGGCTCGAACCGGAGACGGCGCCCGCCGGCGAACCGGAGACGGCCGAGGCGACGCGGCCGTCGGAGAGCCCGGCATGAAAGACCGCGCCACGTCCGCCTTACGGCGCCTGCTTCGCCCGCGCGGCGCGGCGTCGCGCGCCCCGGCCTCTTTCGCCGAGGTCGAGCGCGCCGAGCGCATCTTCTACCTCCAAACCCTGCGCGAAGGGATGACGGTCTTCGACGTGGGCGCGAACGTGGGCGAGCTGACGCTGCTCTTCTCGCGCTCCGTCGGCGCGTCGGGGAGCGTCCACGCCTTCGAGCCGACCGGCCGCGGGTTCGAGCGGTTGGGGGCGGTCTGCCGCGCGGCCGCGCTCCGCAACGTGCGGCTCAACCGCCTCGCGCTCGCCGAAGGGGAGGGGCCGGTGAGCCTGCACGTCTACGACGGCGACTACCTGAGCTGGACCACGCGCGCCGCGCGCCCGCTGGAAGATTACGGCATCGGCGTTAAGCCGGTAGGGGTCGAAGAGGCGCCCGCGACGACCCTCGACCTTTACTGCGAGCGCAACGGCGTCGCCGAGATAGACCTGCTGAAGGTTGACGTAGAGGGCGCGGAGTTCCAGGTCCTCCTCGGCGCCCGGCGGCTGCTCAGCGAGCGGCGCGTCCGCCGCGTGACGTTCGAGTTCGGCCAGACCACCTTCGACATGGGCAACAGCCCCGAACGCATCGAGGCTTACCTGCGAGACGCCGGGTACGAGCTGCGCAACATCGTCGCCGGCGACCCGCCCTTCCCCGGCGGCGGAAGCGCGCGGACGGCCCGTTACTCCATGCACGTGGCGGCGCCCGCGGGCGCGAAACTCTTATGAGGGCCACGCCGCTTCACCCCGACGCGGACGCCGGCCACGAGTGCCCCTACTGCCGCGTGCGGCTGGGCGTCAGGGGTTGGCTCGTCCCCGGCATGCGCAACCTCGCGGACCTGCTGTGCGGGCGCTGCGGGCGAGAGTTCTACGGCGACCTCGCCGCGGGGCAGGCGCTCTACACGCCGATGCTTCTGGAGAAGGCGACGGGCGCCGTACACGACCCGCACGGCGTCGAGTGGTTCGCCGGCTGGCTGCGCGAGTCATACTCCCGGCGCTCGGACGCCCCCGTCCCCTTCGACGTGCGCGAGCATAGCCC
Source organism: Pyrinomonadaceae bacterium (assembly GCA_036387195.1). Lineage (GTDB taxonomy): Bacteria > Acidobacteriota > Blastocatellia > Pyrinomonadales > Pyrinomonadaceae > QHXN01. The sequence continues at coordinate 33,261 of DASVUF010000006.1, read as the reverse complement.
CATCACGCGGCCCGTCGTGCTCCTCAACTGTCTCGACACGCTCTACGGCCACTCGCTCCTCAAGCTGCTCAACGCCCAGTACTATCTCGACCGGCGCGCGGACGTTGACCTCATAGTGATGGTTCCGACGCCCCTCGCCTGGATGGCGCCGGACGGCGTCGCGCAGGTGTGGAGCGTCGGCCTGCCGCTGCGGCGCGGGACCGAGTGGAACGATTGGCTCGCGCGCGAAGTCCGCCGCCGCGTAGAGGCGTTCGACCGGGTGAGTCTCGGTCAGGCGCTCTCGCACCCGCGGCCCGACGAGTTCGACATCGAACGCTTCACGCGCGTCAAACCCTTCCCGCTCGGCGAGTGGGACGCGCGCCTCGGGCGGCCGACGGTGACGTTCGTCTGGCGCGACGACCGGCCTTGGCGCGCCCCGGCCGGCGCCGCGCCGTCCACCCGGCTCGGACGCGCCGGTCAATTCATCACCTCTAAGTCCCGGCCGCGAGCGGGGCAATCCGAGTTGGTGTCCGGGTTGGCCGAGGCGCTCAGGCGCGACTCGCCTTCGCTCGATTTCGCGGTCGCCGGGCTTGCGGGGGGCGGGGGGCGGGGGGCGCTGCCGGAGTGGGTCAAGGACCTGAGGCTCACGGCGCTCGACGCCGCCGCCGAACGCGGCTGGTGCGAGCGTTACGCCGCGAGCCACGTCGTCGTCGGCGTCCACGGCTCGAACATGCTGCTGCCGTCGGCGCACGCCGGCGGGGTGGTCGAACTCATCGGGCCGGAGCGCTGGGGCAACTTCACGCAGGACATCCTCTTCCGCGACACGGCCGACTGCCGCGAGACTCTCTTCCGCTACCGCTTCGTGGACGAGTTGACGCCCCCGCCCGAGCTCGCCCGCCTGGTCGGCCTGCTCTTGAGAAAGCGCGAGAGCTTTCGACGCCTGATGAACGTCTTATAGTCATCGCGCCGCGAGCCGGAATGAGACTTGCCCCCCGCCTCGCCCCACGACGAGCGTAACGTGCGGGCGCGGCAAGCCCCTTCGGACGTTCGAACCGGAGGCGCCGGCCTCACAACGTCAGGACTTTCGTGCGCGCCTCAATGTCCGGCCGGGGACGGCTGCTTCATCACGTCAGAGCCGTCGCCCGCGTCCGACGCCGAGAAGGCATATATTTCACCGAACGGGCAGAAGAACTCCGGCAGGGATTTGTCGGTTACGCGTTCAATCAGGGACTCGAACAGCTTGTCACCGGGGAATGCCGGCGTCGGCCAGCGGATGACTACTTCGTTCAGGCCGTCGCGCACCTCGCCGCCGGCCACTTCGATCTCCCAGGCGCTCCATTGGCGGCCGATGACCGCGTCCCCGACGCGGCCGCCGTTCACCTCAATTGAGATGGCCCCCTCGTCACTCTCCGACTCAGGCAGACGGCAGGTGAGGCGCAGCCGCACGGGGCGGTTCGCATCGCCGACAAAGAAAAACCTGGATTCGCGCAAATAGGCGGTGTAGTAATTCTTCGCCTCATTCAACTTTTGCAGTTGAGGTATCAGCCATGTCTCTTCCTGCGCCTGGCGCGCGGACGACACGTAGTAGTAATCCAGCAGGTTGACGTCGCGCGACGCCACGCTGTGTTCTTCCCGGCGGAGCTGAGCGAGTTGGCCGCCGGCGTTGATGCCCGCCCCCTCCAGTGCCCCGACCACGGCGTCAAGGAGGGTCTTGTCTAACTGCTGGCGGTTATGGTGAAGAAGGTAGTGCTGCATCAGCTCCGACCCCCACATGGCGATCTCTTCCGCCGACCGGCACATCATCAGCGGAGCACTCCGGGTCTGGAGGTCAAGGAAACGGACCATGATTTGCGCGACGGACGGCGACAACTCGACAGCCCTCAGACAGTAGTGGCGGACCACGTCGAAGGGCTGCGCCCAGTGCGCGTTGTGTACGGCGGCCAGGAAAGACGCCTCCGCCTCCACCTCAGGGGGCGGCGCTACACTCCTGTCCACTAGCTCGCGCCAGTGGATGTCCACCCCCTCAAGCAAGCGCAGCACGCGAGAGGCGGCGGCCGCCGCGGCGACTCGAATCCCCTCGGACGTTAGGTGGCAGTAGTCCAGGAACAGGCGGCGGTCAGGGATGCCCCCGTCCAGGTATTCTTTGAAAACCTCAGGCACATCCACGACCTCATTCCGGCTCCTTACCGCCTCCTCGCGCAGAACTTCCTGCGTCACGGTGTACGGCCTCGGCGAGATGGCGCGGGAGCAGTCCCAGATCGTCGCGTCCCGGGCCAGTTCGAGGTAGCGCCTGCCCGCGACCGGGTCGCCCAGTTGTTGACTGCACTCGGCCAGGATGTACAAACCCGTGGCCGTGGTCCCGCCGTCAAGCTGAACCATCTGCTTCGCCAGGTCCGCGGCCGTCTCGAAGTCGCCATCGCGCAGGGCGTCGCGAGCGCCGTCCCAAAGGGCGAGCCACTCCCGGTTGCCTCCCCGCGACAGGTGAGGCGCGATGGCCACCGGGTCGCGCCAGTCGCCGAGGTTGAATTCCGGGACCATCCAGACCAGCGGCGTCCCCTCGGCTTGATAAAGAGAGGCTATCTCTTTGACCCCGCTCCTGGCTTGCTCCGCCAGACGCTCTTCGAAGCCGCGCTTTAACCCGGGCACGCCCTGCCTGCGTATCTGCGCATCCAGCGCCGCCCGCTCGTATGGGTGCGGGCCGTAGTAACGGACGCTCCAGTTGTTTCCGGCAAAGATGATGGCCGCGTCCGGCTCAAGAAGCAGGGCGGACCTGGCGAGTTCCGTCAGGTCAAGGCCGAGGTTCGTACGGGCCAGGTCAATGACCTCGACGTTATCCTCACCGAGCTGGGATTGGAGGACCTCCTCCAGCGCGCCGGCCATGTTGAACAACGGGTCGTAAAGATAGCCGCGGGCGACAGACTCGCCGAGGAGGAGGATGCGGAGTCTGTCCCCTTTCGGCTCTATCCGCCCGACGTTCGCCCAGAAGCTCCACTCTCCCATCATGTCCTGGCGGCGGACGAAACAGGTCCGGCCGTTCACCTGCTCTCCTTCCCAGATTCCGATTCGGGGTGGGGAGGGCGATTCGGCGGGCGCCTCGCCCGCCCCTTCGCGGCCGCCGATATTGTCAGTCAGCGACCGCTCGGGAGCGGGACTCGAAGGGTCCCCGAGTAGCCCGGCGAGCCGCAGGAGGCGGGTCACTTGCGCGCCGTCCTCCGTGACGACGGCGCGGGCCAGCCGGTCGGCGACATCTTTGAGCAATTCTGGCGGGCGTTCCATGCGGCGTGTCTCCTTACTGCCCCTACAGCAGAGTGTAGACGAGGTGGCCTACCTCCTCGCCCTCGCCGAGCTTATGTTTCTGGCCCCCCTGTGTGGCCAGAATCTCCCACAAGATCGGAATGCCTGCGCGCCCAATAATGAAGTCCTCGATGACGAGGAAGTCAATGTTGGACCTGACGAAACATATCAGCGCGTCGACCGCGTTGCACACGATGGGCTCGCCGCGCATGTTGAAGGAGGTGTTGAGTAGAATGGGACACCCGGTGCGCCGCTTGAACTCCTCAAGCAGCGCGGCGAACCGTGGGTTCGTTTCGGCGCTCACCGTCTGCACCCGCGCTGAGCCGTCAACATGCGTTATGGCCGGCAGCTCGACGGGCGAAGTCACCTGGCAGGTTTCGAGCATGAACGGCGAAGGGTGATCCAGGGCGAAATGCCCGGCGGCCTCAGATTCCAGAACGGCGGGGGCGAAGGGGCGGAAAGCCTCGCGCATCTTGACCAGCGCGTTAATCCTGTCTCTCATGTCATGGCGGCGCGGGTCGGCCAGGATAGACCTAGAGCCGAGCGCCCGGGGGCCGAATTCCATGCGCCCCTGCGCCCACCCGATTACTTTCCCTTCGGCCAGTCGGTCAACCGTGAAGCCTATCAGCTCCTCTTCCCGTCCGCGGAAATCCTGATACTTGGCCGAGGTGCTTTTCAAGATTTGAAGGACTTCCGCGGAAGATAAAGCCGGGCCCAGGTAGACGTGGTCCTGTTGTTTGCCGGTCGGCGCCTCCCCCGTGAGTCGTACGTGCGCGATGGCGGCCGCCCCCACGGCCCCGCCGGCGTCGCCTGCGGCGGGTTGCACGAACAGACGCTTGAACGGCCCCTCCCTCAAACACCGACTGTTGGCCACCACATTCAAAGCCACGCCGCCCGCCATGCAGAGGTTCTCACTCGGGACTTTGCTGTGGAGGTAGCGGGTTTTTTCCAGAAGAATCTCCTCCAACACGACCTGCGCGCTTTTCGCCACGTCGCTGTGGAACTGCGTAATCTCTGACTCCGGCTCTCGCGGCGGCTGCCCGAGCAGGGAACAGAGGTGTTCCGTGTACATCAAATCTTTCGTGAGGAAGGCGAAATACTTCATGTCGAGGCGGTATTGGCCTTCCGAGGTCACCTGCACCAGCTTCCCGAGCTGCCTGGCGTAGAGCGGTTGGCCGTAGGGCGCGAGCCCCATCACCTTGTACTCGCCTTCGTTGACCTCGAAGCCGAGGTAGCTGGTCACGGCGCTGTAGAACAGGCCCAACGAATCGGGGAAATCGACCTGCTCGAAACGCTCCAGGCGCGCCCCCCGGCCCACGTTGTAGCTCGTCGTGGGCCAATCGCCGACTCCATCTACGGTCAGGACGGCCGCATCCCCGAACCCCGAGAAGTAGTAACTGCTGGCGGCGTGCGAGAGGTGGTGGTCGGAGATTTCAATGCGCCCCTCGTAGCCCAGCCGCTTGCGTATCTGCTCCTGGGGCTGCGTCCTCGCCAGCCGGTCGTATATCGTCTCGCGCCTCTCCGCCGGCAGGCCGGGCATCATCCCCATCCATATCTGCCGGCCGAGTTTGCGGCACGGGTCTTCGTAGTAGGCGACGCAATCAACGTCAGAGATCGTGAGCCCGGCCTCCTCAAGGCAATAACGGAACGCCCACTTCGGGAGCGACTTGTCATTCTTCACACGCGTGAAGCGTTCCTCCTGCGCGGCGGCGACCATCTGGCCGTCCCGCAGCAGGCAGCACGATGAATCATGATAGCCGGTCGAAATTCCGACTATGTTAAGCCCTGATTTCTTCGGCAGCCGTTCGAGTCTCGAAGCGGCGTGAGAGGCGACGCGGGCGCCGTTCCGGGTTGACATACGATGTTACTTCCTCTGTCGCGGGAGCGGTTTAAGCTCGCCGAAAGTCGTCAGAAACTTTCGCGGGTTGCGGCGCCGCGAGCGGCGCCGGGCGGCCATCCGGACGAGTTGTTTTTTGCGACGCGGCCGCGGCCTGTTGTTCGCCCGGGGCCGTGGAGAGGTCGAGGGTCACCATGCGCAGCTCGCTGGTGTAACGGCGCCCCTCGGCGTCCGGCAGCCAGAGGTCTTCCTGCGCCGGGAGCATCTCCGAAAGGGTGATGAGGGCGTCCGCCCCGCCCGCCTCCGCCGAGCGCCGCACGAACCGGGCGAAGATGTTGACGAGGGTCGGGCTCTCCATGTCAACGTAGAAGGGCTTGCGCTCGACGGGCGTCTTGGCGAACAGGAAGCGCGGCAGGTCGTGGCCGCGCTGCCACCGGCGCGCGGCCGCGAAGCGCGCCGCCTCGTCCGCCTCATTGGCGAAGGCGAGTTCGGCAGGCGGGAAGCGCCACGACTCGCGGCTGACGGTCACCCGGTCAATGGTGACGCGCGGCGTGTGGCGCAGCGGCGGCGACAGTTGGAAGAAGTTGATGATGAGGCTCGACAGGAACTCGCCGAAGCCCTCCACGACCTCGTAGCGGAGCCGCCCGTCGCGCGTCCTCAAGACGAGTTGGCCGCCCTGGTTTTCGACCACCAGGTCGCTGATGGGCAGCGCGCGGGAGGGCGGGACGCCGCACGCGTCGGGCGAAATCATGAGCCTGTAGTTGAGGGGCGAGATGAACTCGAAGACGGTGCGGGCCGTCAGCGTGGGCCAGCTCTTCGGCGGCACGGGCACGATGCGCGGCCCGGCGAAGTCCGCCGTGATGGCCTCGTAAATCTCCTCGGGGCGCGGGTGCTGCCCGAGGAACAGCGAGCCGTTCAGGGAGTTCACGCCGAGGTGCAGTTCGCCGATGACGAGGTGGAAGTCGCCGCGCCGGACGGCCTCGGCGCTCGGGGCGGCTATCATCACGTCGGGGCTGTGGTAACGCGCGTGGCTCCAGCCGGGGGCGGGCGCGGCGAAGGCGGCCTCGACGCGCGGGCGCAGTTGCTCGCAGGTGAAGTCGGCGCGGCGGGCGCCGGGTTCGAGCGCCAGCACCTCCGCCCAGCGTTGCTGGAAGAGCGGCGTCACGCGGTCGGCGATTCGCACGCCCTCCTTGAACAGCAGGGGGTCGCACTTGACCCAGAAGTCGGCGGCGGGGACGACCGGGGAGCGCCGCTTTGCGGCCAGCTCGGCGTAAACCGCGCGGAAGGCGGCGCGGTACATCCCGGCCAGCTCGTGCGAAATCCAGCGCGCGCTTTGCAGCAGCAGGGAGAGCGGCGGCGCGAGCGCCGCCAAGACCTCGGGCCCGATTTGAACCTCGATGTCGCGCCGGCAGTCTTCGTAGGCGAGCGTGCGCGCCGCGTAGGTCTGGCCCGCCGCCCTCGTCGCGGCCGCGCCGGTCAGGCGGCTGAAAGTCTCTTCCAGGTGGTTCAGCTCGCGGTTCAGCCGTTCAGGGTCGCCGGCGGCCGAGGAGACGTGGCCGCGGGCCGCTTCAAGTTCGTCCAGCAGGCCGAGGCCCCTGCGGCGCAGGCGCTCGTCGCCGACCTTCTCGATCAGCCCGCGCAGCGTCCGTTCGGCCCTCTGCTGGACGGGGACTTCGAGCTTCCACACGAGGACGCCGCGCTTGCAGTAGGCGTCCAGCAGCCGGTAGACCTCCTCCTCCGTCCCGAGCCCGCCCACGCCGGCGCCCAACAACCCGGCGGCCAACTCTCTGGCCGTCCGCAGCCCGTCGCAGGCGGCGAGGACGGCCGCGTCCTTCGCAGGCAGGGGGAGCGAGGCGCCGCCGGGCAGGGTCATGACGCCGCCGTCGAGGCCGATGAAGGGTAGCCGGCGCGGCGCGAGCCACGGCCGCAGGGCGCCGTCGCCATTCAAAGCCTCGGCCAGCGCGTCAACACACCACCCCTCGAAGTAGACGCTGCGCGAGGCCAGGAGGCGCTCGCCGGGGCGCACGACGAGCGCCTCGCCGGACGGGACGAAGCGCGCCCAGCCGACGGGGCCGAAGAAGCCGATGGTGTCGTTCTTGACGCAGTAACGCTGGAGGTAGTTGGTGATTAACTCCTCGTTCTGGCGCCGGCTGCTGTTGCGCGCGCCGGCCGGGGCCTTCCAGAGCGATTGCTTGATGCGGTTAAAGGCGTGCCGGTTCTGCCAGATGACGGCCTCCTGGAACGATTCGTCGGCAATTACCTCGCGGAGCGACTGCGAGGTGAGGGCGGCCGCCTCCGCGTACGAGCGTGCGTAGTCGGCCCGCGCCGCGACCACCCGGGCGGCCGCGGCGCGCCACTCCTCGACCGCGGCGTCGGCCGCCGCCTCGCCCGTCGGCCGCGGCGGTTCCCCCGCCTTCACCCGCTTGAGGGCGCGCAGGAGCGGGTCGAGGGCGGGGCTCGTCGTCCACTCGCCGCGGCGGCGGATGTCCGTCAGCGCGAGTTTGATGGACTCCGAGGCGCGGAGCCGGGCGCGCTCGGCCGAGGCCGCGGCCTCGGCCACCCGGTCCGCGGCGGCGGCGCACTCGGGGGCCGCCAGCCTGAGCACCAGCGAGGCGGGGAAGCCCGCGCCGCGCAGGCACGTCAGCCGCCAGATTGCCCACTGCCCTTCCTCCAGCGGCAGGAGATGCTGCGGCGGCGGGCCGCCCGCCGCCGCAGTCGCCGCCCCCGCCGTCACGTCATTCGCTTGCTCTGCCATTTTCCTCCCCCAGCCCTCAGGAATTTTTCCGCGCGCCTCGCCGGCGCCGCCCCCGCTACTCGCGCAGCACGGTCACCGGGTCAATCTTGGTAATCCTGCGCGCGGGCAGGTAGATGGCGAGCAGCGCGACCAGCAGCAGGGCCGCCGAGGCGCACACGAAGACGGCCGGGTCGGTGGCGCTGACTTCGTAGAGCATGCTCGACATGACGCGCGTCAGGGCGTAGGCGGTGAGCAGCCCGCCGACGGTGCCGACGAGGGCCGGGAACATCCCCTGCCTGACGATGAGCCGCACGACCGCCCCGGGTCTGGCGCCGAGGGCCATGCGAATCCCTATCTCGTGCGCGCGCTGCGTAACGGAATAGGCCACCACGCCGTAGATGCCGACGAGGGCGAGCACAAGGGCCAGCCCCGCGAACAGGCACATCAACAGGAGGTTGAACCGCCTCCTCGACTCGGAGTCGGTGACCACCTGCGCCATCGTCCGGACTTGCGTGACCGGCTGGTCCCTGTCTATCGCCAGCACCTCGCCCCGCACGACCGGCGCGAGGCCGAGCGGGTTCTCGCGCGTGCGCACGACCATGTAGACGTACCTCTCCGGCTGCTGCGCGTAGGGCACGTACATCTCGGGGCGCGGCTCGTCGCTCAGCGACGCGCGCCTGACGTTGGACACGACCCCGACGACCTGCCGCCGCCCCGCGTACTTCCCGCCCGACACGGAGATGGTCTTCCCGACCGCGTCCTCGCCCGGCCAGTAGCGCCTGGCCATCGCCTCGTTGATGAGGACGACGCCGGGCGACGTGGCCGTGTCCTGATCGCCGAAGGGGCGGCCGCGCACGACCGGGATGCGGAGCGCGTCGAAGAAGCCGGGCGTGACGAGGGTGTAGTCGGCGAGCGGGCGGTCCTGCGGCGAGGGGGGCGGCTGCCCCTCGATGGTGAAGGTGATGCTCGTGGCCGCCCCGCTCAGGGGGAGGTTCGAGACGAGGCCGACCGACTCGACGCCGGGCGCCGCCGCCAGCCGGGGCAGCAGTTGGTCGAAGAAGGCGAGGCTCATCCGGTCTTCCGTGTACTTGTAATCGGGCAGGACGAAATGCATCGTGAGCGCCTTGTCGGGGTCGAAGCCGAGCTTGACCTGATTCAGCAGCATGTAGCTGCGCGCGAGCAGGCCCGCCCCGATGAGGAGCAGCAGCGCGAGGCCGACCTCGGCCGTGACGAGCAGGTTGCGCACGCGCCGGCTGCGCGCGCCCGGCGTCGAGCCGCGCCCCTCGCCGCGCAGCAGCGAGTTGAGGTCCGTGCGCGAGGCCTGGAGCGCCGGCAGGATGCCGGAGACGACGCCGGCCAGCAGAACGGCCGCGAACGTGAAGCCGAGCACGCGCGCGTCAATGCCGATCTCGCCGGCGTTCGGGATGCTGCTCGGGCTCATGGACAGCAGCAGTTGCGTGCCCCAGTTCGCCAGCAGCAGCCCCAGCACGCCGCCCACCAGCGCGAGCACGACGCTCTCCGTGAGCAACTGCCGCACGAGGCGGCCGCGCCGCGCGCCGAGCGCCGAGCGCAGGGCCATCTCCTGCTGACGCCGCGCCGAGCGCGCCAGCAGCAGGTTCGAGACGTTCACGCACGAGACGAGCAGCACCAGCCCGGCGGCGACGAGCAGCACCAGCAGCGCCGTCCGCACGTCGCCCACCAGTTGCTCGCGCATCTCGACGAGGTCCGTGCCGTAGCCGGAACTCTTCCTGTACTGCTGGTCTATGCCCGCGGCGACGCCGCTCATGTCGGACTGCGCCTGCGCCACCGTGACGCCCGGCTTGAGCCGCGCGATGGTGGCGAGGTTGAACGTGCGCCGGTTGCCCGCCGCCTCGTCGCTGAAGGAGAGCGGCGCCCACAGCTCGGGCCGCAGCGGGAACTGGAGGTAGGGCGGCATGGACGGCCCCTGCGGGAAGTTGAACTCTTCGGGCATGACGCCGATGACCTCGTGGGGGGCGCCGTCGAGCGTCAGCGTCTTGCCGACGACGGCCGGGTCGGCCCCGAAGCGGCGCTTCCAGAAGCCGTCGCTGAGGATGACGACGCGGTCGTTCCCCGGCCGGTCTTCGCCGGCGATGAAGGTGCGCCCCTTCGCGGCCTTCGCGCCGAGGACGTCGAAGAAGTCGGCGGTCGCCCGCACGGCCTCGATGCGTTCGGGCGCGGCGGCCCCCGTCAGCGTGAACGGGCTCGAATAGAAAGCCGACATCTTGTCGAAGCTGCGGTTCTGGGCGCGCCAGTCGAGGAAGTCGGCGGCCGGCGCCGGGAGCTTGTTGACGTCCATCTGCCGGCGCGGGTTGCTGATCCAGACGAAGACGATGCGCTCGGGCTCGGCGAACGGCAGCGAGCGCAGGAGGACCCCGCTGGCGACCGAGAAGAGCGCCGTGTTGGCCCCTATCCCGAGGGCCAGGGTAATGATGGCCACGCCCGTGAAGACGTAGCTCGTCAGCATCGAGCGCATGGCGAAGCGGACGTCCTGCCAGAATATACGCATGCTTCCTCTCCTTCGCTGTGTGACGGTCCCGCCCGCCGGGGCGCGCCGGGGCGCGCGCCGCGCGGCGGCGGCGGCTCACCCCCCGGCGGCGACGGCCGGCTCCTCGTCGGGGATAGCGTCGGCCATCTCGTTCTCGATATTACGCACCCGCGGGTAGAGGTAGGTGCGCAGCGTCGCCAGCAGCATGACCACCCCCATAAGCATGTAGAGCAGCGCGATGCCGCGGCCCGGCCCCGTCCCGATGAGCCGCCCGACGCTGCCGGCCAGCGGGCCGCCCGCCGCCATGAGCGGCTCGAAGACCCTGTCGGAGAGCGGGCCGGCCAGCAGGTAGGCGATGGGCACCGAGCCCCACGACATCAGCCGCACGGCGGCGAACACGCGCCCCTGCACGTCGGGCGGGGTCTTGCTCTGGAGGATGGGGACGAAGCTCGCGTTCATGACGGGCGCGCTGAAGGCCGCGAAGAAGAGCGCCGCGGTGATGAGCACGGCGCTCGGCCAGAGCCCCTGGAAGATGAGCGACACGCCCTGCACGACGCCGTAGAAGACGACGCCGTAGATGCGGCGCTTCGGCCCCCCCCAGAGGCTCATGACGAGGCCGCCCACCAGAACGCCCGTCCCCGTCACCGACAGCACAATGCCGAAGGTCCTCGGGTCGGCGAAGCTGAGCACCAACGGCGTGATGAGGATGTTGGAGACCGACACGATGAAGTTGGTGACGGCCAGGAAGCCGAGCAGGGCGAAGATGCCGGGCCGGGCGATGACGTACTTCCAGCCGAAGGCCGCCTCGCGCAGCAGCGAGCCCTTCGCGGCCGCCGTCTCGGCCGTCGTCTCCGGCGACGGGATGCGGACGACGAGCAGCGCCGCCGTGGCGACGACGTACGTGAAGAAGTCTATGACCAGCACGCCCTGCATCTGGATGGTGGTGATGAGGACGCCGGCCATCAGCGGCGCGAGGATTTGCGCCGCGGCCTGGCCGGACTGCACCATCCCGCTGGCGCGGCCGAGGTGGCGCTTCGGCACGAGCAGCGAGACCGAGGCGTTGAAGGCCGGGCGCAGGATGGACTCGGACATCGAGAGCACGACCATCACCACGCAGATGTGCCAGAGCCTCAGCCAGCCCTGATAGAAGAGCAGCGAGAGCGTCATCGTGCAGAGCGCCGCGCAGGCGTTGCTGAGAATCATCAGCCAGCGGCGGTCGTGGCGGTCGATGATGGCGCCGGCGATGGGCGCCAGCGCGATGCTCGGCAGCTTGGCGCAGAGGATGATGAGCGAGTACTGCGTCACCGAGCCCGTGTTCTGATAAATCCACACGCCGAGCGCGAAGGCGGTCAGGTCCGTCCCGAGCATCGAGACGGTCTGCCCGAACCACATTACGGTGAACCCCCACATCCCGCGGCCGGATGATTTTTCGACTTGGATTGCTTGTGCCATTGCCCCTCACATGATGCTGGTTACTGGAACGGCCCCTTGCGCCCGCGCGCCGGCCCCGCCCGCGTCAACGCCGGGCGAAGGGGTCGGTTTCAAGCGCCTCGGCGATACAGTTGCGTAGTAGCTCCGCCAGGACCTGCACGTTCGGCTCGCGCGCGATCTCGTGGTGCGTGCCGGGCGCCTGAAAAACATCCAGCCCGCCCGCGGCCAGCTTCGCCCAACTCCGCGTCAGGTCGAGGTGGCCCGGCCCGCCGCCCCTGTGGAACCCCTCGCCCTCGCTCGGCGTGCCCGCGACGAAGAGCGAGACGCGGCCCGCGTACCGCCCCGGCCTGTAAGCGAGCGTGGCCCGGACCCTGCTCTCGAAGACGGCGAGCTGCCGCCGCAGGTACCCGCGCGGGTCGTCGAAGACGAGCCCCGCCCTGCCCATCTGTTCGGCGACGACGCGCAGCCGCTCCTCGGGGTCGAGCGGGCGCAGGTCGGAGGGCGAGACGGGCAGGTGCATCTCGGCGGCGAGGATGGCGAGCAGGGCGGCGGCGTCCCGGGGCCGGTCGAGCCCGCGCTCTATCTCGGGCGTCACGCTGTCGAGGACGGCGAGCAGCGCGACCTCCTGCCCCGCGGCCGTGAGCTGGCACGCCATCTCGAAGGCCACGAGGCCCCCGAACGACCACCCGCCGAGCAGGTACGGCCCCGCGGGCTGGGCCTCGCGCAGGTGGCGCACGTAGGCCGAGGCCATCTCCTCGATGGATTCGAAGGGCGGCGCGGCCCCCGCCAGGCTCGGGTCTTGCAGGCCGTAGAAGGGCTGGTCGTCGCCCAGGTGGCGCGCGAGGTCGAGGTAGCAGAGGACGTTGCCGCTGCCGACGTGGACGAAGAAGACCGGCCGGCGCGAGCCGCCGGGCTGGATGGCGACCAGCGGCGAGGCCGACGCGGGCGTCATCTGCTCGCGGACGACGCGCGCCAGGTGCTCGACCGTCCCCTCCTCGAAGAGCGTGGCGAGCGGCAGCATGCGGCCGAAGCGCTTATGCACCTCGGCTATCAGGCTCAGCGCGAGCAGCGAGTGGCCGCCGAGGTTGAAGAAGTTGTCGTTGACGCCGACGGGGCTCACCCCGAGCAGCCTCTCCCACACCTCGCACAGTTGCGACTCCACGCGGTCGCGCGGCGCGACGTAGTCCTGCGTGCGCTCGCGGCGCGCGGCGTCGGCGTCGGGCAGCGCCCGGCGGTTGACCTTGCCGTTGGGCGAGAGCGGCATCTCTTCGAGGAAGACGAAGAACGACGGCACCATGTACGGCGGCACCCTCTCCCGCAGGAACTGGCGCAGTTGCTCCTCGCCCGCGCCGCGCCCCTGCGCGACGCAGTAGGCGACGAGGCTCCGCCCCCCGGCGCCCTCGCGCGCGACCACCACGCAGTCGCGCACCGCCTCGTGCCGGCGCAGCGCCGACTCTATCTCGCCCGGCTCGATGCGGAAGCCGCGCAGCTTCACCTGCTGGTCTATCCTGCCGAGGTAGACGATGTTCCCGTCGGGCAGGTAGCGGGCGAGGTCGCCCGTCCGATACATCCGCGCCCCGGCCTCGGGGGCGTAAGGGTCCGGGACGAAGCTCTCCGCCGTCAGGCCGGGGCGCCGCAGGTAGCCGCGCGCCGGCGCCACGCCCCCGATGTACAGGTCGCCGGCCACGCCGACCGGCGCGGGACGGAGCCGCGCGTCGAGGATGTAGAGCCGGACGTTCGCAATCGGCCGGCCGATGGGCGCCACGCGCGCGCCGGGCTCGCACTCCCAACTGCTCACGTCCACGGCCGCCTCGGTCGGCCCGTAGAGGTTGTGCAGGCGGCCGGGCAGCGTCTCGTAGAAGCGGTTCACCAACTCGGGCGAGAGCGCCTCGCCGCTGCACATCACCTGCCGCACGCTCGCGCAACGCGAGACGCCCGGCTCCTCCAGAAACGGCGCCAGCATTGACGGCACGAAGTGCAGCGTCGTGACCCGCTCGGCCTCGATGACCTCGCGGAGGTAGGCCGTCTCGCGGTGGCCGCCCGGCCGCGCCACGGCCAGCCGCGCGCCCGTCATCAGCGGCCAGAAGAACTCCCAGACCGACACGTCGAAGCTGAAGGGCGTCTTCTGAAGCACGCAGTCGGCCGCCGTCAGGCGGTACCTGTCCTGCATCCAGCGCAGGCGGTTGACGATGGCCCGGTGTGAGGTGAGGACGCCTTTGGGCCTGCCCGTCGAGCCGGAGGTGTAGATGACGTAGGCGAGGTTGTCGGGGCGCGCGGCGCGCCACCCGCCCACGCCGCCCGAGCCCCCGCCCACTTCTTCTTCCTCATCGCCCGCGCCCCCGCCGGCCGCCGCGCCGACGAGCAGGACTTCGACGCCCGCGGCCTCGACGCGCCCCGCCAGCGCGGCCTCGGTCACGAGCACCCGCGCCCCGGAGTCCGCGAGCATGAAGGAGAGGCGCTCGGCCGGGTACTCGGGGTCGAGCGGCAGGTACGCGCCGCCCGCCTTGAGGACGGCGAGCAGCGAGACGACCATCTCGGCCGAACGCTCCAGCAGGACGCCGACGATTGACTCGGCCCCGACACCCAGACGGCGCAGGCGGCGCGCGAGCCGGTCGGCGCGCTCGTTCAACTCCCCGTAGGTCAGCCGCCCGCCTTCAAAACTCACGGCCGCCGCCGCCGGGGCGCGCGCCGCCTGCGCCTCGAACAACTCGTGCAGGCACGACCCGGCCGGGTAGTCCGCGCGGGTGTCGTTCCACCCGACCAGCAGCCGCTCGCGCTCGGCTTCGGCGAGCATCGGCATCTCGTCAATCCGCCGGTCGGGGTTCCGGACGGCCGCCTCGGCGAGCGTGAGGAAGTGGCCCGACATGCGCTCGATGGTTTCGGCGTCGAACAGGTCGGTGCTGTACTCGATGCGGCCGAGCAGCGAGCCCGGCGCCTCCTGCAAATGCAGCGTCAGGTCGAACATCGCCGTCCCGCCCTTGACCCCCACCGGGCTGACCTTCAACTGCGGGAAGTTGAGCGCGCTGGTCGGCGTGTTCTGCAAGTCGAACATGACCTGGAAGAGAGGCGTGCGACTCATGTCGCGCGGCGGGCGCAGCTCCTCGACCAGCTTCTCGAAGGGCACGTCCTGGTGCGCGTAGGCCCCGAGGTTGACCTCGCGCACGCGCCTGACCAGCTCGCGGAACGTCGGCTCGCCCGACAGGTCCGTCCGCAACACCACGGTGTTGACGAAGAACCCGATGAGCCGCTCGACCTCATCGCGGTTGCGGCCCGCCACCGGCGCGCCGACGACGATGTCCGCCTGCCCCGTGTAGCGGTGGAGCAGGGTCTTGAAGACGGCCAGCGTCAGCATGAACATCGTGACCGCCTCCCGCTTGCAGAACTCGCGCAGCGGCCGCGTCAGGCTTTCCGGGACGGTGAAGTCGTGGGTCGCGCCGCGGTGACTGCGGACGGGCGGGCGCGGCCGGTCGGCCGGCAGTTCGAGCACGGCCGGGGCGCCCGCGAGGCGCCGCCGCCAGTAGCCCATCTCGGCCCCCAGCACGCCGCCCCGCATGAGCTGTTGTTGCCACAGGGCGTAGTCGGCGTACTGGACCGGCAGCTCCGGCAGCCGCGCCGCCTCGCCGGTGACGTGTTCCCTGTAGAGGGCCGTCAGCTCGCCGAGCAGCACGCCCAGCGACCACCCGTCGAAGATGATGTGGTGCATGTTGAGCAGGAGCAGGTGTTCCTCTTCGCCGAGCCGCAGCAGCGTCGCGCGCAGGAGCGGCCCCGCGACGAGGTCGAACGGGCGCAGCGCCTCCTCGGAGGCGAACCTCCGGGCGGCGGCCTCGCGCTCGGCCCCGGGGAGCGTGCGGAGGTCAACCGCCGACAGCGGCGCCGCCCCCCCCGGCCCGACAACCTGAACCAACTGCCCGTCCGCTTCGTCAAACGTCGTCCGTAAAATTTCGTGGCGCTTCACCACCTCGCCGAGCGCGTGTTCGAGCGCGCCCCTGCGCAGGGGGCCTTCGAAACGCAGGGCGGCCGCCAGGTTGTAGAAAGCGTTGCCGGGCACAAGGCGTTCGATGAACCAGAGCCGCTGCTGTGCGAACGACATGGGGACCCGCCGCCCGCGCGGGGCGGCGACGACGGGCGGCAGCCTCGACCCCTGCTCCTCCCTCATCGCCGCCTCGACGACTTCGGCCAGGCCCGCCACCGTGGGACGCTCGAAGAAGGCGCGCAGCGGCAGTTCCACGTTGAAAGCCTCGCGCACGCGCGCCACGACCCGCCCGGCGGTCAGCGAGTGGCCGCCGAGCGCGAAAAAGTTGTCGTTGACGCCGACCCGCCCGACGCGGAGCACCTGCGCCCACATCTGCGAGAGCAGCTCCTCTACCTGCCCGCGCGGCGTGGCGAAATCGTCGCCCGCCGCGCCCTCGTCGCGGGCGGGCGCGGGCAGGCGCCGCCGGTCAACCTTGCCGTTGGGCGCCAGCGGCAGGCTGTCGAGCCGGAGGATATCGGCCGGTATCATGTAGGAGGGCAGCCTCGATTCGAGGAACCGGCACAGGGCGCGTGTCGAGAAGCCGGCCCCGGCGACGACGTAGGCGGCCAGGCGCTTGTCGCCCTGCGCGTCCTCGCGCACCACGGCCACGCACTCTCGCACCTTCTCGTGCGCGGCGAGCGCCGCCTCCACCTCCCCCAACTCGATGCGAAAGCCGCGTATCTTGACCTGATTGTCGCCGCGCCCGAGGTACTCCAGCGACCCGTCGGGCAGGTGGCGGGCGAAGTCGCCCGTGCGGTAGAGGCGCGCGCCCGGCTCGGCCGAGAACGGGTCGGGCAGAAATTTTTCGGCCGTCAGGCCGGGCCGGTCCAGGTAGCCGCGCGCCAGCCCTTCGCCGCCGATGTAAAGCTCGCCGGCTACCCCCGCCGGCAGGAGTTGGAAGTCTTCGTCGAGGACGTAGAGTTGCGTGTTCGCTATCGGCCGGCCGATGGGGACGGGGGACTCCGCCGATTCGACACGGTGGACGGCCGACCAGATGGTCGTCTCCGTCGGGCCGTACAGGTTCCAGAGCGCGCCGGCCTTCTCCAGCAGTTCGGCCGCGAGGCTCTGCGGCAGGGCTTCCCCGCCGCAGAACACCCTCAGGCCCGTTTCGTTCCGCCACCCGGCGCCCAGGAGCAGTCGCCATGTGGCCGGGGTGCCCTGCATCACCGTGGCCCCGGAGCTGACGATCTGCCGGGCGAGGCGCGGCCCGTCGAAAACCGTGTCCTCGTCGGCGATGACGACCCGCCCCCCGACGACGAGCGGGCCGAGCAGCTCCAGCGCGGCGATGTCGAAGGACAAGGTCGTGACGGAGAGCATAACGTCCGCGGCCGTCAGGCCCGGCCGCCTGCACATCGAGCGGAGGAAATTAATGACCGAGGCGTGCGACACCATCACGCCCTTGGGGCGGCCCGTCGAGCCGGAAGTGTGCAGGACGTAGGCCAGACACCGCGCGTCGCCGGGGGCGTCGGGGTTCGTCGCCGGCTCCCGAATGATGAGCGCCGCGTCGGCGTCGAGGAGCACGACCCGCGCCCCGCGCGCCGGCAGCCTCTCCGCCAGCGCCGCCTGCGTCACCAGCACCGGCGCGGCGACGCCTTCGAGTATCAGCGAGAGGCGCTCGCGCGGGTTGCGCGGGTCGAGGGGCACGTAAGCCCCGCCCGCCTTGAGTATGCCGAGCAGCCCGACGAGCATCTCCGGCGACCGCTCGACGCAGAGCCCGACCCGCACCTCCGAAGTGACGCCCGCCGCCCGCAGGTGGCGCGCCAGCCGGTTGGCCCGCTCGTTCAACTCGCGGTAGGTCAGCCGCCGCCCGCGGCCGACAACCGCGACGGCGTCCGGCGTCCGCTCAACCTGAGCTTCGAACAGTTCGTGGACGCGGGCGCCCCGCTCGTAAGGGGCGGCGGTGTCGTTCCACTCCGACAACTGCCGCCGCTCGTCGCCGGTTAACATCGGCAACCGCGAGAGGGGCCGGCCGGCGTCGGCCGCCATGCTTTCGAGCAGCGCGCGCAGGCGCCCCATCAACCGCGCGGCGGCCGGCTCGTCGAACCGCTCGGCGTCGTAGATGACCTGGAGGAAGAGCCGCGGGCCGGGCGCCGCCACCAGCCCGAGCGGGAAGCTGTTCCGCTCGATGGAGCGGATGTCGCTGACGCCGAGCCGGTCGTTGAGCGAGCGCTGCGTGAGGTCGACGGGGTAGTTCTCGAAAATCACCACGCTCTCGAACAGCGACACGCCGCGCGGCACGTCGCTCCACCCGTGGACCTGCACGAGCGGGCTGTACTCGTACTCGCGCAGATCGAGGAGGCGGGACTGTAACTCCGGCAGCCACGCGGCGAGGGGCGCGTCCGGCGGCAGCGGCACGCGCACGGGCAGCGTGTTGATGAAGAGGCCGACCATCGCCTCGACGCCGTCGAGCGCCGCCGGGCGGCCCGAGACGGTGACGCCGAAGACGACCTCGCTCTCGCCACTGTGGCGGCCGAGCAGCAGCGCCCAGGCGCCGGTCACGAGCGTGCTGAGCGTGACCTCGCAGCGGCGCGCGAGCGACCGCAGGCGCGCGGTCGTCTCCTCGTCGAGGAAGGTCTGAAATTTCTCCTGCCGGCCGGAGCCCTTCAGGAGGCTCGGGCCGCCGGAGCCCGCCGGCAGCGGGGTCGGGGCGGTGAACCCGCGCAGGTGTTCGCGCCAGAACCGCTCGGCCTTCGCCATGTCCTGCCGCTGAAGCCACCCTATGTAATCTTTGTAGGGGCGCGGCAGGCCGTTCGGCGGGGCCGCGGCGGCCGGGCGGTAGAAGGCGAAGACCTCCTTCAGGACGTTCGAGGTGGACCAGCCGTCGAGGAGCAGGTGGTGGTGGCTGCACACGAACTCGTTGGCGTCGTCCGAAAGCCGGATGCGCGTCATGCGCAGCAAGGGCGCGCGGGCGAGGTCGAAGCCCTGCCGCCGGTCGTCGTCGAGGAAGGCTTCGAGCCGCGCCCGCTGCTCCTCTTCCGGGATGCCGCGCCAGTCGAGTTCCTGCCAGGGTATCTTGACCTTCTTCAGCACCACTTGTAGCGGCCGCTCCCGCCCTTCCCAGACGAACGCCGTGCGGAGGACGGGGTGGCGCGTGACGACCTCCAGCCAGGCGCGCCTCCACGCCTCGGCGTCGAGCGTGCCGTCGAAGCGAAACTTCAACTGCTGGAAGTAGACCCCCGACTCCGGCGTGTAGAGGGCGTGGAAGAGCAAGCCCTCCTGAAGCGGCGAGAGGAAGTAGATGTCTTCGATGTTGGCGCCGCTCATACCTACTCCTTGTACCCGCCGAGTTCAGCCACGAGGCTGTCGAGTTCACTCTGGCTGACGCCGGCGAGCGCGAAATCCGAGGGCGTGAAGCCGCCGGCCTCCGGCGAGAGGCAGTGGTCGACGATGGCCTCCAGCGCCCGGATGAAGCCGGCCGCGAACCCCTCGACCGTCTCGCGCCGGTGCACGTTCTCGCTGTACGTCCACGCCACGCGCAGCCGCCCGCCCGCGACCCCGCCGTTAATCTCGATGAGGTAGCGCCGCGCGCCGCGCGGGCTCTTCGTCGGCCCCGTCGGGCCTTCGAGCGCGGCGAACGGCTCGTCGCCCGACGCGCCCCTCCCGCCGCGCCCGACGTAGTTGAAGCAGAGTTCGGCCTGCGGCAGCTCGCGCAGCCGCCTCGCCGCCTCGGCGTCGCCGCTCATGTAGCGCAGCAGCCCGTAGCCGACGCCGCCGGCCGGGACGCTCCGCACTTGCTCCTTCACAGACTTGATGACTTGCCCGAGGCCCGCCGCCTCGCCGAGGTCGAGCACCAGCGGGAAGATGCACGTGAACCAGCCGACGGTGCGCGACAGGTCAACGTCGTCGAAGAGGTCTTCGCGCCCGTGGTTCTCCAGGTCCACCAGCAGCGAGCGCGCGCGCGTCCGCGCGGAGAACGACTGGACGAGGGCCGTCAGCAGCACGTCGTTAATCATCGTGCGGTAGACCTTCGGGACATCCTGCAAGAGCGCCCGCGTCCGCTCCTCGTCGAGCGACGCCCACAGCGTCCGCGAAGACTCCTCCGTGTTCGCGCCGGAGGGGTAGTCCACCGGGAGGCGCGGGGCCCAGCGCCGCTCGTCGGCCGCCCAGTAGCTCAGCTCGTCCCGCAGCCGCCCCGACTTCGCGTACTCTTCGAGCCGCGCCGCCCACGCCGCGAACGTCGTCGTCTTCGGCGGCAGCGTCACCTCGGCGCCGCGCGTCAGTTGCGCGCAGGCCGAGTTGAGCCCGTCGAGCAGGACGCCCCAGGAGACGATGTCCACGCAGAGGTGGTGCGCGGCTATCAGCAGGCGCGGAGGACGCCGCCCGCCGAGTTCGATGAAGGCGGCGCGCACGACCGGGCCGGCGCCGAGGTCGAGCGTCCGCTGGAACGAGGCGGCGAACGACGCCAGCGCCTCCTCCTGCTCGGCCTCCGGCGTCGAGGCCAGAGACGCGCGCGCCAGCAGCCCGCCCTCGCCCTCGCCCGGCGGCAGGCAGCGCTGACGCCAGCCGCCGTCCGCGGCCTCGAAGCGCAGGCGCAGAGCGTCGTGCTGCGCCACCAGGCGCCGCCACGCCTCCTCGATGACGGAGGGGTCGAGCGGGTGGCGGACTTCGAGCATGACCGACTGGTTCCAGTGGTGCGGCTCGGGGAGCCGCTGCTCGAAGAACCAGTGCTGTATCGGCGTCAGCGGCGCGTCCCGCGCCACGCCCTGCTCGTCGCGGCCGCCGCCCGCCTCTGGGCCGGCCTCCCGCACCGGCTCCACCACGGCGGCGAGTTCCGCGACGGTGCGGTGCTGGAAGATTTGTCGCGGCGTGAGACGCACGCCCGCCGCGTGGGCGCGGTTGGCAATTTGGATGCTGAGGATGGAGTCGCCGCCTATCTCGAAGAAGTTGTCGTGGACGCCGACGCGCTCCTGGCCGAGCGCCCTGGCCCACAGCTCGGCGAGCAGTTGCTCGGTCGGCGTCCGCGGCGCGGCGTAGCCCGCGTCGTGTTCGGGGCGCGTCATGTCGGGCTCCGGCAGCGCCCCGCGATCCACCTTCCCGTTGGGCGTGAGCGGCAGCCTGCCGAGGATGACGAAGGCGGCGGGAATCATGTGCTCCGGCAGCTTGCGCCGCAGGCGCCTGCGCAGTTCGGCGGCGCCCGAGGCGGCCCCCGCGCGCAGCGTCACGTAGCCCACGAGTTGCTTCTCGCCCGACTCTTCACGCGCGACGACGACGGCCTCGCGCACCTCGGGCGCCTCGCACAGCGCGGCCTCGATTTCGCCCGGCTCGATGCGGTAGCCCTTGACCTTGACCTGCTCGTCGCGGCGGCCGAGGAATTCGATGGCGCCGTCGGCGCCGTGCCTCCCGAGGTCGCCCGTGCGGTAGAGCCGCGCACCCCCCTCCGACGAGAACGGGTCGGGGACGAACCGCTCGGCCGTCAGCGCCGGGCGGTCGAGGTAGCCGCGGGCGACGCCGGCCCCGCCGATATAAATCTCGCCCGCCGCCAGCGGCGGCGCCGGCTCCATCCGCCCGTCGAGCACGTAGACCTGCGTGTTGGCGATGGGGCGGCCGATGGGGACGGGGCCGTGGCGTTCGGCCCCGTCGCCGACCTCGTAGACGCAGCAGCCGACGACCGTCTCGGTCGGGCCGTACTCGTTGATGATTCTGGTCGCGGGGGCGTGCTCGCGCCAGGGGGCGAGGCTTTCGGCGTGCAGCGCCTCGCCGCCGACGACCAGCGCGCGCGTGGCCCCCTCCAACTCCTGCGGCGCGAGCAGTAGCGAGAGCAGCTTGAGGTGGGCGGGGGTTATCTTGATGAGGCTGAAGTCGGGCCGGCCCCGGAGCGCGTCCGCCAGCAGCTCGCCCGTGGCGTCTTCGCCGAGCAGGACGAGGCCGCGCCCCTCGGCGAGCGGCGGGAAGAGCGCAGTGACCGTCAGGTCGAAGGCGAAGGACGAAGAGACGGCGGCGCCGCGCCCCTCCGCGACGCGGTAGGCGCGGCGGCTCCAACTCACATAATTCAGCAGCCCGCCGTGCGTCACCATCACGCCCTTGGGCCGCCCCGTCGAGCCCGACGTGTAGATGACGTAGGCGAGGTTTTCGTCCCGCAGGGCGACGGCCGGGTTCTCGTCGCCCTGCCCGGCGAGCGCCGCGCGCGCTTCGTCGAGAAGCACGAGGTCGGCCGCGCACGGTTCCAGCCGCTCCGCCAGCCGCCCCTCGGTGACGAGCAGTTCGAGGCGCGCGTCATCGACCATGAAGGCGAGGCGCTCGCGCGGGTACGAGGGGTCTAAGGGCAGGTAGGCGCCGCCCGCCTTGAGCACGCCGAGCATCGCCACGAGCATGGAGGCCGAACGCTCGAAGCAGAGGCCGACGAGCACGTCGGGCCCGACCCCGCGGGCCGCGAGGTGATGCGCCAGCCGGTTGGCGCGCTCGTTCAACTCGGCGTAGCTCAGACGCTCGCCGCCGCAGACGACGGCCTCCGCGCCCGGCTTCAGCCGCGCCTGCTCTTCTATCATCCGGTGGACGTACATCGCGCCGGGGACGGGCGCCGCCGTGCGGTTGAACTCGCCGAGCAGCCGCCGGCGCGTCGGCGCGTCGAGCATGCTCAGCTCGGCGAGCGGCGTCCCGGGGGCCGCCGCGGCGTTCTCGGCCAGCGCGGCGAACTCTTCCGCCAGACACTCGACGACGCGCGCCTCGCACCGCCGCGGGTCGAAGTAGAACTCCGCGGACAGCTCGCCGTCTCTCCTGACGCAGGAGAGCTTGAGGTCGAAGCGCTCGCCGTGTGAGCTGAGGCTGAGCGCGGACAGGGCTGCGTCGCCCGCCCGACGCCGCGCGCCGAGTTCCGCGTAGTCGTAGCACAGCGGCAGGTAAGCCTCCTTCGTCTCGGCGGCGCCCCAGTCGAAGAAGTCCTGCCACTGGCCGTGCGCCGCGGCGCGCTCGCCGACCTGCGTGAGCAGCCGCGCGAAGCTCGCCCCCGCCTCGGGCCTCGCGTCGAGCGGGAGGTGCTTGGCGAGGGCGCCGGGCACGCCGGCGAGCCCTTCGAGCCGCCGGCCGTCGAAGGCGACGCCGACGACCACCTCGCCCCAACCCGTGACCCGCCACAGCAGCGCGTGCCAGCAGGCCAGCAGGAACAGCTCGGGCGTGGAGCCGTGGGCGCGCGCGGCGCCTTCGACCCGCGCCGCCAGGCCGGGCGCGAGCCCCCTGCTGATGCGCCGCGTCTGGAAGTCCCCGGCCTCGGCCGACCGGCGCGCGAAGTGCGGCCGGCGCGCGGCCAGCTCCGCGAGGTTGAAAGCCTGCCAATAGTCGAGGCCGGGCCCCCCGTCTTCGAGAAGCTGCGACAAGTACTCGGAGACGTCCGCGTACTGTGCGGGGGCGTCGGCCGCGGCGAAGTCGGCGGGCGCGGAGACGGCGCTCGCCAACTCGCCGAGCAGGATGTGCATGCTCGCCGCGTCGGCGCAGAGGGCCGGCAGGTCCAGCAGAAGGATTTTCTTTCCCGGCCCCAGACGCAGCAGGGAGGCGCGCACGAGCGGCCCCCGGGCGGGGTCGGGCGGCGCGCCCTTCAGCGTCGCGAACATGCTTTCGACGGCCGCCTGTTGCTCGGGCGCGGGGGCGTCCGACAGCTCGACCTCAGGCCCCCACTCGACCCCGCCCTCGCCGATGACCTGGACGGGCACGTTCAGGCCGGGCAGCAGGTGGAAGCTCGTGCGCAGGATTTCGTGGCGCGCCGCCACGGCTTCGAGCGCCGCCTTCAGGGCCGGCGCGCCGAGCGGCCCTTCGACCAGCACGGCGCACTGCACGCGGTAGGCCGCGCCGCCGCCCCGGCCCATCAGCGACCACAGCCGCCGCTGCTGGGGCGAGAGCCCGAAGCCCTCTGCGATAGTCGTCTGCATCCCCTAAACCCCTTTCTCAGAATTTCGTCGCCGCGCGCGCGCAAGCGCCGCCCGCGCCCCGGAGGGCGCTCACGCCGGCGGCGCCCCCGCCGCCGCCCCCGGCCCGTGAGGCTCCGACATCCCGACGAGGACTTCGCGCCGCCCCTCGTAGGGCTCGCGCGAGTGGGCCGTCAGCATGTTGTCGAGCAGCAGGAGGTCGCCGCGCCGCCACGGGAAGGAGACGGTCGCGCGGCGGTAGGCGTCGCGTATTTCGTCGAGCACTTCGGGCTCGATGGGCGAGCCGTCCCCGTAATAAGTGTTCGAGGGCAGCTCGTCCTCGCTCATCGTCGCCAGCAGGCCGTCGCGGATGGGCGGGTCGAGCGTCGAGACGTGAAAGAAGGCGACGTGGTTGAACCAGACGCGCTCGCCCGTCAGGGGGTGCGCGGCGACCGCCGGGCGCACGGCGCGCGTCCGCAGCCGGCCCCCGCCCACCCATTCGGCGGAGATGCCGGCGGCGCGGCAATAACCCTCGGCCTCGGCCGGGTCGTCGGTCTGGAAGACGGTCTGCCAGGGGAGCCCGAACTGGTCGTCGAAGTTGCGCACGTACATGCAGCCCCGCTCGGCGAAGCGCGCCACGGTGGCCGGGTTCAGGAGGCGGAGGAGTTCGCGTGTGTCGGTGGTCGGCGTCTCGCCGCCGCGCTCGGCCGGCGTCCGGCAGAAGAAGAAGAGCTTCATCGGCCAGACGTGCTGGTACGAGTTCTCGTTGTGGGGGAAGATGCGCTGGTGCGCGGGGTAGTCCGTCGAGGTGTAGACGCGCCCGTGAACCTGGTGGCGCGGCGACGAGCGCTCGCGGTATTCGAGCGGCTCGCCGGAGACGGCCCGGATGAACTGCTCGAAGCCCTCGGCCCCCCCCACCTCGAAGCCGCGGAAGAGCGCCGCCCCGTGCCTGAGCAGGTGGCCTTCTATCAGCGCGCGGTGCTCGCCCGCCCACGAGACGAGGTTCACGTCGGCGACGGCCGGCGAGAGGACGACGGGCCCGCGCCCGCCTCCGGCCGGCGGCTCCGCCCTGACCCACGACGCCCCCTCCGCGCTGACGGCGCGCCGCCTGACGCCGCCGAAGGGCGGCGCGCCCGCCGGCTTGCTCTCTGTGCTGCTCATGCCCGGCTCTCCTCCGAGGGGTGTCGTCGGGGCGCGGCACCTCTCAGGAGGCGCGGAGCGCCCTCCGCTTCGCCGTCTGGAACCTCTTGAGCTGAGTGTGCTGGAGTTGGCGGTGGCGGTCGCTCCGGCCCCGCCTCTCGTCCTCGCGCAGCGCCTCGCGCACGTCGGCGAGGCGGGCGTGCGGGTCGGACGCCGCCGCGCGCATGACGGCCTCGTAGTGCTCCATCCACTGGCGCGCCGTCTCGTCGCTGAAGAGGGCGGTGTTGTACTCGCAATCGAGCGCGAGCCGGCCGTCGCCCTCGGTCACGTCCATCGTGAGGTCGAATTTCGAGGAGCTGTTGTGGTTCGGCCGCACCTCCATCTCGAGGTCGAAGAACTTCCGGCTGGAGCCGCCGCGGTCCACGTTGAAGACGGCCTCGACGAGTGGCGAGCGCCCCGGCGCGCGCGGCAGGTTGAGCTGCTTGAGGAGCTTGCCGTAAGGGTATTGCTGGTGGTCGTAGGCCCCGGCGAGCACGTTCTTGAGCGAGTCGAGGTACTCGGCGAAGCTCATCTCGTCGGCGACGCGGCTGCGCAGCGGCAGGAGGTTGACGCAGTAGCCGACGAGGTTGAGCCTCTCGGCCGCGAGCTGCCCGGCGGCCGGCGTGCCGACGATGACGTCCTCCTGGTCGGTGAGGTGATGCAGCAAGACCTTGAAGCCCGCGAGGAGCGTCATGAACAGCGTGCAGCCCCGCGCCGCGCTCAACCGCTTGAGCGCGGGGTGGAGCGCGTCGTCGAGCGCCATGTGCCGCTGCGCCCCGGCGTAGGTCTGCACGGCCGAGCGCGGCCGGTCGGTCGGGAGGTTCAGGACGGGCAGCGGCCCGGCGAGCCGGCCGAGCCAGTACTGCCCGGCCGCCTCCAGCTCGGACGGGTCGGCGGCCTCGGCCGCGGCGTACTCGGCGAAGCTGTCCGCCGGCGGGAGCGAGGGCGCGCGCCCCTCGCGGGCGGCGGCGTAGAACTCCTCAAGCTCTCGGAGGATGATGCCCATTGACCACCCGTCCGAGACGATGTGGTGCATCGTGACGGCGAGGAGGTGGTGGTCGGCGGCGAGGCGCAGCAGCCGCGCGCGCAGCAGCGGCCCCCGCGCCAGGTCGAACGACTCGCGCCCCACCTCTTCGAGCAGCGCCGCCAGCCGCGCCTCGCGCCGGCCGTCGCGCAGGTCCGCGAGGTCGAACGCGGGGATGTCGAGTTCGACCGCGGGCGCAATCTCCTGGTAGTCGCCGTCGGGGCTGAAGGTCGCGCGCAGCGCCTCGTGCCGGGCCACGACCCTGCGCAGTGAGTCGGTTAACGCGGCGGCGTCCAGCGGCCCGCGCAGGTGCAGGGCGAACGACTGGTTGTAGGCGCGGCCGCCCTCGTCGTCCATGTTGGCGAGCGCCCAAATCTGCTTCTGCCCGGCGGTCAGCGGCAGGCGGGCCGGCGCGCCGGGGCCGGCGGCGGCCGGCGCGGCGGGC
This sequence comes from Pyrinomonadaceae bacterium, assembly GCA_036387195.1. Taxonomy (GTDB): domain Bacteria; phylum Acidobacteriota; class Blastocatellia; order Pyrinomonadales; family Pyrinomonadaceae; genus QHXN01. The sequence goes on along the minus strand of DASVUF010000006.1, from coordinate 6,985 downwards.
GCGGCCGGCGACGGCACGGCGCGCAGCGCCGGGCCCGGCGCGTGCGACGGCGCGGGCGGCGCCTTGCCGGCGTCGTCTCCGCCGCCGGTCGGGCGCCCGGCGGGCGACACGGGGAGGAAGCCGCCTTCTATCATCTCGTCCGTGCTCTCCTGGAAGGCGCGGATGACGTGCTCGACGTCTTCGTCCGTGTGCGCCGTCGAGAGCAGGCAGTTGCGCGTCTCGCTGATGAAGACGCCCTTCTCCAGCAGGTGGTAGTAGATGAGGTCAATGTCCCTGATGTCGGCCGGGTGGAGGAGGCGAAAGAGCGAGCCCATGTAGACGACGCGCAGCGGCGCGCCCCGCCGGTCGAAGAAGGCGTTGAGGGCTTCGGCGATGCGGGTCGTCTTCTCCGCCAGCCGCTCCTGCAACGCCGGGCCCTGCTCCCTGATGTGTCGGAGCGCGGCGCGGAGGGCCGCCATGATGACGGGGTGCTGGAAGTATGTGCCCGTCATGAAGGTGATGTCGGCCTCGGGGAACGAGGCGTCGCCGTAGTTCCACGCGCCCCCGTCCACGGCGTCCATGAAGGCGGCCTTGCCGGCGACGACGGCGACGGGCATCCCGCCGCCGACCGCCTTGCCGTAGGTGACGAGGTCGGCCTTGATGCCGAACATGGCCTGCGCGCCGCCGGGGTGGAAGCGGAAGCCCGTCACCACCTCGTCGAAGATGAGGGCGGCGCCCGCCTCCTCGGTGATGGCCCTCAACTCGCGGAGGAACTCCTGCGGCTGGACGTCGGGGCGGCGGCTGCGCGGCGGCTCGATGAGGACTGCGGCCAGCTCGTGCGCCTGCTCCCTGAGCAGGGCGAGCGATTCCGGGCTGTTGTACTTGAGGAGCAGCACGTCCTCGACCATCTTCTGCGGGACGCCGGGCGCCATCGGGAGGGCGCAGAGCCGGCCGCCGGGCCCGGCCTCGCCCCTGACCATGATGCCGTCGAAGGTGCCGTGGTAGCAGCCCTCGAAGAGCGCGACACGGCTGCGCCCCGTGACGGCGCGCGCGAGCCTGAGCGAAGCCATCACGGCCTCGGTCCCCGAGTTGCAGAAGGCCACGCGCTCGACGCCCGTCAGCTCGCAGATGAGTTCGGCGACCTCGCCGGTGAGCGGCGTGTGCGCGCCGATTTGAATGCCTTCCTTGAGCTGCTCCTGCACCGCGCGGACGATGAAGTCCGGCGAGTGGCCGAAGAGGAGCGCGCCGAAGCCCATCGTCAGGTCAACGTACTCGTGGCCGTCCACGTCCCAGACGCGCGAACCCTGACCGCGCCGGATGTTGAGCGGGTAGATCAATTCCTTCCACAACTGCCTGTAACCGGCCGAGGCCCGCTTGTTGGCGAGCCGCGGCCGGTAACGCTCGGTCAGGCGCTTCGACTCGCCCGTCCGCGCGTTGAGGCGCGCGATGAGCGCGTCGAGGTGGCGGCGCTGCCTCTCGTCGAGCGCGCCGGCCGTCCTGCTGAGGGGCTTGTGTGGGACGAAGGTTTCCGGCTCGGCCTGCGGTCGGGCGGCCGGCGAAGCCGCGGCGCGCGCGGAGGCTGGCGCCGGCGCGGCGGAGGCGGGGGACGGCGCGGAGGCGCCCGAGCCGTCGCCGTCGGCGGCGGGCGGCGGAAGCGGCGGCGCGGCCGGCTCGGGCGCCGGGCGGGCGTCCTGAAAGTCCGCGGCCGGCTGGTGTGAAGCGTCGCCGCGCAGCAACTCCAACTGCAAGGACATCAGCCTGAGCTGGTCTTCGCTTATCCTCAACTGCTGCGCGACGATGTGCTGGAGGGCCGTCGCCGGCGACCCGCCGAGCTCGACGGCGGCGCCGTCCACTTCGTCGCCGTCGGGCGCGGCGAAGCGCGCCGGCGCGAACTCTGCGACCGGCTCGCGGGCCGCCTGCGCGCGCGTCGGCTCGCCGCTCGCCCTGACGATCTCCGCGCGCGCCGGGGCGGGCGTCTCCCTCGACTCCGCGGGCGTCTCACGCGACTCCGCGGGCGGCGGCGGCGCGGCGGCTTGTGCGGCCGGCGCGGCGGCAGGGGCCGGCGCCGGCGGCGCGGTCTGACCGAAGTCTGCGGGGAGGCGTTGGTCCAGGTGCTCGGCGACGGCCTCGATGGTGGAAAGCTCTTCGAGCAGAAGGCGGAAAGGTATCTTGACGCCGAACTCGCTCTTAATCACCTGACTGGTCTGAAGGAGGAAGAGCGAGTCCACGCCCAACTCGATGAGCGGGACGTCGGTCGGCGCCTCCTGCGCCCCCGAGCCGAACAGGCGCGCGAACATCTCCGAGAGCTTCGACACGATGAGCGCGCGGCGTGTCCCCGCCGACGCCTCGACAAGCTTCGCAGCTGACATGTTCAATTCTGCTCCTTCCCTTGTTCCCTGCCCCCGCGTGCGCCGGCCGGCGCTCAGCGGCCGTTCCTGCCGTTGCCGTGGCGCAAAGTCTCAAGTTGCAGCCGCATGAGTCTCAACTGCGCGGCGCTGATGCGTAATTGCTGTGCGATGATCTGCTGGGTCGGCGTCGGCTCCGGCGCGTGCCCGTCGCCGGGCGGCGGCGACGCGGCCCGCACATGTGTGGCGGCGGGCGCGACCGGCGCGGCGGGCGCGGCGGCCGGCGGCGGCCCGACGCGGACGAGGGCCGACGGCGCCGTGGCGTGGGGCTCGACGTGGGCGGGGGCCTCGACGTGGCCGGGGGCCTCGGCGCGGGCGGGGGCGTTGCCGTTCACGCGCGCCCCTTCGGCCGGGCGCGACTCCGCGGCCTTCGGCGCCGGCGGGGCGACCCAGTAGCGTTGGCGCTCGAAGGGGTAGAGGGGCAGGCGGAGTCTTTGCGGGCGCGCGCCGCCGCCGTACAGGCCGGCCCACTCGACCCGCACGCCCTTCAGCCAGAGCGCGCCGAGCGTGCGGAGCAGGAACTCCTCATCGCTCTGCCGGTCCTTCGGGCGGCGCATCGAGGCGAGGACTTCCTGACCCTCGGCCCGCGCCGGGTGACGCCTGACCAGCCCGCCGAGGCCCGCGCCGGGGCCGACTTCGAGGACGGCGGCGCGCGCGTCGGCGAGCAGGTCTTGCAGCCCGTCGGAGAACCTGACGACGCGCCGCAGGTGGTCGCCCCAGTAGTGCGGGTCCATCGCCTGCGAGGGCTTGACCCACGTCCCCGTCAGGTTCGACACGTAGGGCGTCCGCGGCGGCTTCAGTTCCACCTGCTTCACCAGCTCGACGAAGGGCGCGATGATAGGCTCGACCATCTCCGAGTGGAACGCGTGCGAGGTGTGGAGCGGGTGGCACTCGACCTCGCGCCGCTCCAGCTCGCGGCAGAGCTCCTCGGCCGCTTCGGCCGGGCCGGAGACGACGCAGAGTTCGGGGCCGTTGACGGCGGCGACGCAGAGCCCGCCGCCGAGCAGCGGCCCCAGCTCGCGCTCGGGCAGGTGGACGGCGAGCATCCGGCCCGCCGGCAACGACTGCACCAACTGGCCGCGCCGGGCCACCAGCATCAGCGCGTCCTCCAGCGAGAACACGCCCGCGAGGCAGGCGGCGACGTACTCGCCGACGCTGTGGCCGAGCATCGCCTGCGGCCGCACGCCCAGCTCGCCCCACAGCCGCGCCGCCGCGTACTCGACGACGAAGAGCGCCGGCTGCGCGTTGGCCGTCTGTTCGAGGAGCCGCGCGGCCTCCTCGCCGCGCCCCCCGCGCGGGTAGATGATTTCGCGCAGGTCCGTGCCCGTGTGGCGCTTGAGCAACTCGCAGCAGCCGTCCACCTGCTCGCGGAACACGGGGTGCGACTCGTAGAGCCCCGCGCCCATCCCGACGTGCTGCGCCCCCTGGCCGGGGAAGATGAAGGCCACCGGCCGGTCGCGCAGCTTCTCAACAGCCGTGGAGACTTTGCGCGGGTCGAGGCTTTCCAGGGCGGCGGCGGCTTCGTCTCGGCCGCGCGCGACGACGACGCGCCGGTGCTCGAACGCGGCGCGGCCGACCTGAAGGCTGTAGGCCGCGTCGCGCAGGGAGAACTCGCCGCCGCCCCTCAGGTGGGCGCGCAGGTTGGCCGTCGCGGCGTCGAGGGCGGTCGGGGTTTTGGCCGAGATGACGAGCAGTTGCGGTCCGTCGGCTGGGCCCGCGTCGGGCGGCGCGGCGGGCGCCTCTTCGAGCACGACGTGCGCGTTGGTGCCGCCGATGCCGAATGAGCTGACGCCCGCGCGGCGCGGCGCGCCGGCCGTCTCCCACGGCCGCAGCCTGTTGTTGACGTAGAAAGGCGTGCTCGCGAAATCAATCTGCGGGTTGGCCTCGCGGTAGTGCAGGCTCGGCGGCAACTCACGGTGCTTGAGCGCGAGCACGGTCTTCACGAGGCCGCACACGCCCGCCGCCGCGTCCAGGTGCCCGACGTTGGTCTTGACCGAGCCGAGCCCGCAGTAAGCCTTCTTGTGCGTGCGGGAGCGAAAGGCCTGCGTGAGGGCCGCGACCTCGATGGGGTCGCCGAGGGCCGTGCCCGTGCCGTGGGCCTCGACGTAGGTGATCGTCTCGGGCGAGACGCCCGCCGCGGCGTGCGCCCCGGCGATGACCGCGGCCTGCCCCTCGATGCTGGGCGCCGTGAAGCCGACCTTCAGCGAGCCGTCGTTGTTGATGGCCGAACCGAGGATGACGGCCTCGACGCGGTCGCCGTCGGCGAGCGCGTCGCGCAGGCGCTTGAGGACGACGATGCCGACGCCGTTGCCCGGCACCGTCCCGGCCGCCGCGGCGTCGAAGGCGCGGCAGCGGCCGTCGGGCGAAGTGATGCCGCCCTCCTGATGCAGGTAGCCGTGCTTGCGCGCGCGAATCGTCACCCCGCCGGCGAGCGCCATGTCGCACTCGCCGGCGAGCAGGCTCCGGCAGGCCGTGTGGACGGCGACGAGCGAGGTCGAGCACGAGGTCTGCACCGAGACGCTCGGCCCGCGCAGGTTCAGCTTGTAGCTGACGCGCATCGGCAGGAAGTCTTTGTCGTTGGAGAGCACGGCCTGGAAGCCGCCGAGCGCGCGCATCAGTTCGGGGTCGGAGGAGACGTGGTTGAAGTAGGTGCTCATGCCGACGCCGGCGTAGACGCCGACGCGCCCCCCGTAGCGCCCGGGGTCGTAGCACGCGTCTTCGAGCGCCTCCCACGCGCATTCGAGGAACTGCCGCTGCTGCGGGTCAATCGCCTCGGCCTCGCGCGGGCGGATGCCGAAGAAGGGCGCGTCGAAGTGGTCGGCGTCGGCGAGGAAGCCCGCCGCCCTGACGTAGTTGGGGTCGCTCAACAGCTCGGGCGAAGCGCCCTCGGCCGCCAGCTCCTCGCCCGAGAAGAACGAGACGAGTTCGGCCCCGGCCCTCAGCTTCTCCCAGAACTCCGCGACGTTGCGGCACCCCGGCAGGCGCACGGCCATGCCGATGATTGCCACGGCGTTCTCCGGCGCTTCAACCGCGGCGGGCGCGGCGGCGGGCGCCCCCGCCGCGTGCGCGGCGCGCGACACGACCGCGGCGCCGGCCGCGCCCTTCAGCCGCTCGCCCAGCCGCGCCGCGAGCGAGCTGATGGTCGGGTGCCTGAACAGGTCAATGATGGTGAGCGCGTCGCCGAAGAGTTCGTTGAGTCTGACGTGGAGCTGCGCGAGCAGCAGCGAGTGGCCGCCGAGGTCGAAGAAGTTGTCGTTGACGCCGACGCCGTCGGCCCCGAGGTGCTCGCGCCAGAGCGCCGCGATGACCTGCTCCGTCTCGGTGACGGGCGCGACGAAGGCGTCCGCCGCCCCGGCCTCGGCCGGCGCCGGCAGCGCGGCCCGGTCGAGCGAGCCGTCGGCCGCCAGCGGCAGCGCCGCGAGCGTCACGTAGTCGGACGGGACGGCGTAGTCCGGCAGCCGCTCGTCGAGGAAGGCGCGCGCCTCGTCGGCCGTCGCTTCCGGGTCGTGCCCGGCGGCGGGCACGAGGTAGGCGACCAGCCGCCTGCCGCCGCGCCCGTCGTCAACCGCGAGGCACGCGGCGCGCGCGACGTCGGGGTGGGCGCGCAGGTGCGCCTCCACCTCGTTGAGCGCCACGCCGTAGCCCCTGATGTTCACCTGCGGGCCGGCGTCGGCCAGGCGCTCGACGCCGCCGTCGGCCCTGTACCTGGCCGCCTCGCCCGTGTCGAGCAGCCGGCCCCCGGGCCGCCGGCTGAACGGGTCGGCCACGAAGCCGCCGCCCGTCGCGCCGGCCTCGCTCAGGAAGCCGCGCGCGGGGCCGAGGCCGCCTAAGTAGAGCCTGCCCGTCACGCCCACGGGCGCGGGCCGCAGGTCGGCGTCGAGCACGTAGAGGCGGCCGTTGGCGATGGGGCGACCCGCGGGCGCGACGCCCCCGCCGTCCCCCGCGCGGCAGACCCAGTGCGCCGCCGCGAAGGCCGCCGCGGCCGGCGCGTACAGGTTGTGCAGTTCCGCGCCCGATGCGCCGCGGAACCTTTCCTGCAACCCGCGCGGGAGCGGCTCGCCGCTACAGAGCACGTGCGTCAGACTCGCGCACGAGGCGACGCCGCACTCGTCGAGAAAGTCCTCCAGCAGCGCGGGCGCGAAGTGGGCGACGCTGACCCCGTGCTCGCGCACGAGCGCCGACAGGTAGGCCGCGTCCGTCTCCCTGCCGGCCTCGGCGATGACCAGCGCGCCGCCGCTCGCCAGCGTCGGCAAGACCTCCCACCACGCGGCCCACGCGCCGGCGGCCGGGGCCTTGTGCAGCACGCGCGACGCCGCGCCGAGCCGGAGCGCGTCCCGCATCCAGAGCACCCCGTTGCAGACGGCCTCGTGCGTGTGCGTCGCCGCGGCGTAGCCGGAGCCGGGCTCGCGCCCGAAGAGGACGAAGGCCACGCCGTCGGGGCCCGCGCCGCCGTCGAAGTCTCCGCCCTCCTCGCCCGCGGCCTCCTCCGGCGGCGCGTCGGCGGACACGACCGGCCCGCGCCATTCGGGCAGCGAGCCGGCCAGCTTCTGCTGCGTCAACAGCAGGTGCGGGCGCGCCGCCGCGAGCATTCGCGTCAGTTC
>DASVUF010000005.1:0-11465 GCA_036387195.1 Pyrinomonadaceae bacterium | reverse complement strand
TTATTGAGAGGGAAATTAATAGCGGCGACGAAGGAGTAGTAGTGGCGAGTGAGATTTTATCAAAAGGTATTGAGGTTATTTATCTCTACACTGATGCTCACAAAGCCGCGCTTGAATTATATGTCTTATCGTTGAGAGGTGAATTAAATCCCCAGGACGAGCCACTTAACCTTATCAATGCGGCGATAGAAAGAGGCAGGCTTAAAGCGCGCTAGATGGCTCTATATGTTTATAACGAACGGCGGGATTTATGTTGATATTACCATTAACCGTGGATTCGGATTGAAGCTTGTAGAGAACGGAAAGATGAGAGGCCGGGACGCCGTTGGAAGAGTCATAGCCCGGATTCTCGCCTTTCGGGCTCTCGACTTCAGTTCAGGACGCTGACGCGGTCGCCGACGGCGAGGCGGCCGGGGCTGAGGACGCGCGCGTAGAGGCGCGAGTGGCCCGGATGCAGCTTTTGTGAGATGCGCTTGAAGTCGCCTTCGCGGAAGGAGGCGGCGATGATCTTGCAGGGCTTGGTGTAGCTCGTGACCTCGACGAGCGCCTCGCGGCCGAGCGCGAGCCGCGAGCCGGGGGCGAGGAGCGCCCAGTCAAGGCCGACCAGCGTCAGGTTCTCGCCGGCCGAGCCGGGGAAGATGGGGTGCCCCTCTGCCTGTAGTTCGAGCACGCGTTCGAGCGCGTACAGGCACAGCGCCCGCTCCGGCCCGCCATGCAGACGCCGGTTCCGCTGCCGGTCCCCTTCCAGGCCGTCGGGCGTGAGCGCGGCCTCGCGCACGGCGAGTTTCGGCACGCCGCCCCGCGAGACGTTGAGCTGAAAAATCCTTGCTTCAGACACTCGACACTTCGGCGCGCGCGCGCGCGTGCGCGGCCTCGATGCGCGAGACGAGCCGCGGGAGACTCTCGCGCGTGTAGACGGGAAGCGCGGGCGCGGCCGCCTCCAGCCCGGAGCCGCGCCACCACTCCTCGAAGAGCGCGCGGCGCGCAGGGTCTACGCCCGCCCCCGCGTCGGAGAGGTAGAGCGCGGAGGCTTTCGAGAGCGCGCGACGCGCGGAGGGTTTAATCTTCAGGACGTCGGCGCGCGCGACGAGCACCGCGAAGTCCGCGTCGGCGAAGCGCAGGAAGCTATTGCCCTCGACGACGACGCCCGGCGACCTGACGCGCGCGAGCGCCGCGCCGAAGCCCGCCTCGACCTGCGCGTCGGTCACGACAGCCCAGTGGACTTGCGACGCGCCCGCGTCCCAGTAGCGCCCCGTGTCCTTGCCCGGCGCGTACGTCTCGGCGCGCCCCGTGCGGACGACCGGCTCGTCGCCCAGCAGCGGGCTGACGCAGCACGCGCGCGGGTCTTTGCCGCACGAGCGGTAGTGCCCGCGCGTCATCTTCAGCGCCTCCCACCCGGGCAGCGCGCGCAGCAGCTCGCACACGAGCGTCGTCTTGCCCGTGTCCGAGTTGAACCCGCCGACGGCGATGATGGTCGGTCGCATCTTAGGTGGCGCCTCCGGTATCCGCGGCCGCCCGCGCCCGAACGCCGGGCGACGCCGCGCCCCAAGTATCGCCCCGCGCCCCGCCGCCGCACAACCCGCCGCGCCCCCGCGCCCCCGCGCGCTGGGGTCCGCCCGACGCCCCGAAAACTTTTTTCCGCCGGCTCTAAAAAAGTGCTTGACAATACAAAGTAGTCTGCTATAGTCCCGTTCGTCGCCCGCGCCGCGGGCCGACCAACTGGATGAGAAGAGAGACTTCGATGACGCTGACGAACTCAAACATGAAGGCGCAGACGCGGGCGACCGGGAGGCCGGCCGCCGCGCGGCGAGCGACCGCCCCGTATCAGGGCGCGGCCGGTCGGGGCGTCGTCTGCCAGGGCGCGTCCGTCATAAATCCCGGCGGCCTACTTATCGGGCGCCACTCCTTCCAACCCGAAGGCGTGCAGCGCAAGGATCGTCGCCATTTAAAGAACTGATTCAGCGGGGGCGGGCCTCCCGCTCCCGAAATCTCTAAAAGTTCGTAGAGACGCGTACGGAGCGGGCCTGCTTCCTGTGGGGAAGCGCAAGGCCCGCTCTTTCTTTTTGCTGTTTGACAACCGAAATACCTTGAGGGGATGAAGGCGGGGCCAGCCCGCCCCGCCTTCATCAGTTTTTTTTCGCATCGCGTGTCAGAGGCCGAATCGGCTCGGCAGCAGCCTGTAAAGCTGTGGCCCTAAGGGGCGTTGGGGGTTCGAGTCCCTCCTGACACATCGCGCGGGGGCGTAAGCTAAAGGGCAAACTGGCGGACTCCAAACCCGCCCTTCCCGGTTCGAGTCCGGGCGCCCCCGCCAGAGGCGCGGAAGGTTGGGCACGGGCAGGCCAAGCAGTCCCGAAAACTGTCGGAGCCGAAAGGCTTCTGCGGGTTCGACTCCCGCACCTTCCTCTTCGGAGGCGTCGCGCAGACGGCGGCCCGGCGGCGCGCCAAGCCGCCGGGCGCGAAGCGCCCCCGCGCGTTCGGGCGCCGCCGCCTCCGCTTCGCAAGGGTGAAGGGCGGAGGACGAAGGGGGCGCCGAAAGCCGTCGCTTCGTCGAGCCGCCGCTTCATTCTTCGCCCTCCCTTTCGGACCCGTAGCTCAGTCGGATTCAGAGCGCAGGCTTGCGGAGCCTGAGGTCGCACGTTCGAGTCGTGCCGGGTTCGCTTTCTCATTCCGGGGTCGTCTAAAGGCAGGACGCCTGTCTTTGGAACAGGCTGTGGGGGTTCGAGCCCTCCCCCCGGAGTCTTCGGCCCGAAAGTTCTCTTCGGCTGGTGTGGCGTAACGGCAAACGCACGGCGCTGAGGTCGCCGGGGGCTTCCAAGCCCGTTGGGGGTTCGACTCCCCCCTCCAGCATCGCGTGCGGGAGTGGTGCAAATGGCAGACACACCGTCCTCAGAAGGCGGCTCTTGTGAGTTCGAATCTCACCTCCCGTACCAACCTCCAAAGACGCGCGCGTAGCCCAAACGGCAGAGGCGGCTCTCTCAAAAAGAGTCCCGGTGCGGGTTCGACTCCCGCCGCGCGCATCACACGCGGGCGCGCGTAGCCCAAGCAGGCAGAGGCGGCGGGCTTAAACCCCGCAGGTTGAGAGTTCGAGTCTCTCCGCGCGCATACACGCGGGGGCGTATGCAAATGGACAAAGCGGCCTGTCCTTCAAACAGGCGCCCGAGCGGCTTTGCGGGTTCGAGCCCCGCCGCCCCCGCCAGACTTCTCTCGCGTTGGCCGTAGCTCAAACGGCAGAGCGCCGCGCTGTGGACGCGGTGACGCGGGTTCGATTCCCGCCGGCCGACCTTTTCCCGGACCTTTTTCAGGGGGCGTTAGCCAAGCACGGCCGAAGGCACGCGACTCTCTATCGCGCACTCGCGGGTTCGAATCCCGCACGCCCTGTCAGACCTTTAAGGAGCGGTGGCCGAGAGGCTAGGCGCTGGATTGTCTATCCAGACCAGGCGAGTTCGAGTCTCGTCCGCTCCGCCTTCGACTGCGCCGCAAGCTCAAACGGCCGAGCGCCTGTCTCTTAAACAGGAAGGTGCGGGTTCGAGTCCCGCGCGGCGCATCGTTTTAAGAACGGGGTGTGGTGTAACGCTCGCATTCAAGCCTTGGGAGCTTGCGGACGGGGTTCGATTCCCCGCGCCCCGACCAACTTTCGTGGACGTAGCTTAGCCAGGCGAAAGCACCGGCCCGCCACGCCGGGGACGCGGGTTCAAATCCCGCCGTTCACTCCAACCCTCCGCCCGGGCGGTTAGCTTAAAGGAACCGAAAGCGGGTCTCTCCGAAAGACCCAGATGCGGGTTCGATTCCCGCACCGCCCTTCCGGCTCACGCGCGGGAGTGATGTAACGGCCAACATTCGAGTCTTCCAAACTCGCACCGAGGGTTCGACTCCCTCCTCCCGCATCGCCCGCGGACGCCGCCGGGCCGCAGCGCCGAAGGGTTAAGACTGCGGCCGCCGGGGGCGCGCGGGCCGACAGCCCCAAGCGCACGCGTAGCCAAGAGGCCCAAGGCGGCGGCCTGCAAAGCCGCTCATCGTCGGTTCAAATCCGACCGCGTGCTTTCTCTTTCAACGCGAGCTTGCGGGCGGGCCGCGCGCCACGCGCGGCGCCTCACGCCGCCCGCACCTCCCTTTTCGACCGCAAAACTTTTGAAAGGAGGGCTGCCCGGATGGCAAGCCTCAACGGACGTGTGCTGCTGCTCAACTACTCGTACGAGCCGCTCGGCACGGTGGGCGTGGCGCGCGCGATGTGCCTGGTCATCCGCGGCGCGGTCACCGTCGAGGAGTACGACGGCGGGCGCGTGCTGCGCTCGCCGAGCGCGGAGTTCCGCGTGCCGGCCGTGCTGCGCCTGCGCCGCTACGTCAACGTGCGCCGGCGCCGCCAGGCGGCCGGCATGAGGCGGCTGCGCATCTTCATCCGCGATTGCCACCGCTGCCAGTACTGCGGGCAGCGGCGCGCGGCCGCGGAGCTGACGCTCGACCACATCACGCCCCGCTCGCGCGGCGGGCGCTCGACGCCCGAGAACCTGGCGACGGCCTGCGTCGCGTGCAACACGCGCAAGGGCAACCGCACGCCCGACGAGGCGCGCATGCCCCTGCTCACGTCGCAGAAGCCGCTCGGCATCGGCCTCGAACACCTGCTGCTCTGCCACTACGCCGAGTCGCGGCCGGCGTGGCGCAAGTACCTGTACGTCGAGGGCGTGCCGCTCAACCGGCGGCGGGAGCCCGCTTGAACGCGGAGGTGGGGCGGGCGGCCGCCCCACCTCCTACACACCCCGACCCGACAGACACGCGGAGGCATAGCTGACGAGGGCAAGCGTCGGTCTGAAGCGCCGAAGAGGTTGGTTCGACTCCAACTGCCTCCATCGTTCTACAAAAAGTTTTGAGGGCGGGCGCGGGAAGCGCCCCCTCGAAGCCGCGGCCGGTTAGCTCAGCCAGGCAGAGCGCCAGTCTTACAAACTGGATGTCGAAGGTTCGATTCCTTCACCGGCCATTTTTGACGGGGCGCGGCTCAGCCCGCGCGCGCCGGCGTTGACGCGCGCGGGCCCGTGGAGCGCTTTGGCCGGCTGACGGCGGCCCGCCCCGGCCCTTCTCCGCGGCGATGTAGCTCAGACGGCCAGAGCGTTCGTCTCGTAAACGAAAGCGCGCGGGTTCGACTCCCGCCATCGCCTTCTCGAAACCCCCGGGCCCGTAGCTCAGACGGATGAGAGCGCTCGTCTTCTAAACGAGACGCCGCAGGTTCGAGTCCTGCCGGGCCCGCCTCCACGCGCGGCGCGGAGTAGCTCAGTGGCAGAGCGGCGGTCTCATAAACCGCTGGTCGCGGGTTCGATTCCCGCCTCCGCAATTATGGGTTGGTAGCTTAATCTGGCAGAGCGACAGTCTTGCAAACTGTTAGGTGTGAGTTCGAGTCTCACTCAATCCATCAGTCATTAACCCTCGACCCTCCCTCACCCCTCCCTGCGGCGTAGCTCAAATGGTCAAACAGAGCGCTCGTCTTGTAAACGAGTGTGTGCGGGTTCGAGTCCCGCCGCCGCAGTCGTCCTTACGTGTCGCCTTTCGTGCGGGGATGCGCCCTGGTGGGCGCGGCGGCCTCATAAGCCGTTCGACTAGAAGGCGGGTTCGATTCCCGCCCCCGCGACCTTCCTCGGTGTGGTGTAGCCAAGCTGGTAAGGCGCCGCTCTGTTAAAGCGGAAATCGTGGGTTCGAGTCCCACCGCCACAGTTTTTCGCCTGCGGCGCAGGCCGGTAGCCAAGCGGTCTAAGGCGCCCGCCTTTTAAGCGGGGGAACGTCGGTTCAAATCCGACCCGGCCTATCACGATTCTTTACGGCGCGAAGCTCAGACGGCCGAGCACTCGACCGATAATCGAGAGGGCGGAGGTTCGAATCCTCCCGCGCCGACTTTTCCCTTTGCGGGGTCAGCCAGCGGCAGGCTGCCTGTCTCTGAAACAGGTCACGGAGGTTCGAATCCTCCCTCCGCAGTTCACGCCCTCAAGGTCTTTCGGTTGCCGGCGCCAGGGCCTTCGGACTCGCCCCCGCGGACAGCGGGGCGCGGCGTCCCTTGCCGGGAAAGGGGGGGAACAGAGATGGCGAACAAGACGCTCTTCAAGTCGCTGGTGGGCAAGCTCATCCCGGCGGCGGACGCGCGCAACGAGCACGGCGCGCCGGCCTACGCGCTGACGCCGAAGCAGGCGCTGGCGCAGTACGCGGCCACGGGCTGCCTCGGCGCGACCTTCTACGCCGGCGCCGGGGAGCAACTCTCGAAGGTGCTCGAGCTGTGCGAGCGCGTCGAGCCCGAGTTCGTCGCGAAGACGGCCGTCTACGCGCGCGAGCGGGGCTTCATGAAGGACACGCCCGCGCTCCTGCTCGCGGTGCTGGCCGCGAAGGACGTGCGGCTGCTCGCGCGGGTCTTCCCGCGCGTCGCGGACAACGGCAGGATGCTGCGCAACTTCGTCCAGATCGTCCGCTCGGGCGTGGCGGGGCGGAAGTCGCTCGGCACGGCGCCCAAGCGCCTCGTGCGCGAGTGGCTGGAGGCGCGCGACGCGGCGCAGGTCTTCCGCGCGAGCGTGGGCCAGTCGCCGTCGCTGGCGGACATCCTGAAGATGGTCCACCCGAAGCCGCGCGACGCCGAGCGCCAGGCGCTCTACGGCTACCTCGTCGGCCGCCGCGTGGACGCCGGCGCGCTGCCCGGCCTCGTCCGCGAGTTCGAGGCGTTCAAGGCGGGCGACCGCGCGAGCGTGCCCGACGTGCCGTTCCAGATGTTGACGGCGCTCGGCCTCGGCCGCGCCGAGTGGGCGGCGGTCGCGCGCCGCGCGCCCTGGCAGATGACGCGCATGAACCTCAACACGTTCGCGCGCCACGGCGTCTTCGACGAGCCCGGCATGGCCGGGCTGGTGGCGCGCCGGCTGGCCGACCCCGAGCTGGTCAGGAAGGCGAAGGTCTTCCCATACCAGTTGATGGTCGCCTACGCGTCGGCGGACCAGCGCGTGCCGGCGGTCGTGCGCGAGGCGTTGCAGGACGCGCTGGAGGTCGCCATCGAGAACGTGCCGGCCGTCGAGGGCAAGGTCTACGTCTTCCCGGACGTGTCGGGCTCGATGCAGTCGCCCGTGACGGGCCACCGCAAGAGCGCGACGACGGCGGTGCGGTGCGTGGACGTGGCGGCGCTGGTGGCCGCGGCCTTCGTGCGGCGCAACCCGCGCGCCGAGGTGCTGCCGTTCGAGCACGAGGTCGTCGAGGGGCTGCGCCTGAACCCGCGCGACAGCGTGATGACGAACGCGCAGCGGCTGGCGGCCGTCGGCGGCGGCGGCACCAACTGCTCGGCGCCGCTCCGCCTGCTCAACCGGCGCAAGGCCGAGGGCGACCTCGTCGTCTACGTCTCGGACAACGAGTCGTGGGTGGACGCGGCTGCCGGACGCGGCACGGCGACGATGCAGGAGTGGGCGGCGTTCAAGCGGCGCAACCCGCGCGCGCGGATGGTCTGCGTTGACGTGCAGCCCTACGCCACGACGCAGGCCGCCGGGTCGCAGGACGTGCTCAACGTCGGCGGCTTCTCCGACCAGGTCTTCGACGTGGTGGCGGAGTTCGCCGCCGGCCGCCTCGGCCCCGACCACTGGGTCGGCGTCGTCGAGCAGGTCGCCCTTTGAGGGGGCGAAGGTCGGGGGATGAAGGGGGCGCCTGCGGCCGTCGGCGTTTCCTTCGTCCCTTGGCCCCCGCCTTCAGCCTTCGGACGCGGGGCCGAATGCCGTCGTGACTACATCACCTGCCAAGTGAAAACGTCGTCACGGCAAAACTCGTCGGCCTCAACGTCATAACGGCGTGGCGAATGCTGGTGTGAGTACATGGTGAAACGAAGGCCGAAACCCTTCGCGAGTAGGTTCAAACCCTACGCCGGCCGCGCAAGCGTCCGCGCAACTCTCACCGACCTCGTCGCCGCGCCTCCTTTCGGTTAAGGGGTGAATGCAGGGAGGACTACATCGCTGCAAAGTCGGCCATGCCGGCTGTCGAGCCTCGCCGGGCGAGCGCCCGGGCGGTCTGACGACCGCGCTCGGGTCTTCTCAAACTTGTCACCCTTCAGGTTCGGGCGGGCGGCGGATGCGTGCGGAACTACATGCCTCATAAGCCGCGAGTTCCGGGTTCGAGTCCCGGCGGCCGCGACCGACGAAGCGGCCGTAGTTCAACTGGTAGAACAGCGAAGTCGTTTCGCCAAAACTTGCCGCCGCCCGTCCGAACTTTAAAGCGCGTCCGCGTCGTGTCGCGGACGCGGGGGGTTTTCGCCATGACCGCCATGCTGACCGCGGAGGCTGCGAAGTTCCGCGCGGCCGAAGAGATTTTCGCGCTGGTGCGCCGCTTCAACGACTGCACGCTGCCGCGCGCCGAGTGGACGCACGCCGCGCACCTGACGGTCGCGCTCTGGCACCTGCTGGAGTACGACTGGCCCGAGGCGGTCGGGCGCGTGCGCCGCGGCATCAGGCGCTACAACGCCGCGCTCGGCGCCGAGGCCGAGCCGGCGCGCGCCTACCACGAGACGCTGACGCTCTTCTGGATGCGCGTCGTCCGCGCGCACCTCGACAGCGGGCGCAACGAGGCGCGCTCGCTCGTCAGCCTCGCCAACGAGATGGTCGCCACGCACGACGCGGGGCTCCCGCTCAGGCACTACACGCGCGCGCTCCTCTTTTCGCCCGAGGCGCGCGCCTCCTGGGTCGCGCCCGACCTCAGGCCGCTCGGCCCCGACGACTTCGACGCCCGGGGCCGGGTGGCCTGAAGACGGCGGGCGACGGAGGGCGGACGGCCGTCACCAGTCATTAGAAAGACCGAAGGCGGCGCGTCACGGCTGATGCCGGAGACGCGCCGCCCGTTCTTTATCCGCCGACCGCCGGCGGCCGTCTAACGTCTACTTCCCCCGCCCACTCATTGCGAGCGCAGTATCGAGAGCGGCTTGCGCGTGAGCACGTCCAGGCTTGAGAGCGCGCCGACCGCGCCGACGAGGAGGACGGTGGCGGCGACGCCCACGGCGTTCAGCGCCGCGGAGAAGCCCCACTGCACGTCGAAGACGTAGCGCGCGACCGCGTAGGAGAGCCCGTTGGCCGCGGCCGCGCCGACGAGCCCCGCGACCAGCCCGAGCAGCCCGTACTCGGCGAGCATGATGGTGAGCAGCACGCGCCGCTTCGCGCCGAGCGTCTTGAGCACCGCCGCCTCGTAGACGCGCTGGAACTTCGTCATCGCGATGGAGCCGACGAGGATGAGCGCGCCGCTCAGGAAGACGAAGCCGCCGATGAACGAGACGGCCAGCGTGATGTTCGACAGAATCCGCCCGACGCCGCGCACGATGTCGGCCACGTCAATCACGCTCACGTTCGGGTAGGCGTCCACGATGGCGCGCTGGAGGCGCGACCGCTCCGGCTCGGCGCTCGGCGCGTCAACCGCGCCGACGAACATCTGCGGCGCGCGCTCCAGCGCGCCCGGCCGGAAGAGGACGAGAAAGCCCGTCCGCGAGTTGCGCCAGTCCACGCGCCGGAAGCTGGTCACGCGCGCCGTTATCTTCCGCCCCTGTATGTCGAACGTCATCGTCCCGCCGAGGTCGATGCCGCCCGTCCCGCGCATCCCCTCTTCGAGCGAGACTTCGGGCTCATCCGACGGCGTCTCGTCCCAGAAGCGGCCGGCGACCAGCGTCTCGTTGTATTCGAGGCGCGGGCGGTAGGTCGTCACGTACTCGCGCCCGAGCCGCCCGCGCTCGCCGCGCACGCCCGCCGCCTCAAGGTCAATCTCCTGCCCGTTGACGGCCACGATGCGCGCGCGCACGGTCGGAATCAGCTCCGCGCTCCCGCCCGCCTTCTCGACGAGCCCGCGCACGCCCTCGACCTGGTCGCGCTGCACGTCAATCAGGTACATGCTCGGCAGCGCGCCGCGGCGCGCCACGTCGAACTCGTCGAGCAGGCTCGACTGCAAAGACTGCACGGAGAGGACGAGGAAGGCGCCCAGTCCAACCGCCATCACGATGACGCGCGTCTGGTTGCCCGGCCGGTGCATGCTGTTGATGGCCTGCCGCACGGCGAACGTCCCCAGCCCCCGCGCGCGCCTGACGAGGAAGACCAGCAGCCACGCCGCCGCGTAGAGCAGCAGCGCCGTCGCCCCCAGCCCCAGCAGGAAGACGACGCCCACGCGCACGGACCCCGCCTGCCAGGACGTCAGGAAGACGAGCCCCGCCAGCACGAGCCCCGCGACGGCCGCGCGCCCGAGGTCGAGCCACCGGCGCGGCTCCTCCTCGGCGGCGTCGCGCAGCAGCATGTTGGGCCTGATGCGCCGGATGCGCAGCAGCGGCAGCGCCGAGAAGAGCAGCGAGATAAGCAGCCCGAGCCCGAGCCCCTGCACGACCGCGCCGGGTTGCAGGTCGTACGAGAGGTTGGGCGGCAAACTCTCCGCGAAGCGAGAGCGCGCGAAGAGCAGCGCCGCCTTCGCCAGCGCGACCCCCAGCAGGCTCCCGGCCGCGCCGAGCGCGAGCACCTGCGCGAGGTAGGCGGCCGTCAGCCTCAGCCCCGTCGCGCCCACGCACTTGAGGACGGCGATGGTCTTCCGCTTCTGCTCGACGAAGACGCGCGTGACCGACGAGACGCCGATGCCGCCGAGCACGAGGACGACCAGCCCCGTCAGCGAAAGGTAGTTCTCGGCGCGCGAGAACTGCGCGGAGAGGCTCTCCTCCGAGTCGCGGTACGAGCGGACGTTGACGAGGTTGTTACCAAGCTCCGCGCGGAGCGCGCGGGCCAACTCGTCCATCCGCCCCTCGCCCGCGCGGAAGAGCATCTTGCGCCGCGCGCGGCCGGCGAAGCCCGTCAGCCCGGCCGCCTCCAACTCCGCGCGCGCCACGAAGACGCGCGGCCCCAGGCGGAAGCCGGCCGAGCTTCCCGGCTCCTGCCGCGTCACGCCGCGTATCTCGAATTCGCGCTCGCCGATGCGAACGCGGTCGCCCACGCCGAGCCCCGTGCGTTCGAGCAGCGCCGGCGCGACGACCGCCCCGCCGCCCTCGACCAGCGCGAAGTCGAACGGGCGGCCGTCGGCGAGCAGGAACTCGCCGAAGAGCGGGAAGCCGCGCTCGACGCCCTTCACCTCGACCATCAGCGCGCCCTCGCGCGCGGGGTCGGCGGGCCTGAGCATCGTCGGGGCCTCGACCGTCTCGGTGCGCGCCTCGGCGAGCGGCGGGCGGGCGACGCGTTCAATCTCGGCGAGCGCCTCGGCCGACCAGTCGCGCGTCGTCTCGGCCTGCACGTCCGCCGTCATCAGCGCGCGCGCCTCGCCCGCCACCGCGCGGTTGAGGCTCTGAATCATCGAGCGCAGCGCGACGATGCTGCCGACCCCGACGCCGATGCACAGGAAGAAGAAGAGCAGCCGCCGCCACGACGCGCGCAGCTCGCGCCACGCCAGATTAAAGATGAACTTCAAGGGCGCGCCCCCTCCAGCTCCTCGTCACGGCGTCCCCCGCCGGCGCGCGCCACCGC
>DASVUF010000004.1:0-125119 GCA_036387195.1 Pyrinomonadaceae bacterium | reverse complement strand
GCGGCGCTCGGACGTCTCGCGGCTCTGGACGGAGTTGCAGCGCCTGGTCGTCAACCACCCCCTGGTGCGCGCCTCCTACAGCGCCGGCCTCCTCGTCGAGGAGGGCGACCGCGGCAGCGCCTACCTCGACCTGACGCAGGAGCTCTTCGTCACGCTGCTCGCCAAGTCGCGCTTCCAGCACTACCTCGACTCGGAGATGACCGACTCGGAGATCGAGTGCGAGGTCAGCCAGATCGAGCTGACGAACCTGCTGACGGCCGAGCTTCGCAAGCGCCACCCGGAGAGCTACAGGCTCGCGCGCCGCATCTCGACCATCATCCAGTCCTCCGCCAACTTCCGCCGGTTCGACGCCGCCGGTTCAAACGGCGTGGCACACCGCCGGCTCGCGTCCCAACTCTACGGGCTTAGCGTTTGGCCCGCAGGGAAGGCGACGGGGGAAATGGACGGCTTTGAGCAGCGCGTGCGACTCATTCCCGTCCGGCGGCGCGACACGCGGGTGGTCGGGTGCACGGGCGACGCGCAAGTCATCATCAGCAACTCGGACCTCGAAGACCTCATCGTCTCGGTGCTGGAAGCCTGCGACTCGCCCGTGGACGTGCGCACGCTGCGCAGCCTCGTCATGTCGCGCCTGCCCGTGATGGACATCTACCTCGTCCCCATCGGCGGCGGCGACGGCGAGTCACGCGCCTCGGAGGCCAGAGACGAATGCGAAGACCCGGAGCAAGGGCTGCTCAGACAGGAGATAGAGGGTGAGCGTCACGCCCGGGTGAATCGGTTCGTGGAAAGTCTGTCGGCGAGCGTGCGCGGCAAGGCCCGGCAGTTCGACCGCATGGTCGCCGTCCTCTGGTACTGCTACCTCAGCCCGGAGCGCCACACGCAGCTTGCGGTCGCCGCCATGCTCGGCGTCTCCGATTCGCTCGTCTCGGAATACCGGCGCCGAATCGAGCGGGAGTTGCGCGCACTCTCGCTAACAGACATCGCCGAGGCGCGCGATTTCGAGGGGGCGCTGAGGGAATGCGTCTCGCGCCTTCTGGACAACCCGTCGTCACCCGCCAGTTCAAGCCCTTTACAGACTGTTACCTGAACGTGCGGCAGAAATTCGCTGCCCCGCCCAACTCCCATCAGCGCGGGAGAGTGTCGCCTGAAACTTCCGAGTCCTGCGGACGAGCCAGCCTCAGAAGGCTTGGCCCGCCCGCAGGACCTGGCGGCGACAACCCTGACCGCCCACGTCGATAGATATGCTTTAACATTGACATATATTTCGTATGTAGTATATAATAGCTGGGAATCGAGTCTGGCTCACTCTCTTCTCAGCTCCTCTGGAATTCACCAGATTGCCTGAAAGTTCATAGCTTAATATCCAGGGGGCTACACAATGAAATATCTTTTCAAACGAGCGGCTATGCTTCTTGTCGTCGGCGCGATGACGAGTATCACGGCGTTGGCGATGACCACCGACCGGAAGGTGACCTTCAACCGTGACGTGACGGTCAACGGGGCGCCCGTCAAGGCGGGCACATACAAGGCGACGTTCGACGACCAGACGGGCGAGTTCAAGCTCCTCAGCGGCAAGAAAGTCGTGGCTAACGCGACGGCGCGCATGGAGAAGGTTGCCGGGCCTTTCCGCGGCGCTTATTCGCTCATGGTTAACGGCGAGAGCCACGCCCTAGTCAGCATGAACATGAACAGCACCAATCAGGCCGTCATCCTCAACGACAGCGTAGGCACGAAACTAATAACCCCCTAACAGTCTTTCCCCGCATAGTCGCGGAGGACAGACAAAAAACGGCGGGCTCATCATAGAGCCCGCCGTTTTTTGTCTGCCCGCTAATTCCGCAGGTCTGAACGGCGCTAGCTTTCGGAAGTCTTGGCCGACGCCCAGAGCGGGACGGCGCTTCTGAGGGCGACCTGTAAGTCTGTCTGAGGGATACGGGGGCTGTTTCCGGGGTTCTCTCATCCATTTCTCTACTATAGCACTAAGGGCACACAACTACCCTGTTTGTGTAGCCATATGAAAATTTTAGCCTGATACCTTTCATTCTATGGTAGATAACTTACCGTATGATGTTTCACGGCCGTCCTAATCTTCTGGCCGCTACTCTGAACAGGAGGAATCACTAAGTGAAAGCCAACAGGCGGCGTACGAGGAGACTCGATCCGCTGGCGTCGGCCGCCGCCGTCGGGCAGGTGCTCGAAGAGTTGCGCGCTTCCCTTCCTGACATAACCCCCCGCGCGCGTAAGGACTTATTCTCTCTGCTCAACTCCGTCCGCGGACTCTACCTGCGGCAGGCCAACGAGACTAAGCGCGGCCGGCCGCCTCGCTATACGCGGGAGCAGTTACTGAGAGTGGACTCAAGGCTCCGCGATATCCTCGGGCGTGAAACACGGCTCTCGGTACGTAGTTTCGTCGGCCATTACTTGCAGATTCCAGACTTTCCGCGCGACGTGCGGGAGGCTCTGGAGCGCGGAGACATCAATCTCTTCGAGGCGCACCAACTGGCCAGGCTCACGGCCAAGAGACTGGGCAAGATTGACGGCGAGGCGCGCTCACTCAGGAAAAGGCTGCTCGAAGCGCACCTGTTGGCGCAAGGGTCGGGGGCGATGCTGCGTCAGAGGGTGAAGGAGGCGCTGGGCGAGTTGAGGGAGCCCGACCCGACCGAGACGGAGGTGGTGGCCGTGGGTAAGGCGGATGAGCTATTAGAAGCCGACCCTTTGGACGCCAGCCACCTCTTCTTCGAGGAGCTGCGGATGGTCTCGCGGGCGCTGCGGGAGATTGCGCCTGAAGAGGTGACGGACGAAGACCTTACGGAAATTATGCCTGCGGTGGACCAGATCACGCTCACCCTTCAGAAAATCGCCAGACGTAAGGAGCGAGCGCAGGCCAAGAAGATAACAATCTAGCCCGCCCGCCACTCACGCATTTCTGAGATTAGGGACGAGGAGTCTTCCCAGAGCTTTACAACGTCTGAATATCTAAATCAGGATAGCCTGTCAGTTCCAGTCCCCTTCCCTAATTTCGCCCCCCCCCTCCCAAAATAAATATTGCCCTTACAAAATTACGATGTTATAAGGATTTCGCATGAGGACCCTGAGAACTCAGCCTTTTTCGATTTCGCCCGACCCTGAGCTTCTGTATCTGACGCCGGCGCTCAAAAGCACCGTTTTTAAGGTTCAGCATGTGGTCGAGAACCGCCAGGGGCTGACGGCCATCATGGGCGACGTGGGAACCGGTAAGTCGAGCGTTTTGCGTCGTTTGTGGTCTGATTACAGGAAAAATAGCGACCAGTTCGTCACGGCGATTCTGCCGTCGCCTAATTTCCCCTCGGACTTCTCGATGCTGAAGGCCATCTGCAACGACTTCGGCATCAGGCCGAAACGTTCGATGGTTGACCAGGAGAACGAATTACGGGGCTTTTTAATCGAGTTAGACCAGGAGGAGAAGACTTGCGTCCTGTTCGTGGATGAGGCCCAGAGACTCAAAGGCCCTCATCTGGAGCTAATCAGGACGCTACTGAATTTTGAGACGAATAAATACAAGCTCATTCAGATAGTGCTGGCGGCGCAGCTCGAATTGCGCATCAAGCTGATGGATCAGAGCAAAAAAGCGCTTCGGTCGCGCATTTTTCTGCCCTCGCTGCTGGCCCCTTTGTCCCTGCCCGAGACCCGCGAGATGATTAGTTTCCGCTGTGAGCAGGCCAAAATCCCCAACCCCTTTACCGAGGAGACCGTCGAACTAATCTACAACTCGACCGGCGGCGTGCCCCGCGAAGTGCTGAAGATTTGCGGCTTCGCATACGTGCTCACACTACAGTCCGGCGAGCGCACCGTCCCGCTGGAGGCGGTGGAACTGGCAATACAAGAGGCTTCAATTAATGAGCAACAAGAAGAAGCAGTGGCATAGTCTGGGGGATTTTCTTCAGGCCAAAGAGGAGCGGGAGCGTGCTCAGTCCGAAAGCAAATCCGTTGAAAATACAAGAGTTAACGAAAGTACGGGAGTAGGTGCTCCAGTACTTACTCCAGTATCAACTCCAGTATCTACTCCCGTACCGACGCCAGTAAGTACGCCCGTCAGTACTCCAGTACCGACGGGCGATTCTGCACGGGGCTCCTCGGCTCCGCCAGCGCTCGCCGCTTCTGAAACGACAGTCGAATCGGAAAGTAAAGATAAGCAGCCTTATCTGGATGCGACGCACACCGCTTCCGAGCAGCAGATATACTCGGTCATGTATCGAGAGACGCTGAGCAAGGGGCAGCGCGAAAGGCACTTCGGATTTAAAGAGCTGTGCGCCAAGACTGGCATACGCTCAGACCGCACTATCAGGCGGGCGCTCGACGGGCTTCAGGAGAAGCTCTCCGTAGAGATAGTCTCGTACTTCCATGGCAATCCGCTGGGGCCGCGCTACAGGGTTTTCGACCCCAGGGAGATACTTAAGAGGCGTAAAACGGCAGGCATTGAGATTGACCCTCAATCGAAGCGAATAGTCGGTACTGGAGTACCTACGGGAGTCGGTACTGGAGTACCGACTCCCGTACCGACGGGCGTGGCGACGGGTGTGAAAAACTACGGGAGTACTCCCGTAGAAACTACTCCCGTTACTCCCGTACTTTCTACGGGAGTTATTAAATATAGAAATCTTTCCGAAGACGCGATGCCTGCGGGCGCAGCCTCATCATCAAATCAGAACCGGCGGGCTGATGATGATGAGGCTTTCGCAGAGTTCGTCGGGCTGCTTCGGGAGAGCGCCAGGGAGATTACCGGCAGGCAGCCTTCGGCGGCGGATGCGGCGAAGTGGAGGGAACTGGCGGAGGTGCTCGTCACCGAGCTGCGCATCGCCGCGGGGCGTACTACCGTCTCCTCGGCGCCGGCCTTCCTGGCCGAACATCTCAGGCGCAGGCTGTGGAAGCTGGAAGACCGTAAGCAGCCGGCGGCGGGGGCGGGGGAGGGCGAAGCCGGCGGGCCATCCGTCACAAGCGAGGAGGCGCGCGCGTGCCCGGACTGCTTCGGCGCGGGGATGTATTACCCGGGCGGTTTTGAAAAGGGCGTCGCCAAGTGCAAGCACGAACGATTGAAGACGAAGGCCGGCGCGGCCGAAGCTGCCGGCGAAGCTTTAGACGGCGGGCCCGAACCGGCGTCTGAGGTCGAGTGACAGGGGAGGGACGAATCTGCGTGGCGCTTCCGACGCCTGCTCTTTTCGTAATCGCTTCATCTTCGATTTAAACGCGACGTCGCGCGGCCGGGGCGCGAAGTCGGAAGTCCGCGGGGAGTTTTACGCGTGCGCGACGTCGCCCGCCTCCTGCATTGCCTCCATTCTTTGAGCGCGCCTTCAACTACATCAACGAGCGGACTCCGGCCGAGGAGAGGCTGGGTTACCGGCGCGCGCCCGCGCGGACGTCGGCGAATAAAGCCCGACCGCCATCCCTCCTCCCACGTTTGCGCCGGCTTCCGGCGGCGCCACGCCTGAACCGACGAGTGAGTTTGACGGAAGCGCCGGCCGCGTCCGCGCGGGCTTTCGGCGCGCGCGTGTGGGGCGGGGCGTTCTTCGCGAGGGCTCGGGTGTTCGCGGGCGGTGGCGGGCCGCCGCCCGCGAAATATAGCGGCGGAGGTTGCTGACAGGCCGCGGGCATCTGTGCTACTTCTGGCCTGCCCGCGGACGCGAGGGACGGAGGCGAGGTTACTGAAGGGACGGCTCAAGAGGTGGCTGGCGCTGCTGCTGCTGTGGACGCTCGCCGGGGCGCTGCTGGAGGCTTCGGGTTACTTCCCGGCCTTCGTCCTCGGCCGGGCTCCGGCGCTGCCCTGGTGGAAGTATTTCCAGTGGGGCGTGACGCAGCTTTACATCTGGTGGGCGCTGACGCCGCTCATCGCCCTGCTCGTGCGGCGCTACCCGCCGGCGTGGGGGCGGCCGGCGCGGACGCTGCTCGTCTACGCGGGGGCGGGCGCGCTCGTCATCGTCGTGTGGTCGGGCGCCTTCAGCTTCCTCTACTGGGCGCTCGGCGGCCCCGGCGCGCCCGAGTCGGTCGAGGGGCTGCCGGCCGTCTGGCGCGTCGAGCTGTTGCGGCGCCTGCCGATGTTGCTGCTGGTGTACCTCATCATCGTCCTCAACCTGGTGGCGCTCGACTACTATCGCAAGTACCGCGACCGCGAGTACCGTCTGATGCAGGCGCAGTTGGCGACGCTGAAGGCGCAGCTCCAGCCGCACTTCCTCTTCAACACGCTCCACTCCATCTCGGCGCTGATGCACGTGGACGTCGAGGCGGCCGACCGGATGGTGGTCAGCCTCGGCGACCTGCTGCGCGCGACGCTCAGCGAGGAGGGCGGGCAGGAGGTGACGCTGGCGCGCGAGCTTGAGGTGCTCGACCTCTACCTGCGGATTCAGCTCATACGCTTTCAGGACAGGCTCCGGGTGAACATGGATGTCGCGCCGGAGGCGCTCGGCGCGTGCGTCCCGAACCTCGTCCTACAGCCGCTCGTCGAGAACGCCATCAAGCACGGCATCGCGCCGCACTCGGTTGACGGCGTGGTTGACGTCGGGGCTCGGCGCGAGGGCGCGTCGCTCGTGCTGCGCGTGCGCGACGACGGGCCGGGCGCCGCGCCGCCGCCGGCCGCGCTGCGCGAGGGCGTCGGACTCTCGAACACGCGGGCGCGGCTCGAACGGCTCTACGGCGCGGCGCAGAGCCTGCGGTACGGGGACGCGCCGGAGGGCGGCTTCGAGGTGGAGTTGAGGATTCCTTACAGGCCGTGTGCGGGGGGTGTCGCGGATGGAGAAGATGCGGGCCTTAATCATTGACGACGAGGCGCTGGCGCGCAGGCGCCTGCGGCAGTTCCTGGCCGACGCGCCGGACGTCGAGGTCGTCGGCGAGTGCGAGGACGGGCGCGAGGCCGTGACGATGATTCGCGCCGCGTCGCCCGACCTTCTGTTCCTCGACGTGCAGATGCCGCGCCTCGACGGCTTCCGCGTCATACAGGAGGTGGGCGCGGGCAGCGTCCCGGCCGTCGTCTTCGTCACCGCCTTCGACCAGTTCGCGCTGCGCGCCTTCGACGCGCACGCGCTCGACTACCTGCTGAAGCCCTTCGACCGCGAACGCCTGATGCGGGCGGTGTCACGCGCGCGGCGGCAGATAGCGGACGCCAACCTGAAGGGGCGGCTCGACGCCTTCCTCGGCGCGTTGGGCGAACAGACGCAGCAGCCGCCGCGGCGCTACGCCGCGCGCCTCGCAATCAAGGTCAGGGGGCGGACCGTCTTCCTACAGGCCGACGAGATTGACTGGGTGGGCGCCGCCGACAACTACCTTGAGCTGCACGTCGGGGCGGCCGTCTACGTCGTCCGCGAGACGATGAGCCAGTTTGAGGCGCGGCTCGACCCGGAGAAGTTCGCGCGCATCCACCGCTCGACGCTGGTCAACGTCGGGCGCATCAAGGAGATGCACCCGCTCTTCGCGGGCGACCAGCTCGTCATCCTCCACGACGGGACGAAGTTGCAGGTCAGCCGCGGGCGCCGCGGACGCCTGATGTCTCTGATTGACGAGTTGTGAGCGCGCGCCGCGCGCGACGGAAGGGGCCGCTACTCCCTGACGAAAGTCCGCTTGAGGAGTTGCTGGCCGTGCGGGCCTTCGACCTTCATCTGGATGACGAGCGTGTTGTCGTCGGTCAGGCTCCAGCGGCGCGAGGTCTTGATGGTCACGGGGCCTTCGGGCGAGTCGAACGTGACCTGCTCGTCCACCTCGACGCCCTTTCGGTCGGCCGTCCAGCGGGCGGTGCGTCGGCCCTTGCCGGTCTGCCCCTGCGGCCCCTTCGGCGCGAACTCGGCCTCGCGCCCGTCGAGCGTGTAGCTGTCGGGCACGACCTGCTCGCCCTCGTCGGTGATGAGCGTCGTCTCCAGCCTGACGACGTCGCCCTCCTGCGAGACGGCCATCAACTGTCGCATGCCGGGCGGCAGCCCCTCGCTCCGCGCCGGGTCGAGTTTCCACCTGCCCGCAAGGCCGCCCGCGGCCCCGGCGCCCGCGCACAACGCGCACGCGAAGAGAATGGAGATTGAAATTAAAATGGCCGTCAGTCCTGCTCTCATCATTTTTGCCTCCCCGACCGTCGAATCATTCCTGACTGTCTGATAGTTGAAAGTTGGCGCCGGCGGAACGAATGCCGGCTCGAAGGCGGTCGCGCCCGTCAGTCGGCGCGCCGGCTAGTGGTTGGCGGCCGCGATCTCCTCAAGCATCCTGTCCAGCTCCGCCCTCGCGAGCCAGCGCCCGCGCGCCATCACGCCCGCGACGCGCGAGGCGTTGGCGACGGCTTGCAGCGGGTTCGCGTCGAGCAGGACGAGGTCCGCGCGCTTGCCGACTTCGACCGTCCCGAACTCGCCGGGCGCGCCCAGGTACTCGGCCGCGTTGCGCGTGGCCGCCTCAAGGACGGCGTAGGGCGACAGCCCGGCCTCGCCCATGGCCGCCATCTCGCGGTGCGTGGCGAAGCCGGGCACGAGGAACAACTGCGGCGAGTCGGGGCCGACGAGCAGACGGGCCCCCGCGTCGTGGAGCGCCTTGACCGCGCGGTCGCGCAGCTCCAGGTAGCGGCGGCGCTCGGCCTCGGGCTCTTCGCCGGCCTTGATGCCGGCCTTCTGCCTGGCGAAGCCCTCGCGCATCTTCGACGGCACGTAGCGCAGCTCGGGCCACTTCAGAAACTCCGCCGGCCCGTCGGACGAAACCACTATCTTGAAGAGCGCGAGCGTCGGCGTGTTGTAGACGCCCGCCTCGCGCGTCGCGCGCGCAAGCTCCGGCAGGCGGCGCTCGTCCAGATGCGCGAGCGCGGGGCCGAGGACGACCTGCGACGGCGGGGCGGGGAAGTCCTCCGGCGCGAGCGCCTGTAGGTAGCCGTCGAGGTGCTCGACCGACGACTGGCGCGCGGCCAGGGCGCGGCGCAGGCCGACGGTGGCCGTGACGTGACCCGCCACGCGGATTCCCTCCTTGCGCGCCGCGGCCATGAGCGCCTGATAGACTTCGGGCCTGAGCCCTTCGTGAACTTTGACGAGGTCGTAGCCGGCCTGCTTCTGCGCGGCCGCGATGCGCTCGGCCGCCTCGGGCGTGGCGGCGACCTTGCCCGTCACGGGCGGGCCCGCCGTGTAGAGCGTGGGCCCGAGCAGCTTGCCCGCCGCCACGCGCTCGCGCAGCAGGACGTGCGCCGACGCGCCTATCATGTTCCGCACGGTCGTCACGCCGTTGGCGAGGTAGAGCGTCAACTGCTGCGCCGCAAGGTCGTTGGCCGAGCCGTCGCCGGGGTGGAGGTGCGCGTGCATGTCTGCGAGCCCGGGCATCAGGTACTTCCCGCGCCCGTCAACCCGCCCGGCGCCGGCCGGGACTTTCACCTTGCCCGCGGGGCCTATCTCCGTGATGCGGCCGTCGCGGACGACGACCGTCTGGTCGGCGAGCACGCGCTCGCGGTCTAAGGGGACGACGTTCACGCCGACGAACGCGACGACCTGCGCGCCACCCGTCCGCGTCCGCCGGCCCGCCGGGGTCGCGCCGCCCGCAGGCGACGCGGCGCACGCCACGAAAGCGAGCGAGAGTGAAAGCCACGCCCGCAGCAGCGGCGAGGGCGTCTTCATGCGTCTTAGTCTCATGTGTCCGGATGCGTCGAGTAAGATGTGTGTAGAAGTCGCGGCGTCGTCGGAACCGCGGAACCGGATTCTTTATAGCACCGCGCGGCCGTGTGCAACTCTCTGTTGTGGCGGGACGTTATAAACCGGGGGCGAACGGCGCGCCGTCCGCCCGCCGGGCCAAAGACCATCTCTGTGGGAGTACTTAATGCATTTTATCGTTCGCGCCCTCGCCCTCGTCCTCCTGTACGCGACCGGCTGCGCGCTCGTCGCCGCGCAGAAGGGCGCCGACGCCGCGAAGGCCGACGCGCCGCAGACGCGCGCGTCCCGTCCGCTCTCCAGCGTCATGGAGCGCGCGGGCATCACGCCGCGCGTTGACCACCACCAGCACATCGTCGGGCCTGCGGCCGCCATCCGCTGGCCGGCGCTGGCCCCGGCCGCCGAACTGCCGCCGGAGATAGGCCGCGTCGTGCAGGAGCGCAACCGCGTCATGGGGACGCAGGAGGTCGGCGACCTCTACACGGAGACGGCGCAGGTGCTCGACGTGCAGGCCGAGAGCCGGCCGTGGGCGCGCGGCCGCGACGCAGTGCGGCGTGTGGTCGGCTCGTACGACCCGGCCACACGCTTCGTCCCGCAGGCGTTCGCGGCGGGCGACCCGGTCGCTTACGTGACGGGCGTCGCAACCGCGGGCTCGTCGCCGGAGACGCGTATGAACTTCGTCCTCGGCCTGAGGAAGGACGGGCGCGGCGTCTGGCGCATCGAGACTGAGCAGGCGACGCCGATTCCGCCGCCGCCCTTCGTCGCGCCGCTGACGGCCGACCAACTCGTCCGCGACATGGACGAGACGGGCATCGAGCGCGCGGCCGTGCTCTCGGTCGCGTACTTCTTCGCGACGCCGCCGTCGCCCACGCGTACGTGGCCCGGCGACGAGTATGCGAACGTGCGCGCGGAGAACGACTGGGTGGCCGCGCAGGTCGCGCGCCACCCCGGCCGGCTGGTCGCCTTCTGCGGCGTGAGCCCGCTGAAGGACTACGCCGAGCAGGAGGTGCGGCGCTGCGCGCGCGAACTGCGGATGAAGGGGCTGAAGCTGCACTTCCGCAGCTCGCGCGTCAACGTGCTGGACCCCGAGCATCTTGAGAAGGTGCGCCGCGTCTTCCGGACGGCGAACGAGCTGGGGCTGGCAATCGTCGTCCACACGAACATCCGGCCGTACGGCCGCGAGCAGGCCGAGGTGTTCCTGAAGGAGCTGCTGCCGGCTGCGCCCGACGTCGTCGTCCAGATAGCGCACCTTTGGGGCGGGAACGAGTTCGTCCCGGCCGCCCTCGGCGTCTTCGCCGACGCCGTCGCCGCGAAAGACCCGCGGGCGAAGAACCTCTACTTCGACCTGACGGAGGTGCAGCCGGCCGCGGAGATAACGAGCGACCCCGAAGCGACGATGCGGGAGATTGCGCGTCTCATCCGCCGTATAGGGCTCAAGCGCGTCCTGTACGGCTCGGACGCCGCGGCCACGCCCGACGCGCCGCCGACCGCGCTCCGCTGGGCGAGGCTGCGCCGCGCGCTGCCGCTGACGAACGACGAGTTGAGGGTCATCGCCGGCAACGTCGCGCCCTACATGCGCTGACGCGTCGCCGCCGCCGACGTTCCTCACACCTTCGGCTCCGAGGCCGCGCCCCTTCAAACGTCCGCCGGCTCTCCGTCCGATAACGTAAACGTCAAATCGCTTCCCGCCTTTGAGACACCTGTCTGAGCCGGGGCGGCATACGGAATACAGGTTAAGGCTCAAGGTGCGACGAACCGGACAAAATAACCGAGGCGCCCCCTTTGCAGCGTCACCATTCAGGGCCGGTTTTGGAAGCTCTGATGGGCTGCCGGCGGAAAGAAGAGAGGGGAAGAGAGTTTTGAGAGAGGCCGCGGCGGGAAATTATTGACGGCCATTTGGCTCGGTTGTAGTATGCGCCTAGCCTCGCACAACTCTACAGGGAACGTGCCATTCGCTGGCCTCACGTTCCACTTTCCAGGGGAGGGCGCAATGTATAAAGAGGTGGATTTACTGGAGAGGTTGCTAACTTCCGTAAGGAGCAGGTTAGAGGCTCCCATCACGTCCGCGTTTCACACGCCGCTGCAATACGTTAGTCCGGCTGAGTCTGCCCACGCCGCCGAGGTGAGTGCGGCGCGGGTTCGCGCGAACGCCATCAGCTCCTACGCCCAACCGACCAGCCTTTCAGAACTACTCAACCGCTCCGGAGAATGTTTGTCCGAGCTGAGGGGCATAGTAGAAGCAAATTTGGATAAAGTATCCAGCCAGGATAAACAAGCCCTCGATGACCTCGACAGGGCTGGCGAGTTTATTAAACGGGCCGCCGGCAATGGCCCCGGAGGCGATGGCCCTCCCCCTCCTGATGACCCCTGGTGGAAGAAGTTCTTCAAGACTGTAAAAGCCTTTTGCGAGCAGTTGGCCAGCCTCGCCGCCACGATTGCCCGAAAAGTGTATCAGGTAGCTAAAGGGCCGGTGGCGACCGCCTGGTCCGCGTTCTGGCAGGGTGCCGCGCCGACGATAATCACAATAATCATCTGCGCGTTAGGCGGCCCATGTGACCCCGGCGCATTCGGGGGCTGACGGTTCCGGCGCGCGTCATGGCGACAGCCGTGACGGCGCAGCTTGAAGGGGCCGCGAGGATTCGTTATCTCGGTTGGCAAAACCGAGTCTCGGCTGGCAAAACCGACATCGGGGCCGGGGGCAAGAGATTGCCTTCGGCCCCGAATACTTTTTACCTCCCACCGTGTCGGTGGCCTCGTTTCAAAAGCCCGCGGTCGCCACAACGCGCCGAGTCGGGCCGGACTTTTCAACTCGACTGCTGGACGTGAATCGAACCTTTAAAACAGTGCTCGCGTCTCGTCTGACGTAGCCGTCTCACATAAGTTTGATTATCGGACTCCGGCGGTCGGCGTCGGTTGGGTCTATCTGATGGGCGTCGGCCGGCTCTGTGTGGTTGGTGAGATTATTGGAAGTCCGTCTCTAACATTGCCTGAGGGCCTTCGCCGCACCCTAATCTCGCGCCGGGCGAGGACGGCCCCTTTAATGGAAAGGCTTCGGCGGCGGCGGCGGACGACGTGCGGTCGCCACTCAAATCGTAAAGGTGCGCTTCGGCGGGAAGCAGGTTCGCGGCGACGCCGTGTGACTCGACCACTATGCCGTCCAGTCTCGTCCCGACGGCGTCGAGGTATGCGAGGATGTCTTCACGCTCGCGGAAGCGTGGGCCGGCGTGCGTCAGTAGAACCCAGACGCGCGGCCGCCCGCGCAGCGTATCCAGTTCCCGCAGGTAGCGTCGGCCGTCCCCGCGGTGGCAGCCGCCGATGAGATATTCGGCGCGGCCGAGCCCGTACCGCGGGCCGTAGAACGTCACGGCGGGGGCCGCGCCGTAGTAGACGTAGATGGCGTCGCCGGGCCGCCGCCTGTCTCGGACGTAAGCCATGACGGGTTTCATGTGCTCGGTGTAATAAGCCGGCGGCGTCGTGACGAGAGGATACACGGCCGGGAATAAAAGCCCGGCCGCCGCCAGCGTCCCCGCCACGCGAGAGAAAGGCCACAGTAGACGGCGCGCGGCCTCGGCGGCGGCCGCGATTGCGAGCATGAAGCCGGGGAGTAGAAAGAAGATGAGGCGGTCGGCGAAAGGGTATTGCCTGGCCGCCGCCGCCGCGAGCGTCAAGGCCGCCGGCGCTGTTAAAAGCAGGGCCGTCCGCCGGTCACGACGCCAGAGCGCCACGAACCCCGCGGCCGTCAGCGCGACGTACGTCAACGGCATGTAGTAACCCAGCCCCGTGTAAGCCTGCCCCTTCCCGAACAAGTCTCGCAACTGATACAAGGGCCAACGCGTGGCGACGATTCCCGCCAGCGACGGCGGCGGGAACAAAGGCCCCCAGAACCACTGCATGTAGTCTCGCGTGTCGGGCGTCACGTTCCACAACGTCGCAATCGTGACGGCGAGCGAGGAGAACGCCCAACACCCGAGTATCGTCAGGAGCGCGCGACGCGGGACGGCCTTCGCGCGCCCCAGCGCCGACAGAGACGCCAGCGCGGCGCCGAGCGCGGCGGTCATCAGCACCCCCGAATGCGAAAACCAGACGAGGAGCGAGCCGAGCAGCGCGGCGACTGCGGCCCGGCGCGGAGTGACGGGCCCGTACGCCAGTCCGTGCGCCAGGCGCCACATGAGGACGGCGACGCAGACGTCGGTCGAGTACGGTTTGACGAGGGAGCCGAAGGCGATGAGCGGAGCCGCCGTCGCGAAGAGCGTGAGGGCCAGGACGGCGCCGGCCCCTTCGAGCGTCCGCGCCGCGAGGCGCCCGAAGGCGATGAGCGACGCCAGCGAGCAGGCCAGCGGGAACAGCCGGAGCGCGTAGTCACTCGGCCCCAGCGCCGTGACGGCCAGTTTCTGCACAAGGAGAAACCCCGGCGGCGCCACCTGGTTGTGCAGCAGGGGGCTTGTGAGAAGGCTCCGCAGATTCATAGACAGGAGACTTCTGGCCAGAGCGATCTCGTCTATCCACAGCGACGTGTCCGCCGAGTACTGCCAGAGTCGCAGGGCCGCGCCCGCGACGACGATGACCAGCAGCGCAGGGCGCGTGGCCACTGACGACGCCACGCGCCGGCCGCGCGAAACGTCGCCCGTCGGCGAGTCGCGCGCCGCCTCCCGCGACTCGCCGGTCGCTTCCGCCGACGACTCTCCGGCCGTCTCTTCGGCGGCGTCGCCTTCACCTCTCGGGCCTTTCGTGCGAACGGCAGTTTTCCCCTTTCCTTTTAACTTCGGCGACCTTTTAACTTCGGCGAATGGGCCGGTACGTCTTAACGTCCGGCGTCGGGTTGTAAAGCCTCGGGGCCGTTGCTAGCGACGGCGCGTCTTCGACCCGAAGGCCCGCCGCCACAGCCTGCGCAAGGGATGGGCGCCGGCGGCGGAGCGCACGCGCTTCGCCCCGGAGCGCAGCCAGTCGGCCTGTTCGGGGGTCAAAGCCCCCGGCTCGTAGAAGAGTGGGTTCACCGAACTTTCTTCTTCGAGCAGCCAGTGGTAGTGGACGTGTACGAGTTGTGTCAGCGCCGCGCGCGCCACCGGCGGGTCTACGCGCTCGTGCAGGTGCAGAGGGTAGTTGTAGGTCGGCGGCAGGCTCCGGACGCGCCCCGCGCCGCTCCAGATGGCCATGGACAGCGCGGCCTGGCTTGAGCCCCAGAGCCGCGCCGCGTCGGGCTCCACCCACCCGACGCCGGCGCGGAAACGGCGACTCTCGGCGCGCGGGGCCAACCCCTTGCGGAAGGAGGCGAAGAAGAAGTCCGCGCACCTTCGCATGAGGCCGGCCTCCCTGCGCGCGATGGTCAGTCCCCCGTTGTGGCTCGCCTTGACGCGCCTGCGGTCTACGAACGTCTCGACGAAGGGTATGCGGTCGTAGTCCACCCCGCAGCAGTGACAAAGGTCGCGCCAGTAAGCGTCGAGGGGGTCGCCCGCGCCCTCCGTGCACATGCCTTTGAGGTCAACGGGGCGCGCAGCCACGTCCACGCCGTGCGGCAACAGGACTTCGTCCGGCTGGCGTAAGAAGAGCGTATCGCTGTCGAGGATGACCAGAAACTCGTGGTCGCTCGCCTCCTCGACGTGCGCCGCCGCCGCCAGACGGTTGGTCGAGCCGTACTCGGTGCATTCCGTGTTGATGACGGCGTCGCTGTAGTGGACGCCCAGCTCGTCCAGCCTCCTGCGCGCGCCCGCTGAGATGGCGTGGCCGGCGCGCGGCGACAGGGCGTAAGCCGCGCAGCCGGCGAAGCGCCCCGCGTACAGCCTCAGGCTCTCGAAGAGGAGCAGCGCCTGCTCTTCGAGCACCCCGCCCTCGATGCACGCGACGAAACCCACGTCGGGAGCGAGCGCCGCGCCGGCCGGTCTCATCTCGTCTCGCGTCAACGTCACTCGCCCGCCCCCTGCGTGAAGCCCGCCTCTTCGCACAGACGCGAGTACAGGCGCGCGACTTCGGCCGGGACACGGGCGCCTTGAGCCCCGCGGGGGGCGTGGCGGCTGTGACGCAACCCGGGCAGTATGGCCGAGCAGCTCCGCTCTATCCGTTCTTCGGGCACGTCCATGTCGAGAAAGTTCAAGACCCTGCGCAGCTCGGCCGAGGGGTTCGAGAAGTAGCTGTCGTAGTGTGTCACCAGGCGGTCCTCCGGGCGCGCGGCGGCCAGAATCTCGCGGTTGTAAATCTCCCACAAGACGACGGAGCGTTCGAGCGAGGGGACGAGCCGCGGCCGTATCGAAAGCGCCCCGGCGACGCGGTCGTATACGCCCCACGCGGCGAGGTACAGGGGGACGGAGGCCGCGACCGGCCGGCGCGACGCGTAGAGCTGTAGCCAGCGCCGGCGCTCGGACAGCGCCACGTCGAGCGGATGTCTCACGCAGACGATGACCTTCAACCGCGTGAGCAGGCTCGACCAGAAAGGCAGCGTCAGGCTGTTGCGCGGGTCTTTCCAGCCGGAAGGCTCCGCCGCGACGAGGGCGCGCAACATGGCCGCGGCTTTCTCCCTCAGCGGGTCGAGCGCCGCCCGCTCGTGCCAGCCGCGCGGGAGGCCGGGCGGGGCGTCGAACGTCCCGCCCAGCAGCCGCAGGATGTCGTCGTTCAGCTCCTTGAAATTAACGTTCTCCCAGAACCCTTCCGGGTTATCCGGGGCCGGCGGCGCCATGTCGCCTTCCGGCCCCAGTTGGAGGCCGCAGAGGCGCAACAGGTTGGTGACCATGGAGGTGCCCGAGCGGTGCATCCCCCCGATGCAGACAGGCATCAGCAAGCCTCCCGCGGCCGGACGCTCACGGCCGGGCCGCGCGCGGCGCAGTAGTGTACAGGCAGAAAGACCCGCACTCCCCTCACCCGCCCGCGCCTCCGGCGCGCGAGCCTTCGATAACCCTTCTCCGTCAGCGCGCGCGTTTCAGACGGGCCTTCGACTCCGCCGCGCCTTGACCGGCGAACAGCCCCGAAGCCAGGACGCGCAGCGTCGAGAAGCGAGCCCACTTCAGCAGCGCGCCCAGAAGGCTTAAAGGGTGCAGGCGCAGCGCCAGCGCGAGCCCCTTCCAGGCCCAGCCGAAACGCCCCCTGGCGGTCGCGACCGCCGTCTCCCAGATGACGTGCTCGGCCACGTTATCCGAGAACCCGCGCCACGCGAGGCGCCGCCTGTCGGGCTGCGCGACGCGCACACGCGGCAGCGCGAGCCACCTGTGCCGGAGCAGGCTCAGGCCGCGTGAGATTACGTCGAACGTCCTTGAGCTGCCCTGGCCGGAAGAGGCCGTGGACTGCCGCCACACGATGACGGGGCGCTCAAGCGCCTCCGCCGCGTAGAGTTCCGCTACCCGCACCCAGAGGTCCCAGTCGTCAACGCCTGCGTTGTCGCCGTCGAGCAGCCCGACACTTTGGAGACAGGACTTGCGGAACAGGACGGAGCCGCACGGGATAAAATTTCTCTCCAGCAGTTCCCAGAAGATGTCGCCCCGCGGGCAGAGCCCCGGGAAGAGTTCGCCCGTGGGGGAGCCGTCGCGGTCACCCAAGAGGGCCTGCCCGTAAACAAGCCCCGCACGGGGTGCGGACTCTAAAACGTCGGCCTGCTCGTCCAGCGTCCCGGGCAGTCTGACGTCGTCGTCGTCCAGAAAGCTGACGTACTCGCCCGCGCACGCCAGCAGGCCGAGGTTGCGCGCGCCGGCCACGCCCTGATTCCTGTCCGCGCGCACGTAGCGTATGCCGCCGAGCCCGCGGCAGACCTCCGCCGTCTCGTCGGTCGAAGCGTCGTCCACGACGATTATCTCCGCGCCGGCCGCCGACGCCGCCCGCGCGCTCTCGACGGCGCGGCGCAGCAGGCGCGGCCTGTCGTGAGTCGTGATGATGACGCTGATTTTCGGCACGGGTCGGATTCCGGCTTCGACTGAGACGCGGCGGACGGACGGACGGGTGACGCGTCGTCGTCGCCGCCGCCGCCCGCGGCGCTTCCCTCACAACAGTTTTCTTAAACCCTTCCTGAAGACCGAGGGTCGGAGCACGCCGCGCGGGTTCAGGCGCAGGGCCGTCAACAGACAGGAGAAGCAGTAGCGGCGCTCCCCCCTCGGCAGCCACGTGTAGACGTTCCAGAGGAGTATGTCAGAGATGTTATTGAGCGCCTTCCGCCTGGCCGCCGCGCGCACGGCGCCGGCGCCCGCGACGCGCGGCAGCCCGAGCAGCTTGCGCTGATGCCTCGCGGCCAGCGTCAGGTGCGCCGCCAGCGCCGACGTGCCCTGCGCGGAGGACGGCGTCGCCATTCTATAAACACCCAGCGGGTAGGTGACGACCGCCGCCCTGTAGAGTTCGGCGACCCGCACGAACAGGTCCCAGTCGTCCACACCGGGTACGTCCCTGTCGAAAAGGCCCACCCTGAAGAAGCACTCTTTACGCATGACCACGGTCAGCGGGAAGACCGGGAATTCGAGTCTCAACAACTCCCAGAACATGTCCCCGCCCGCGTGCTTCGGCGACGAGACTTCGCCCGTCAGCTCGCCCCCCTGGTCGGCGCACAGCACGGGGCCGCAGACGAAGCCCAGGCCGGGGTCGCGCTCGAACTCCTGCAACTGGAGGTCGAGCGTCCCGGGCAGCCGCACGTCGTCGTCGTCGAGGAAGGCGATGAAGTCGGACGAGCTGGCGAGGACGCCGACGTTGCGCGCGCCGGCCACGCCCTGATTCCTTTCGAGGCGGACGTACTTAACCCCCGGCAGCGACCCGCACACCTCGGCCGTCTCGTCCACCGACGCGTCGTCAACCACGACGACCTCCACGTCCTCCCCCGCCCTGCGCGCGCTCTCGACGGCGCGCGGTAAAAGACCCGGGCGGTTATATGTGGGGATGATTACGCTGACACGCGGCATGAAGCACCCGGCAGAAGGCCACGAACGGTTTGAACCTTGCTCCCCGGCATTGTAAGTTATTCCGTCCCGCATCGTAATGAAGCCGTGGGCGCCGGTTGATAATACCTTTTTGTCGGGTCGTCTTACCCGTGCAGGAACAAGCTCGACGCCAGTATAGGTCCGCCGCGGACGGACGCGCCACGACCCGTGTAGATTCCCGCCACCCCCGACGGCGGCCGGCCCCTCAAACGCAGAGATGGACATCCTTATCTGTAAGACCAGGTTCGCCGGGCCGATCAGCGGGGCCGACGAGATCGCAGTCAACTACGCCGTCGAGCTGAAGGCCGCCGGGCACAGGGCGTCCACCTTGTTGTTGCAGCCGCCGGCGGAGGACGACCCCCTGGCCGCGCGCCTGCGCGCCGCGGACGTGCCGCTGACCACGCTCGCCTCGGCCGGCGTCGGCGCGTCGTTCGCGCTGGGGCGCAGGCTCGTGCTCGGCGCGATGCGCGCCTTCTCGCCGGGGCGCAGGCTGCTGCGCGACAACTCGCGCAGGCTCGTCCACGTAGTCTTACAGCGCTACCACGAATCGCTGCGCGCGCACCTCACGCGCCACCGGCCCGACGTCGTTCACGTCATCACGCCCGACGCCGGCGCCATCCTGCTCGTCCGCGCCGCGCACGCCGCCGGCCTCCCCGTGGTCTACCAGGAGGTCGGCATGCCCTTCCACCCGCCCGGCTTCGAGGAAGAGTACGAGCGCTTCGCGTCGGTGATGCCGCTCTGCGCCGAGATAGCGGCGCTCTCGCCCCGCCTCTCGCGTCACATGGAGCGCGCGCTGCCGCAGATACGCCGGCCGCGCGTGCTCCCGCTCATCGCGCCCGACACGGCGGCCGAAGAAGACACGGCCGCGCGCAGCCCTTCGGACGACGACGCCGTGAGGTTCGGCTTCGCCGCGCGGCTCGAACACCTGAAGGGGCCGCTCCAGCTCGTCAGGGGTTTCCACATCGCGCACCGCGCGCGCCCGTCGGTCGAGTTGAGGATAGCCGGCGAAGGGTCGCAGCGCCGGCAGATAGTCTCGACGCTGCGCGGGATGGGGCTGGAGAAGAAGGCCCGGCTGACGGGAACCTACAGGACGCTGGAGGAGAGAAGCCGCTTCATGCGCGACATAGACGTCTTCGTGCTCCCGTCGCTCACGGAGGGCACGCCCAACGTCGTCATCGAGGCGATGGCGCACGCCAAGCCCGTCGTCGCCACGGCCGTGGGCGGCGTCTCTGACTTCGTCACCGAGGACGTGGGGATACTGGTCCCCCACAGCGACCCCGAGGCGCTGGGCAGGGCGATGACCCGTCTGGCCTGCGACCCGGCGCTGCGGAGGGCCATGGGGGCGGCCGCGCGCAGGAAGTACCGGCAACTCTTTACGGCGGACGCGGTCATGCCTCTGCTGACGGATTTCTACAGGCGCGTGATAGACGGGCGCGACGCGCCGGGGGGCGGGCGCGAGGGGCAAGCGGGCGGGCCCCCTTTTCACCCCTGGACTGTTGACACGGGGGCGGCCGAGACGAACGGCCGCGGCCGCTGACGGCGGGGCGCGCGCAGACCTTCGCGGTCACACGCCCCGCGCCCCGTCTAACCCCCGCGCCCGTCCCTCCTTCCAATTCGGTTGACCGCGTCCGCCCGTTCGCGGTAACGTGAATACGTTACCCCTTCCGCACGCCGCGGGTAACGTTAGCCACCCGCAGAACACGCTGTAAAGTCCCTGCGCAGGTTCGACCCTCTACGCCGCCTGTTAGCCAACTCAAGCCCTTCAAGGAGTTCCCCCGTGCGTCAGAAGCTACTCAACCCCTTCGCCATAGTCGTGTCCGCCGTCCTCTGCCTGCTCTGCGCCGCCGGCTCCGCGTCAGGCCAGACCACGAGCTTCACCTACCAGGGGCGCCTCTCGGACGCCGGCGCGCCGGCCACCGGCGCCTACGACATGACCTTCAAGCTCTACGACGCGGGCGGGAGCCCGCAGGGCTCGCCCGACACCGTCACGCTCGACAACCCCGGCGTGCAGGTGACGAACGGGGTCTTCACCGTCCAGCTCGACTTCGGCGCGGGCGCGTTCAGCGGCGGCGGCGCGCGCTTCCTTGAGATAAGCGTGCGCCCGCACAGCGCAGACCCCGGCTCGCCGGCCTACACCACGCTCAGCCCCCGCCAGCAGCTCACCTCGACGCCCTACGCCATACGCAGCCTCTCGGCCGCGGCCGCCGACACGGCGACGACCGCGACCAGCGCCGGGACGGCGACGACCGCGACGACCGCGACCAACTTCAGCGGCGGCCTGAGCGGCGACGTGACGGGGACGCAGGGCTCGACCGCGGTCGCCAGCGTCGGCGGGCAGACGGCGGCGAACGTCGCGGCCGGCGCGGCCGCGGCCAACGCGGCGACCGACGCCAACACGGCCGGCGCCATCGTCCGGCGCGACGCCTCCGGCAACTTCTCCGCCGGCACGATTACGGCCGCGCTCAACGGCAACGCCACGACGGCGACGACGGCGACGACCGCCACCACCGCGACGACCGCGGCCACGGCCGACGCCGTCAGCGCGTCCGCCGGCGACAGCGTCGTCGCGGCCGTCAACGCCGGCAGTTCGTCGGTCACGACCGCGCACGTGGACGGCGACGTGGAGTTCGCGCCCTCCGCGCAGCAGACGGCCACGACCACGAACCACCTCATCAACCTCAAGCTCGTCGGCGCCCGGAACCTCGGCACGGCGGGGCAGGACTCGCTCCTCTCCCTGAGCGCCAGCGGGACGTACTGGTCAGGCGGCTTCAGTCAAGCCTTCGACAAGGAGCGGTTCCGCGTCGAGAACGACGGCTCGATTCTGGCCGTCAGCGATTACAACAGCGGGTGCTGCGGCGGCATCCCCATTGAAGGCAGCGGCACGCGCTTCATGTGGTTCGGCGGGAAGGCCGCGCTCCGCGCCGGTACGATCAACGGCACGCAGTGGGACGACGCCAACATCGGGCTCTACTCGACGGCCTTCGGCGAGAACGTGCGCGCGCTCGGCGACAACGCCATCGTGGTCGGTAAGAATTCGGTCGCGGCCAACACCGGCACGGTGGCGCTCGGCGAGGGGCACACGGCGACCGGCGCCAACTCGGTCGCCCTCGGCTACGGCGCGTCCACCTCGACCATCAACGGGGCGCCGCGCACCGGCACGTTCGTCTTCTCCGACCGCTCCGTCCCGCTCACCTACTCGTTCAACAGCAGCAGCCCCGACATCGAGACGCAGTTCCACCCCACTGTCACGAACTCCTTCAACGTGCGCGCCATCAACGGCTCGTTCTTCTACACGAACACGGCGCTCACGACGGGCTTCATCTTCAACAGCACGACGGCGACGATGACGCTCGCCAACAGCAAGCTCACGATGGCGAGCGACGGCTCGACGACGCTCACGTCGAACTCCGGCGGGACGGCCGGCGTCACGCTCCCGGCGGGCGGCGGCTCGTGGAACAACCTCTCCGACCGCAACGCCAAGGCCAACTTCGCCGCCGTTGACGCGCGCGCCGTGCTGCGCGGCGTCCTCTCGCTCCCCATCTCGACCTGGAACTACAAGACGCAGGCGCCTTCGGTCCGCCACATCGGCCCGATGGCGCAGGACTTCTTCGCCACCTTCAAGCTCGGCGAAGGCGACAAGACCATCTCGACGATTGACCCCGACGGCGTGGCGCTGGCCGCCATCCAGGGGCTGCACGAGGAGCTGAAAGACCGCGACGCGCAGATAGACGGCCTCCGGCGGCAGGTCAGGCAGCAGCAGGAGCAGCTCGACGGCCTGAAGAAGCTGCTCTGCCAGGGCCACGCCGACGCCGACGTCTGCAAGGAAAGCAGGTGACTCCGGTGCGCAAACCTCTCGTCACACTCCTCCTCCTGTCGCTCCTGGCGGCCCCCGCGCGCGCCCAGGTGTCGCTCACGCAGTCGTCCGTCGCGGGCGGCGGCGGCGTGAGCGCGCAAGGGTCGCTGCGCGTCGAGGGCGCCGTCGGGCAGGCGAGCGCGGGCGCCTCGGCCGGCGGCTCGTTCACACTCCACGGCGGCTTCTTCGCGCCCGGCGCGGGGCCTTCCGTCGTGTCGGTCACGCGCGCGAGCGCCAACCCCGCGACGCAGAACTCTACGGTCAGCTACACCGTCACCTTCAACACGCCGGTGACGGGCGTTGACGCCACGGACTTTCAGTTGACGACCTCCGACCTGAGCGGCGCGGGCGTCGCCGGCGTGAGCGGGTCGGGCGCGAGCTACAGCGTGACCGTCAACACGGGCGCGCCCGCCGCCGGCGGGGGCACGCTGCGTCTCGACGTTCTGGACGACGACAGCATCACGGACGCGGCCGGCGACCGACTGGGCGGGGCCGGCGCCGGCGCCGGCGGCTTCACCTCGGGCGAGGTCTACACGGTCAACCCCCTCGCCGCCCGCGCGAACGACGCGCAGATTTCCGAGCCCTCTGCGGGGACGGCGCCGCTGCTCTTCACGGTGACGCTCTCGGCCCCCGCCACCAACTCTGTCTCGGTCAACTACGCGACGGCCGACGGCGGCGCGGTGCCCGCCACGGGCGGCGTCTCCTGCGGCGGCGCGGCGGACTACGAGTCGGCCGCCGGCACGCTCAGCTTCGCCGCGGGCGAGCAGTTCAAGACCGTCCCGGTCAACGTCTGCTCCGACGCCGACGGCTCCGAGACGGACGAGACGCTGCTGCTCAACCTCTCCGGCGCGACCGGCGGGACAATTCAGGCGGCGCAGGCCAACGGCGTCATCAAGCAGGGCGCGACGGCGGGCGCGCTGCTCATCTCCGAGCTGCGCACCTCCGGGCCGGGCGGCGCGGGCGACGACTTCGTGGAGCTTTACAACAACACGGACTCGCCGCTGACAATCGCCGCCTCCGACGCCTCGGCCGGCTACGGCGTCTTCAAGTCGGGCGCGGACTGCGACTCCGCCCCCGTCCTCGTCGGCGCAATCCCGAACGGCACGGTCATCCCCGCCAGGGGGCACTACCTGCTGGCCGGCTCCGCCTACTCGCTCTCGAACTACGGCGGGACGGGCGCCGCCTCGCCGGACCTGACCATGGCCTCCGACATCGAGGCCGACCGCAACGTGGCCGTCTTCACCACGTCGGATGTCGCGGCCGTCTCCTCCGCCCGCCGCCTCGACGCCGTCGGCTTCGGCGCGAACACGGGCGGCTCGACCTGCGACCTTCTGCGCGAGGGGGCGAACTTAGGCGCGGCAGGCGGCAGCGCACAGGAGCACAGCTTCTTCCGCAGGCAGTGTGACTTCGTCTCGGGGGTTGGCTGCCCCGCGGGCGGTGATGCGAAGGACTCGAACGACAACGCGGCCGACTTCCTGTTCGCCAGCACGGACGGCGCGCCCATCGCCGGGACGGGGCAGCGGCTCGGCGCGCCGGGGCCGGAGAACCTTTCGTCGCCCGTCAGGCGCGACACGTCGGGCGTCTCGGCGGGGCTGCTCGACTCGACCCAGCCCTCGTCGGTCGAGCCGAACCGCCGCCGCGACCTGACCTCGGACGCCAACGCGATGTTCGGGCGGCTCTCCATCCGGCGACGCGTGACGAACAACACGGGGTCGCCGGTGACGAGGCTGCGGTTCCGCATCGTCGAGCTGACGACGTTCCCGAGCCCGGGCGGCGGCCAGTCCGACCTCCGCGCGCTGAGTTCGTCGTCGGTGAGCGTCTCGGCGGTTAACGACCCGGGGACGTGCTCTCCGGCGGCGGCGCCGTGCACGGTGACCGTGCTGGGGACGACCCTGGAGCAGCCGCCGGCGCAGGGCTCGGGCGGGGGCTACAACTCGACGCTGGCGGCCGGGACGGTGACGGCGGCGACGCCCCTGGCCAACGGCGCGAGCATCAACCTGCATTTCGAGCTGGGCATCGAGACGCCGGGCAAGTTCCGCTTCTACATCATCGTCGAGGCGCTGCCGTAACCTGTGAACGGGGTCTAACAGTCCCGGTGACGGGGAACGCCGCTTCCGCCCCGTCGCGGCGGCGAAAGGCCGACAGACCGAACCGCAACCGACCCGGCGCGCTGACAATTAGTGTCAGCGCGCCGGGTCGGTTTTTGGCAGTTCAGCGCCCTCGGCCGGCGTGACCGCCCCCGCGCGGCCGCGCGGCCGAGGGTAATAAAGCCTTCTGCGAGCTGACCTTAAGCCGCGCGGCTGCGCGGCGTCGCCGCGCGGGGCACGGCGTTTGTAGGAGCTAGCGTGGTCGTGTCATTCGGCGCGAACGCCTCCGGCCGCCCCTCTCACCCAATCCCGACGCTTACAAGGGGAAGAACAAGCACTGAAATCGTCTGATGAATCTTGAAGGAGAACCTGGAGAAATGTCGAAAACCTTGAAGGGCCTCACGCAGACGGCCGTCGGAGTAGCGTTCCTGCTCCTGATGACGGTCGCCGCCTCTGCGCAGGCCAGCACCAGCGGGACGGTGAACATGAGCGGCTCCGTCTCGAAGTTTGTCGAGTTGAACTCGGGCGGGGCCGTGACCCTGACGGGCAACTCCGGCGGCGGCGTGACGACCGACGGCGTCGCCGACAACGCCCTGGCCGTCGTCGTCAACCTCGGCGAGCTGGGCCCCGGCAACACGAACAGCTTCGTCAAGGCGTCTGTGCCGCTCAAGATTCGGAGCAACACCAACTACGTCCTCTCGATGAGCGCCGCCGTGTCGAGCAGCGGCACGACCTCGAACCGCATCGTGGCCTCGGACATCGGCTTCGGCCTCGGCTCCTTCAGCCGCTCGTCGGCCGTCGGCGTCCACACGACGGGCGTTGACGCCGACAACACGTCGGGCGACCCGACCGGCGTCGCCAACGGCGCGGTCAACCCGACCAGCGGCCGCTACGAGTACGTCGCGGCGCGCTCGCACCTCGGCGCCTTCTCGGCCTCGACCACGGTGCTCAGCGGCCCCCGCGTGCTCAACGCCGTGCCGCGCAGCAACACCAACGGCCTGACCGTCCCGGCCGTCTTCTCCGTCAAGCCCCAGTTCTACGAGGAAGGCTCTCTGACGGCCACGGCGACGTTCACCATCGCCGCTCCCTGAACCGCCGCGGGGGCGAGAGTGATGACCCTCGGGTTTGAAGACGCGTCTGCACGCGAACGGCCGGGCCGAC
The DNA here is from genome assembly GCA_036387195.1 of Pyrinomonadaceae bacterium. Taxonomy (GTDB): domain Bacteria; phylum Acidobacteriota; class Blastocatellia; order Pyrinomonadales; family Pyrinomonadaceae; genus QHXN01. The sequence goes on along the minus strand of DASVUF010000004.1, from coordinate 99,519 downwards.
CGGCCGCCGCGCGCAGGCGCGTTTCACTTAAGGCCGCCGCGCTCGCGCTCCTCGCGGCGCTGCTGACGCTCTCGGCGGCGGGGCGCGCCTCGGCGCAGCAGTTCGACATCGGCAGCGGCGGGCTGCCGACCATCACGGGCGCGCGGGGCGGCTCGGTCACCGGCTCGTCCGACGTGACGCAGAACCTCGTCGTCAACGTGGACTTCGGCGAGGTGTCGCCCATCAACAACAGCAACATCGTCAAGGTGGTCGTCCCCATCTCGGTGCGCAGCACGACGCCCTACCAGGTCACGGTCACGGCGACGGGCGCCTTCGCCTCGGACCCGCTGGCCGTCCAGCGCTCGGACATCGGCTTCGGCGTGCGCAACCTCCAGCCGCTCGGCCCGCAGGCGCGTCAGTGCAACGACAGTCCGCACGTCTTCCGCCCGCCCTTCAACAACGACCCGGCCGCGACCGTCACCACAGACGCCAACGGGCGGGCCGCCTACCCCTCCTCGCTCGCCAACGTCGGCGCCTCGACCGTCATCCTGAGCGGGCCCGAGCTGACCAAGGGCAACACCATCACCAAGCGCGAGCCCGACAACGGCCACGTCTTCGACGCCATCTTCGCCATCAAGCCGCAGTTCTACGCCAGCGGGAGGTTCAGCGCGACCCTCACGTTCACCATCTCGGCCGGCCCGAACGTGCGCTGCTGAAGCCCCGCCCCGAACGACCGACGCCATGAACACACACGCCGCACACGCCGCACACCCTGGCCCCCCGAGCCCGCCGAAGATGCCCCGCGCGCTCGCGCTCTGCTGCGCGCTCGTCCTCGCGCTGTGCGCCGGGGCGCACGCCCAGACCCCTCCGCAGACCGCGCCGCCGGCCGCGCCGCAGGCCCCGCAGGGACAGGAGCAGCGGCAGGACGGCATCGCGCTCGCGCCCGCGCGCTTCGAGCTTGAGATGGAGCCCGGCGCCGAGACGACCGTCGTCGTCAACCTCGACTACCACACGGCCAAGCCCAACGCGCAAGCCTCGCGCATCCTCGCCACGCTCAACGACTGGACGCTGACGCCGGGCGGCGAGCTGGAGTTCTTCAAGGCGGGGACGCGCGACCGCTCGGCCTCGCCCTGGCTCATCTACAGCCCCGGCGAGGTGCTGGTGCAGCCGGGCAAGACGCACTCCATCCGCGTCACCGTCACCGTCCCGAAGGACGCGAAGCCGGGCGACCACCTGTCGGCGCTCGTCGTCGAGCAGCGCCCCGACACCATCAAGCTCAACAAGAACGACCGGCAGATGCTCCTGCGCTACCGCATGGCCGCGCTCTTCTACGTCAAGGTGCCGCAGCTCACGCGCGACGGCTCGCTGACCGGCCTGAAGGCCGCCGCGACCGAGGAGGGCGTCGTCATCACCCCGACCCTGAAGAACGCGGGCAACAGCGTCATCCGCCCCGTCGCCGCGCTCACCATCACGGACGCGTCGGGGCGCGTCGTCGCCGAGGCGCCGGAGGGCGAGACGCTGCCCATCCTCGCCGGCTCGGAGCTGTCCGTGCCCTTGCGGCTTTCGCAAAGCCTGCCGCCCGGCCACTATTCGGTCGCCTACCGCGTCAACTTTCAGGGCTACGGCAAGGCCACCGAGGGCGTCACCAAACTCGTCGTCGGCGAGAAGGCCGCCGCGCAGCCCGCGCCCGCCGCGCCCGCCGCCGCGCCTCCCAACTAAAACCCCGCACGGCCTCCGCCGCCCGCGCCTCACACGCTCGACGCCCGGCGCCTTCACCCGCAAACAACCGACCGCCGCCGGCGCGAAAAAGATAAAGACGCGGCTTGAAGCTCAACGACTTCAAGCCGCGTCTTTCGCGTCTGCGGCGTTTGGCTCTTTCTCAACTCGGCCGGAAGGGGCGCTCAGAACTGCTTCCGCTCGGGCGGCCTGGGCGAGACGGCGAACCTGACGTCGCCCGTCTCCGCGCCGGCCGCGACCAGCACTTGCAGCGAGCCGCCGGCCTCCTTCGCCCCCTGCGCTGCCGCCACGTACGCGCGCACGACGCTCTCCTCGGGCAGCGTCTTCACGTCCACGACGATGACGTGCGCGCCGGGGGCGAGGTCGCCGACGACGAACTGCCCGTCCTCGTTCGTCAGCGTGTCGCGCCCCGTGCTGGTCACGACGCGCACGTCCGCGAGCGGCTGCTCGCCCTCGTCCCGCAGGCCGTCGCCGTCCGTGTCGAGCCAGACCACGCCCGCGACGCGCCCCGTGCGCGCCGTCCTGAAGTCCACGACCGACTCGAAACCGCCGCCGAGGCTGACGGTCTGCGCATCTTCGCCGAGGATGGTCAAGTCCGCGCGCACCGACAGCAAATCGAGGGCGACCGTGTGCTCGCCCGCCTGCGCGTTCTCTATGCGGTAGACGCCCTCCGCGTCGGTCAGGACCGAGAGGTTGCCGTCAACCCTCACGCGGACGTTGGCCTGCGGCGAATCGGCGCCCGCGTCGTAACGCCCGTTGAAGTTCAAGTCCTGATAGACACGCCCCGTGACGCGCCCGCGCCGGCTCAACTCGGCCGCCGCCAGGTCCGCCTCGGCGTGCGCGCGGCGTCTGAAGAAGAGCGGGCCGCGCAGGCTGAGGTGGAGCTGCGGGCCTGACTGCAAGTGGCCGTACGTGACCTGAAGCGTCTGCTTGAAGGGGAGGCTGACGCTGGCGTTCAGGCGCTCGTAGACGCTCAGGGGCGAGCTGGCGCTGCGGCCGTAGCCGAGCCCCGCGCCGAGGCTGACGCGCTTCGACAGCAGCGACTGCGTCATCCAGTCTGCCGTCCCGGCCAACGTCCCGCCGCCGCCGAAGGTCTGGCTCACCTGTAGCGAGTCCGACTCGCGCAGCCGCACGCGCGCGCCGACCTGCGCGTGCCGGTACGTGTCGCCGGAGCCTTTAATCCGCGACACGTTGGCGAACAGATACCAGCGGCTCAGGGTCTTCGACGCGTTGAGCAGAGTGTATGAGCCGCCGCTGACCTGCGCCGTCCGGTACTGCGTGTGCGAGAAGAAGACGTTCGAGAGGTAGCGCGCCGGCGTGACGTTGAAGGTCGCGGTGGTGAAACGCTCGCGCGAGTCGCGCACGTTCGGGCGCGACGAGGCCGTGTCCGAGACGGAGGCCGTCAGCCAGCGCCGCGGGCTCCACGTCACGCCGAAAGACTTCAGGTTGAGCGAGGCGGGCCCGCCCGCCTGCGCCGCCATGAAGCTCTTGCTGTTGAAGGTGTAATGCCCCTGAACCGTCAGATTGTCCCGCAGGTTGAGCGAGCCCGAGACGTCGGCCGCCGCGCCCCCGCCTTCGACCCTGACGCCGTCCTGCTGCAAGCCCGAAAACGACCCGACGCCGAAGTCCGCCTGAAGCCCGAAGCGGGCTGAGGAGGCGCGCAGGCCCCCCGTCATCAAACGCCCGCGCCGCGACTCGCCGTCGAAAGACATCACGCCCGACGAGAACTGCCACGCGGCCGAACGGCGCGGCCCCGCGCCCGGCCCGCCGAAGGTCAGGTAAGCCCCCGCGACCCTCGTGTCGTAGATTCGGCGTCTGCGGCGCGGCGCGCCGGCGTCGGGCTCGGGCGTGGCCTGCGACACAGGCCGTTCGAACTCCGCGGGCTCGACGAGCCCGCCCGCCGCGCGCCCCGCGAAGCCGCTGACGCGCGCCCCGCCCACGGAGATTTGCGCCCACCCGCCGCGCACCATCGAGGACATGAAGGTCAGGTCGCCGGCGACGCCCACGTCGCCGACCTTCAAACGCTGGCCGTTCGGGCGCTCGAAGCTGAAGCCGCCTGTGTTGAAGGAGGCGAGGCCGTCGCCGGTCGCGCCCGCCACGTTGCCTGTAAAGAAGAAGCGCCCGTCGAACAGGCGGCCGTCGGCGCGCAGCGTCAGGTTGTGGTTGAAGCCCGCCGGGTAGCTGTCGAGCCCGTAGTCGTACTCGGCGTCGAAGATTTCCAGCGGCCCGTCGCGCTTCGCGCGGCTGACGGGCGACGACGCCGCCTTCCCGCGCCTGACGCTCACGACCCCGGCCGCCGTGTCGATGTGAATCGCCACGTCGAGCAGCGCCGAGACTATCTCGACCGGCAGCATCAGCGCCTCCGGCTGCGGCGGGAAATCAAGGTCGGCGGCGCCGGAGAGGACGAGGACGACCGCGCCGTTCTCGCGCACGACGTTGAGCGCGGGCTCGAAGTCCGCCCTGACGCCCGTCTGCCTCAGCACGCGCACCGCCCGCACGGCCGCGTCCACCTGCGCCGCGTCGCCGAGCGCCCGCGCGATGCTGACCAGCGGCAGGAACAGCCGCCCGCCGCGCATCTGCGGCATGCTGAAGGGGCCGGTCAGCGGCGCCTCCTCGACCGTAATCTTCAGGCTCTCCTGCGCGCCCGGCCCGCCCGCCGCCGCCGCGCCCGCGGGGCTCACGCCGTCGCGGCCGAAGGCGGCCGCGCACAGGGCGCAGAGCAGGCAGAGGACGAGGGCGGTCTTGAGCATCGGCGTGAAGAGTGCGGGGCGGTTCGGCCGCGTCGCGTCCCGCATGGGTCGCGCGCGCCGCGGCGTGCGTAGGGTGGTTTCAAAGTGTCGGCGCGGGCCCAGCCACGTTCCGCGGACGACGAAGAGGGTGACGCCGCTAAAAAGCTAACAAGAAGCGTGCCGAAGTCCGCGAGGGCGCGCGCGGCCGGCGCGCTTCCGGGACGCCGGATATTCGGACTCCGCCCGCGTCCGCCGTCGCGCGTTTCGGGTCGCCGCGCGCGCGACTGCCAGAAGCTCATGACACATTGGCAGCGTGCTGACATTTTGTCAGACGCCTTTTCGCGCCGCGGAGGAATCAAGGCCGCATTCATGTTTTTATGAAGGCATCGCTTAGACGAACCGATGAACCGGACGCCGCCCCGGCGCCGCGAAAAGAACTATGGGCACACACGCGCGCGCCTGCATGCTTCTGGCTCTGCTGCTCCCTCTGACGCCCGCCACGCGCGCGCAGACCGGCGCGGCGACGGCCAGGCTGACCGGGCAGGTGAGCGGCGCGGTCGCCCTCTCCGTCCACGAAGCCCGGGACGCGGGCGCGCGGACGCAGACCTCTATCGAGCGCGTAGACGCGACGACGGCCGCCGTCACCATCTCGGGTCACGGCGGCGGCGAGCGCCGCGTGAGCCTGCGCCTGCGCCTGCGCTCCAACGTCGGCTACGGCCTCGACGCGGCCCGCCTTTCGACCGACGAGACAGGCGTGCGCATCTCCGTCGCCGGCGTGAGGGCGACCGGAAGGTTCGTACACGCGGACGCGCTCGACGGGATGGAGGCCGCGGAAGCGGCGGCCTCCCCGCCGGGCGCGCGCGCCGCTTCCCTCCCGATTCAGAGCCGACGCCCGCCCGTCCGCTTACTGAGCGGCCCGCCCGTCTCCAGCGCCGGCACGTTCAGCTCGCCCGACAACGCGGTCGAGGTCGTGTTGAGCGTCGAGATAGAGCCCCGGCCCGAGGCGGAAGGCTGGTCAACGCGACTCACCATCACGGCCGCCCCGCGCCGTTAGACGGCCGCGCCGCGCGTCCCACCGAACGTCCCACGCAAAACGCGGCTACCTGAAAGGCCGCGAGACGGGCGTGTTCTCCAGCGCGCCGTTGACGGTCAGCCTCGTCTGCCGCGCGCCGTCGGCCTGCATCAGGTAGATTTCGGAGTTCCCGTCCCCGCCGCTGACGAAGAGGCTTTTCAGCCCGTCCGCCGTCCACGAGCACGAGCCGTCTGTGTCGCCGCCGTTCGAGAGGTTGACGGGCTGGCCTGATTGCGGGATAGCGGGAGCCTGCGGCTTTGACAACGGGCGTCGGCCGCGCGACGGCGGACGCGAGAGCTTTGAGGGTGGCGGAAGGCTATTCGCGAACGTCTCCTTCGGAATCAAGAAAATGTCGAGGGAAGGCGTTACGCCGCGGCGGTGGTAGAATCCACGCGGTGAAACGGCGGGCGGCGCTCACGCGTGCGTCAGGTCTGTCGTCACAACGCAGGCGGCGTACACGGGGACGCCTTTTTAATTCGTCAACGGAGGATACATTTTTGAGCGTCAGACCCCTGACTCGTTTTGCAACCGGACTCTTATCACTCTGCATCTTCGCGGGCTGTGTGGCCGCGGTGAATGCGCGGCGGCCGTCGGGCGTCGTCGCGCGCCAGGACGCGGCCGGCGGCGCGCAGGAGGAGGGCGTGTTCGACAACTTCGAGCGCGCCCTGCGGACGCCCGAAAGGGTGAAGCGCCTCGTCATCCAGAGCGAAGCCCCCGGGATGAAGCGCCTGCCCGCCGGGCTGGGCTCGATGGTGAACCTTGAGGCGCTGGAACTCGCCTGTCTTGAAGACCTCGAAGACCTCCCCGAAGAGATAGGGGCGCTGAGCAAGCTGAGGGAGCTGGTCATAGACAACGGCAACGGGTGCTCGATGAACGTCAGGCTGCCCGCCTCCGTCGGCCGGCTGGAGAACCTGCGCGTGTTGAGGCTCTACGGCGCGCTCGACCCGCGCGAAGTCGGCGGGGAGGATTCGGCGAGCCGCGCGAAAACCAGGGCGCTGCCGGACGCGCTCGCGAGCCTGCGGAACCTCGAAGAGCTTGACCTCGGCAGGAACGGCCTGCGGTCGGTGCCGCCGCAGGTCGCCTCGCTCCGCGGGCTGAAGAAGCTCGGGCTCGACTACAACGAGATACACGAGCTGCCGGCCTTCGTCGGCGAGTTGACGAACCTCCGCGAGCTGTCTTTGCGCTCGAACGGCGGAATCCGCCTGCCTCAGTCGCTGTCGAAGGTGAAGGGGGTGAGCGTGTTTATGGGGAACAACGCGCTGAAGCTGGCCGACCAGACGAGGCTGCGCGCGCGCTTCCCCGGCGCGGTCTTCTCTTTCGAGAACGAGTTCGACGACAGCGTGGCGAATGAGGAGCCGGCCCGCGGAAGGTCAAAAGCGCGTCGGAGGCGTTAAGCCGGGAGGCGTCTAAGAGGCGTCAGGCCGGGAGGCGTCTACAGCGTGCCCCTGTTGCCGCGCTCCGCGGGAGAGGCGCCCTGCGGCGTCGCGTTCGATGCGGGGCGAGGCGGCCTTGAGGGCGCAGTGCGCGGAGGACGCCTCCCGGCCTGCGGGTCGGGCGTCGCGGCCTCCGACCCCGCGGCCGGCTCCCCGACCGGACTCGCGGCTGTCCGCGCCGGCTCGGCTCCCTCCGCTGCGGTCGAAGGTCTTGCGGCCTGCCTGTCGTCAACTTTAGTCTCGGGGAGCAGGCTGAAGGCCGCAGGCCGCGTCTCGTGGAGGGACGACAACAGGCGGGCGTTGAGCCACAGGCCGCAGGCAATGCCGAGGGCGGCGGCGGCCGACACGGCGCAGACGAGTCTTAACGTTTCCGAAGCCCCGCCGCCGGCGCCCGTGCGGGACGCCGGCTCGGAAGACGCCCCGGCGGCGCGCGGCCGTGACGGCGCGGGAGCCGGTTCGGCCGTGTTGCTCGCGAAGTGATTTCCGCGGGACGGGTCGCGGGGCTCGGCAGTATCACTCATAGTTCGTCTGGGCGGCCGGGGCGTCCGCCGCACGGGCGCGTGCTTATACCACGGAACCATCGCCGCGGACAATCCACACACGCCGGACGGTCTTTACACGCCGGACGGTCTTTAGAGGGCCGCGCGGTTTGCCGGGCCGGCGGGCGGACATTATGATGAAGCCCGCGCTCGACCTAATCCCGCCCTTTCAGAGAACAGCCAATATGCAGCCACATTCCCGTCGTCGTCTTCTGCCCCTGATAGCCGCGGTCTGCCTGCTGCCGCTCCTGGCCGGCGCGGCCTCGGCTCAGGAAGGCATCCCCTTCTTTACAACCGACTTTCCGCCGCAGGAGTTCGCGGCGCGTCGCGCCAAAATCTACGACGCCGTCGGCGAAACCGGCCTCGCCCTCGTGCAGGGCGCGCCGAGCCCCGCCGGCTACACGCGCTTCCGGCAGACGAACGAGTTCTACTACCTCTGCGGAATCGAGTCGCCCCACGCCTACCTGCTGCTCAACGGCGCGCGGCGCTCGGCCGCGCTCTTCCTGCCGCACCGCAACGAGGGGCGCGAGCGGTCTGAGGGCAAGGTGCTCTCGGCCGAGGACGAGGAGCTTGTGAAGCGTCTGTCGGGCGTCGAGGAGGTCTACAGCCTTGACCTCCTCGGCCAGCACCTCGCGCGCTACGCGAGGGGCGCGCAGGCGCGCGTCGTCTGGACGCCGTACAGCCCCGCCGAGGGGATGGCGATGAGCCGCGACCTCGCGACGCGCGCGGTCGCCGACGCCTCTTCCGACCCGTGGGACGGCACGGGCTCGCGCGAAGGGCGGCTCATACAGATGCTTCGCGCGCGCTTCCCGCAGTTCGAGGTGCGCGACCTGACGCCGGCGCTCGACGCCGCGCGGCTCGTCAAAAGCCCGCGCGAAATCGAGTTGATACGCAAGGCCACGCGCCTGTCGGGGCTGGCGCTGATGGAGGCCATGCGCTCGACCGCGCCGGGGATGAGCGAGTTCGAGCTGGACGCCGTGGCGAAGTACGTCTACTACCGGAACGGCGCGCAGGGCGACGCCTACTACTCGCTCATCGCCAGCGGGCCCAACGCCATGTTCCCGCACTACAACACGGGCAAGCGCGTGATGCGCGACGGCGAGCTGCTGCTGATGGACTACGCGCCCGACGTCGGCTACTACATGAGCGACGTGACGCGCATGTGGCCCGTCAACGGGAAGTTCAACTCCTGGCAGCGCGAGCTGTACGGCTTCTACCTCGAATGCTACAAGTCCATCCTCGCGCACATCCGGCCGGGCGCGACGGCCGCCGAGGTCATGCGCGAGGCGGCGGCCGACATGCGGCGCGCGCTGGCGCGCACGAAGTTCTCGAAGCCCGTCTACGAGGCGGCGGCGCGCGCCTTCGTCGCCGACTACGAGGCGGACGCCGCCTCGCCCTGCGCCTCGCTCGGGCACTGGGTCGGGATGGCGACGCACGACGTCGGGCGCGACTGCGGCCCGCTGCGCGCCGGCATGGTCTTCACCATCGAGCCGGCGCTGGTCGTCCCCGAGGAGAAAATCTACATCCGCCTGGAGGACGTCATCGTCATCGGCGAGAGCCGGGCGGACGTCCTCACGACCTTCGTGCCGATGGACATCCCCGGCGTCGAGTCGGTCATGCGCGAGGAAGGCATGCTGCAACGCTACCCGCGCGACGGCCAGCGGTAGGGCTCAAGGCCCGCCCGCGCGCGCCGCATCGCGCGCGCCCCGCAAGCCCCCTTCAGAACAGCGCCCGCCGCGTCGTCACACACGCGGCGGGCGCTCATTTCTTACCCGGTCGAAAGAACCTTTTGCGCGCCGGGCGCTTACGCCGAACGGGCGGCGCGCGGCCTGCTACTCCGCGCGCGTGCGGGCGCGCGTCGCGCGCGCGAGGCGTCCCCGCCGTCGGCGCGCGGCGTCTCGAAGAGGTCGGCGGCGCAGAGCAGGACGGGCGTGCGCGGGTCGCGTGCGCGCAGCCGCCCGCACAATTCCACGCCAGCGCGGCTCGCGGGTTGTTCGACGACGACGTAGAGGTCGAACCGCTCGGCCGAGGCGAGCCTCAGCGCCTCGTCAGCCCCGCGGGCGCTGATGAAGCGCGAGTCTTCGCGGCCGAGCCAGCCCGCGAGGCGCGCGCGCACGTCCTCGCCGTCGCAGACACACAGGATGCGTTTTGTCTTCATGGCAACTCACGCCTCCGGCGCGCTAGGGGGGCGGCCGTGTGAGGGTGTGCGGGTTGTGGGGGCGGATGTCCGTGACCGTCGTCACGCGCGAGGGTTGGGAGTTTGTGGCGGAGGAAGCCGCGAAGCTGTCCTGACCGTCAGGCGAGGCCGGACTCTATTCACTGACTTCCCTCCGCGTAGTTCCCTTAGGGGGGAACGCACGGGATTATACCAGCAATTCGCAGGACGTGTGGCCGCGACCGTACGGAAGCGGGCGTGCGCGAAGCCTGAACGCGCGCCGAGGCGTGCGCGCCGCGCGGCGGCATGAGAATCGCCCTGTCTTTCGGCTCCGGCGGCAGGGTGAAGCGTAACCGTACGAAAACCCGCGGGTCGTATAGCGCGGCCCGGACGCCGCCGTTTTATTCGGAGACGGTGACGAAAAGATGACCCCTCGCGCAAGCCTTCAGACCCATTTCCCGGCCGCCGAGTACGGCCGACTCGAATACCCCGAGCCGTTCCGCTCACACCTGTTGGGCGGCGCGCGCCGGCTGGTCGTCTACCTGCCGCCGGGCTACGACGCGGACGACGCGCGCCGCTACCCCGTGCTCTACATGCAGGACGGGCAGAACCTCTTCGACGGCCGCACGTCGTTCGTGCCGGGGCAGCACTGGCACCTCAACGAGACGGCCGACAACCTCATCCGCGAGGGGGCGGTCGAGCCGCTCATCATCGTCGGCGTCTACAACGCCGGCGAGCGCCGCATAGAGGAGTACACGCCCTCCGTCGACCCGACCTTCAAGGTCGGCGGGCGGGCGGACGTCTACGCGCGCGCGCTGGCCGAAGAGGTGAAGCCCTTCGTTGACGGCGCCTACAGGACGCAGCCCGGGCGCGAGCACACGGGCGTCGGCGGCTCGTCGCTCGGCGGGCTGGTGAGCCTCTACGCGGGGCTCGCGCGGCCGGAGACGTTCGGGCGCGTCATCGCCATGTCGCCCTCGCTCTGGTGGGACAACTGCTGGCTGCTGCGCAACCTCGACTCGCTGGCGCGCGGGCCGCGACCCACAGTCTGGCTCGACGCGGGGACGCTGGAGGGCGCGAACACCGACTGCAACGCCGAGGCGCTGCGCGACGCGCTCGCCGCGCGCGGCCACGCGCCCGGCCGCGACGTCGAGTTCATGCGCGCCGAGGGCGGCCGCCACACCGAGCGCGACTGGGCGCACCGCGCGCACCACGGCCTGCGCTTCACCTTCCCCGCGCGCGCCGGCGGCGGCCGCGCCTGAAGCGTGAGGTGAAAACTCCCTTGACTTCGTCCGAGTCTGAAACCTACCGGCGGCAGTTGGAGGCGGTGTGCGAGAACGCGACCGTCTCGCTCTTCATCATGGACGCGCGCCAGCAGTGCACTTACATGAACCCGGCCGCGGAGAAGATGACCGGCTTCACGCTCGCCGAGGTGCAGGGGCGCCCGCTCCACTACTTCGTCCACCACAGGCGGCCGGACGGCACGCCCTACCCGCTCGAAGAATGCCCGATTGACAGGGCGCTGCCGCAGAACAACCAGGAGCAGGGCGAGGACGTGTTCGTCCACAAGGACGGCCGCTTCTACCCGGTCGCCTTCACCGCCAGCCCCCTGCGCGAGAACGGCGTGCCCGTCGGCACCGTCATCGAAGTCCGCGACACCACCGAGGAGAAGCGCGCCGCCGCCGAGATGCGCCGCGCCGCCGAGCGTGTCATCGAAGCGCAGCAGACGCTGCTGGCGGAACTCTCCACGCCGCTCATCCCCATCAAGAAGGGCATCGTCGTGATGCCGCTCATCGGGGCGATGAACTCCGAGCGCGCCTCGCAGATGCTCGGCGCCCTGCTGCGGGGCGTGACGTCGAGCGGCGCGCGCGTCGCCATCGTGGACGTGACCGGCGTGCAGACGGTGGACACGCACGTCGCCGACACGCTCATGCGCGCCGCGCGCTCCCTGAGGCTGCTCGGCGCGGAGGTCATCATCACGGGCATCAAGGCGGGCGTCGCGCAGGTGCTCGTCGGCCTCGGCGCCGACCTGGGCGACGTCATGACGCGCAGGAACCTACAGGACGGCGTCGAGTACGCCGAGTCGCTGGCGAAGGGCGCGCCCCGGCCGCCCGGCTCGTAGACCGTTCGGCCCGGCGGGGCGCCGCGGCGTACGCCGCGGGAGAAGGAAGAAGGGCCGGCGGACTTTGGTCACGCCGGCCCTTCTTTTTTATGCCCGCGAGGGTGAACAACCCGCCCCCGTTTTAACCGCTCAGCCTTCCTTCGCTTCGTCACGCGTGAGCCCCATCCTGCGCGCGACGCCCCTGCCGTGCCTGTCCTTCTTGACGGTGATGCGCTGGACGTAGACGCGGGTCGTCGCCTGGTTCTCGTGGTCGAGGGCCTCCTGCGCCTCGATGAAGCTGCCCGTCTCCTCGGCGACGATGCGCGCGTAGGTGTGGCGCGTCTGGTGCAGGTGGATGTGCCGGAGGCCGGCCTCGGCCGCGTATCCCTTCAGGTTCTGCACGAAGGCGCGCGCCGAGAGCGGCGCGCCCGGCTTGCCCGCCCGGTCGTGCCTCGTCCACAGCGGCCTCGGCGACCCGAGAACGTCGCGCCTGCCCGACGCCTCCAGATACTCCTTCAGCGCCTCGTACGCCGAAGGGTCCGAGACTTCCCGGGCGGTGAACTTCCCCCCCTTGCGTCGGTACTTGATGACCAGCGTCCCCTCCCTGACATCGAGGTCCGCGCCCCGCAGCGAGATGACCTCGCTGCGCCTCAGTCCCGTCAGGAAGTAGAAGAGCAGCAGCGCGTAGTCGCGCTTGCCCACCACCGAGCCCGACCCGGCCAGCCGCCTGACGACCGCCAGCAGCGCGTTCATCTCCTCGTCGGTGAGCGCCTTGGTGGACTCCGACTGGTAGGGGCGCGGGTAGCGGGGCCGCGCCTGCGCCGCCGGGTTCGACCTGATGAAGCGCGCGAGCAGCGGGTCGTCCATCAGCCAGCGGTAGAAGGCCGAGACGCGCGAGACGCGCGCGTAGACGGTGGCCGGCTTGAGCCCGCGCGCCTCCATCCCCTCGCGCCAGCGCGAGACATCCTCGGGCGTGACGTCGCCCGGGTGCTTGGCCGCGAACTCGAAGAAGGAGGTGACGGCCGTCACCTTATCCCTCAGCTTCTCCGGGCGCGCCAGCGTCTCGGGGCGTGTGTTCCGCTCCGCCCACATGTTCACGGCGTTGCGCAGCGCGGCGGCCGGGTCGGGGGCGGCCAACGCCTCTGAGGCGGCGCCCGGCCCCTCCCTTGAAACCCTCTCCGCCTCCGTAGGCGTCGGTTCGACCATAAAACGATTCTGCCCTTCCTCCGGAATCAAACGCACGCATCGGCGCCTCTGCCGACGGGCGGCCGAAGTCTCTGCCACGACCCGTCCGAGCCCTTCGGACGCAGGGCGCGGGTGGCCGAGTCGGCCTGCTACTGTTTGGCGTCGCCCGCGGTCAGGCGCGAGAAATCATCGGGGGTGTCCACGTCCACCTCGCCGCCCGGGAAGGGTACGAAGCGCGCCTCCGCCGCGTGTCTCTGAATAACCTGCCTGGCGCCGGCCGCCCCTTCGAGCCGCGCCAGTTCGGCGAAGAGCGCCCCGCCGAATAATGCCGGGACGCCGAAGCTCCCGCCGTACGTCGAGGCGACGACGTGGCTACCCGTGGCGCGGTGCGCCGCGACGAGGCCGGAGATGACCTCCGCGTTGACGTGAGGCTGGTCGCACAGCATCAGGACGACCGCCTCCGCCTCGGGGCTCGCGCCGGCGAGTCCTTCGACGCCCGCGCGGACTGACGAAGCCATCCCCGTCTCCCAGAGGGGATTAAACACCTCGCGCACGTCCAGGCCGTCCAGCTCACGCCCCGACAACTCGGCGTTCGCGCCCGTCACCACGACGACGGGACGGCACCCCGCCGCCAGCGCCGCCAGCGCCGCGCGCCTGAGCAGACTTTCGCCGCGGTATCGAAGCGCCTGCTTCGGGCTGCCCATGCGCGTGGACGCGCCGGCCGCCAGTATCACCGCGCCGACGCCCTTCGAGTTGTTTTCGGCCACGCCTGAAACGCCCTTCCGCGTCGGCCCCCGCCGCTCACGCCGCCGCGACGGGCGATGACTGACCCTCGGCCGCGGGGGCGCGCTCGCCGTCGGCCTGACTGCCGTGGATGGGACCGCGGCGCTCGCGCAACATGCCGCCGCGCCGCCCCTCCAGCACCGCGCGCATCTCGGCGACGATGGACAGGGCGATTTCGGCCGGCGTGTTCGCCCCGATGTCCAGACCGGCCGGCGAATGAAGACGCGCCAGCCCGGCCCCTTCGAGACGCAGCGGTTCTTCCGTCGCCGCCAGCTCGCCCAGCATCCGCTCGGTGCGTTTGCGCGGGCCCATGACCCCTATGTAGCGGGCGGGCGAGGCCAGCAGGAACCCGAGCAGCGCAAGGTCGTGCGCGTAGTTGTGCGACATCAGCAGCGTCAGCGTCCGCGGCTTGATGCTGACCCGCGAGGCGACCTCCTCGGGGCGCGCCAGCGTCACCCTGTCGGCCGCGGCGAACCGCGTGAGGGTGGCCGGGCGGCATTGCGGGTCTACGACCTCCGTGCGCCAGCCGAGGTCCCGCGCGAGTTCGACGACCGGCAGCGCGTCTTGCCCCGCCCCGAAGACGACGAGCCGGGCCGGCGGCAAAAGCGTTTCGACAAACACCTTGACGCTCGCGCCGTCCACGTCGAAGGTGTGCGCGCCGGGCGTCGCCCCTCCGTGCAGGAGCGCCCGCACCTCTCTTTCGAGCGTCGCCGCCGCCGCCTCGCTCAACCCTTCGCGGAGGGCGTCCGCGTCACCGCGGATAAGGAGGCGCGCCCCGGTCTTGACGCGCGACGCGGCCCGCGCGGCCCCGCGCGGCGTGTGCTGGTACACGGTCGCGACCGATACGGGGGCGGCGTCCGCCTGCGCCTCGCACGAACGCCTCAGCGCCTCCACGTAGAGGGAGCCGGGCGCGAGCGGCTCGACCAGCACGCGCACGACGCCGTTGCAGCCGAGCCCCAGCCCCCACGCCATCTCCTCGCCCGTCGAGGCGGTGTCGTACTCGACCAGCTTCGCCGCCCCCGCCGCCATGACGCGCCCCGCGTGCTCCACGACGTCGCCCTCCAGGCACCCGGCGCTGATTGTGCCCGTGCTCGCCCCGCCCTCGCAGACCAGCATCCGCGCGCCCGGCCGCCTGTACGAAGACCCCTCGACGCTGACGATTGTCGCCAGCGCGCACCGCTCGCCGCTGCGCGTAGCCGCGTCGAACGCTTCGACCAGGGCCCTCACTTCGTTCATAGACTCAACCCCGCGCTACAAAAGCTTGTCCGGCGTGATGGGCAGCTCCCGGATGCGGCGGCCGGTCGCGTGGAAGACGGCGTTGGCGATGGCCGCGGGTATGCCGACCATCCCCAGCTCGCCCATGCCCTTGACGCCGAGCGGGTTGACGACCTTGTCGTCCTCCTCGACGAACAGCGTCTCTATCTCGTGCACGTCGGCGTTGACGGGGACGTGGTAGTGCTGCAAGTTCGGGTTCATGATGCGCCCGTAGCGGTGGTCAATCTCGGTCGCCTCCTGCAAGGCCATGCCGATGCCCCAGACGACGCCGCCTATCTCCTGGCTGTGCGAAGCCTTCGGGTTGATGATCTTGCCGCAGGCCGTCACCTCGATGGCGCGCGTCACGCGGACGCTCCCAAGCTCGGGGTCAACCTTCACCTCGACGAACTGCGCGCCGTGGGCCATCGTCGAGTACTTGCGGCGCTCCTCCGACGGCTTCGACTCGAACGTCTCCGTAATCTCCGCGAGCCCGTTGCGCCTCATGACTTCTGAGACGCCGACGGAGCGCGACGGGTCGCTTTTGAGTCGCAGCCGGCCGTCGAGCATCTCGACGTCTGAGGCGGCCGCCCCGCTCAGGGGCGAGCCGGCCTCCTTGTTGGCGAGCGCCAGCAGCCGCGCGCCGACGGCGAGGGCCGCGCCGTGCACGGCCGAGCCGACGCTCGCCGTCGTCCACGAGCCGCCCTGCGCCGGCGCGCGCGGCAGGCTCGTGTCGCCCAGCTCGAACTTCACCTGCTCGGGCTTCAGGCCGAGATACTCGGCGGCTATCATCGTGACCACCGTGTATGTGCCGGGGCCGATGTCGCTGGTCGCGCTGGCGACGTGCGCCGCGCCGTCGGCCATCAGCGTGATGCGGGCCGCGGCCGGCATCTGGAAGGCGCCCCAGATGCCGGTGGCCGTCCCCCAGCCGACGAGGAGCCGCCCGTCGCGCATCGAGCGCGGCTCCATCTTGCGGTTCTTCCACCCGAACTTCTCGGCGCCGAGCCGGTAACACTCCCTGAGCGCCTTGCTCGAAAACGGCTTCCCGCTCTCCGGGTCCCGCTCGGCGTAGTTGATGAGCCGCAGTTCGAGCGGGTCAATCTTCAGCGCGTAGGCCAGCTCGTCCATCGCGCATTCGAGCGCGAACATGCCGCTGACCGCGCCCGGCGCGCGCATCCAGGTCGGGGTGTTGAGGTCCGTGTCGGTGATCTTCAGCGGCGCGTAAAGGTTCGGGCACGCGTAGACCTGTCGCGTGAAACCCGTGGTGTTGTCCGAGAACTCCTCGAAGGTGGAGGTGTTGTGCACGGCCTCGTGAATCATCGCCGTGAGCTTCCCCGACGCTTCGGCGCCGAGCGCGACCTTCTGAATCGTGTAGGGGCGGTAGCCGTGCCCCGTGAACATCTGCGTCCGCGTGTAGACGACCTTGACCGGGCGTCGGAGTTCGCGCGCCGCCATCGCCGTCAGCGCCGGGTAGTAGTTCGGCCTGAGGCTTGAGCCGAACGCGCCGCCGACGTATGGGGAGATGACCGAGACGTTCTCCTCCGGCACGCCGAAGCTCGACGCGAGGTGCTTGCGCACGTTGTAGACTTCCTGCGACTTGTCGAAGACCGTGAGCCGGTCGCCCTGCCAGACGGCGACGGCCGCGTGCGGCTCCATCGGGTTGTGGTGCTCGACGGGGATGCGGTACTCGGCCTCCACCTTCACGGGCGCCGTCTTCAACGCCTCCCCGGGGGCGCCGCGCGGCCTGGGCGGCGGCCCCTGCGAGGGGAAGCGCGCGCGCGCCCGCGCGGCCTCCGTGTCCGTCTCGTGCTTCTCCGCGTTGTATGTGACTTTGACGAGGCGCGCGGCGTAGCGCGCCTGCTCGTATGTCTCCGCGACGACGAGCGCCACGGGCTGCATGTTGAAGTAGATTCTGTCCGACTGGAGCGCCCTGAAGGACTTGTCCTGCTCCTCCCTGGCGCGCGGCGGCGCCTGCTCGTGCGAAGCCTTCGGCCCGAGCTTCGGCGAATTCAGGTGCGTGAAGACGCGAATCACGCCGGCCGCCGCCTCGGCCTCGCGCGTGTCTATCGCCCGGATAGCGCCCTTGGCGACGGTCCCCGTCACGATGAAGCCGTAGGCGAGGTTCGGCGCGCGGAACTCCGCCGCGTACTTCGCCTTGCCCGTCACCTTCGCCACGCCGTCCACGCGGCTCATCTCTTTCCCGATGTACCTGGCCATCACATTCCCTCCGGGTTCAAGACCTCAGGCCGTCAGGCCAGTCTGCTGGCGCGCATCAGGGCGCGCACGACGGCGCGCTTCCCCAACTCGACCTTGTAGGCGTTGTGCGCGAGCGGCTTCGCGCCCGCGAGCGCCGCCTCGGCCGCACGCCGGAACGTCTCCTCCGAAGCCGGCCTGCCCGCGAGCGCGGCCTCGGCCTCCCGACTCCGCCAGGGCTTGTGCGCCACGCCTCCGAGCACGACGCGCGCCTGCCGGATGGCGCCCCCTTCGAGTTCCAGCGCGGCGGCGACCGCGACGAGCGCGAAGGCGTAACTCGCGCGGTCGCGCACCTTCAGGTAGTAAGAATTTTTGGCGAAGCTCGACTTCGGCAGCTCGATGGCCGTGATGAGTTCGCCGTGCGCCAGGTTGTTATCCTTCTCCGGGGTGTCGCCGGGCAGGCGGTGGAAGTCCGTGACGGGTATCGTCCGCTCGCGCCCGCCCGCCCCGCGAACCCGCACGACGGCGTCGAGCGCGTAGAGCGCGTTCGCCATGTCGCCCGGGTAGGTCGCCACGCACTTGTCGCTCCAGCCGAATATCGCGTGAATCCGGTTGAGCCCTTCGAGCGCGCCGCAGCCCGTCCCCGGCTCGCGCTTGTTGCACGGCATCGCCGTGTCGTAGAAGTACTGGCAGCGCGTCCGCTGCATCAGGTTCCCGCCGTTCGTGGCCATGTTGCGCAACTGCGCCGACGCGCCCGCGACGATGGCCTGCGTCAGCAGCGGGTAGTTGCGGCGAATCAGCGGGTGGTTGGCCGTGTCCGTGTTCTTCGCCAGCGCGCCGACGGAGACGACGCCGCCCGCCGCCTTTATCTCCGCCAGCTTGAGCCGGGTCAGGTCTACAAGCTCGTCGGGGCGTTCGACGTCCTCCTTCATCAGGTCGAGGATGTTGGTCCCGCCCGCAAGGAACTTGGCCCGGGGGTTCGCCGCGACCACGCCGGCGGCCGCCGCGGGGTCGCTCGCGCGCGTGTACTTAAACGGTCTCATCGGCTTCCCACTCCTTCCTGACCCGCGCCAACTCTTCCTCCTCCACGTACCGCCACGTCCGCGCCGACTCCCGCCCCGAGTGCGCCTCCTGGATGGCGGCGACTATCTTCGGGTAGGCGCCGCAGCGGCAGATGTTGCCGCTCATCCGCTCGCGTATCTCGTCGTCCGTGAGCCGCCTGACCGGCGCGGACACGTCCTCCGTCACGTGGCTCACCTCGCCGCGCCGCGCCTCTTCGAGCAGCCCGACGGCCGAGCATATCTGCCCCGGCGTGCAGTACCCGCACTGGAAGCCGTCGTACTTGATGAAGGCCGCCTGGACGGGGTGCAGCTCGTCGCCCTTCGCCAGCCCTTCGATGGTCGTGACTTCCCGGCCCTCGACCGTGGCGGCGAGCGTCAGGCACGACAGCACGCGCCTCCCGTCCACGAGCACGGTGCAGGCGCCGCACTGCCCCTGGTCGCAGCCCTTCTTCGTCCCCGTCAGCTCCAGCCGCTCGCGCAGCGCGTCCAAGAGCACCATGCGCGAGTCCACTTCGAGCGTCTGGGCCGCGCCGTTGACCTTCAGGGCGACCCTGACGGGGTTCTCCAGCGCCGCCGCCGGCGCGAACACGGCGTCGGGCGAAGAGGCGAGCGCCGCGAGCGCCTTCTCCTTCTCCAGCAGCATCAGGGCGAAGGCGCCGACGCCGCCCGCAATCGTCTGCCCCAGGAAGGCGCGCCGCGCCTGCCCGACGTCGGTCAGCGTCGGCATCTCCTTTAACAGCGCCTCCTCGTCGGCCGTCAACTCGGGCCCGGAGGTTCCCTCCAAGTCGTCGTTCATTTATGAGTTCCCCCTGCTTACTTCTAAATCGGTTCCGGCCCGCGAAGGCCGCCGGCCCGGCGTCGCGCCGCGCGGCCTACAGAAACAGCCGCCTGCCGCCACCGTCGCCGCCCCGCTTCAAACGACAATGTGGCCTTTGACGAACCGCCCCGCGCGCGAGGCGCCGTACAGAAAACCGCCGGAAGTCAGACGCAATCGCCGCCGGCCGCGCCCGGTTCCTATCGCATGCGCGAATCCCCTTCAACTCGCCCGGCGAGACTGGCATGAGCTGGACGTTTACAGATAGTCTCTTTCGTGTACCCCAGACGATACCACGCGCCCCTCGGTGTTAAAAAGCAGCCCCGGACGCCGGCTCACCGAGCCGCCCGAACCGGCGCGCCGGCTCCCGGCCGCCTCTCGCCTCCGGCGCGGGTCGCGTTCAGGGCAGCTTCTCCTCCAGCGTGCTCACCACCCTATGAACGTCCGTCTCTTCCAGCAGGTGCTTCGCCTCCTCCTTAACGGTATCCACCTCCACCCCCAGATGCTCGCAGAGCCGCTGCTGCATGCGCAGCATCATCGTCATCTCCTGCTCCGTAAGCATGTTGACCTGCAAGTCCAGGTGCGCCCGCTTGTCCGACTGGCGCGTCATGCGGTTCTGGCTGATGAGGATGAAGATGGCGAGGAAGACGCCTTCGGACGAGACTATCAGCGTCAGCACGCCGAAGGGAAAGGGGTCGAACGCCGCGACGCCCGGCACGGCGTTCAGGTTAACCGCGAACCACCCCGCGAACCACAGGACGTGAAATACCAGAAAGGGCATGCTGCCCATCAGCGAGACGAAAAAGTCGCTGACCTTCTCCCCCCGCGTGCGGCGATGTAACTCCTCGTGTTCGAGCTTGGCGATGGCCTCCACGTTGTAGGCCATCGGATTAGCCGTGACCACGCTCCCGGCTTCGAACGACTCACCCATACTCACTTCCCCCCTTGCTCTGTCAGGTCGTAACGCGCGCTTTTACTTTAACCCAAAGCAATCTAAACAAAGCACGCCCCGCACGCCACGCGCCGCCTTCGCCCCCGCGACAGCCGGCCCGGCCCCCGGGCGCCCGCCCCCGCCATCAGCGCGGCCCAACGCGCGAGTTGGCCCTTACCCCGCGTGCGCGGCATTCTATTCACGCCTTAAAGAGAGATGATGAGGGGTGGGCTATAGCGGGGTCGGGTTTAATGAATCGTAAGACGACGCGCCCTGAAAGCGAGGACACATTTCACACGCTTCTACCAGTCCCAATCTACCCGGTAACTGTATCCTATTTTCGGGTACTGTATCGTCCACCTGAGCGTGTCGCCTGATATTTCATAGTAACCGACGCCCGGATTTTGCGACTCGCCCAAAGTCGGGTAGAGCTGCATTTTGTTTCCGCCGTCAAACTCGGCGGAGCTGCCGAATTTGAAATTTCTCCCAGGTTTACTACTGCTGAATTGAAGCTCGATGATAAGTAAACGGGTGGGCTGAAATACGGACGGGGCCGCCCACTCGTGGTCTTTGTCACTAAACCCGCGATACCTGACGGAGCGAAGGTGAGCCTTGAAAGGCACATTCACAGGCGCCTTTGATATATCCAGGAAGAGTTCATAGTGGGACATTTGAGTCCCCCCGATTCTTCCGCTTGTCTCCTGATACGAGACTTGATGAGTTGAAGATGTGAAGTCCGGTTTTTGCCCAGACGTGCCGACCCGCCGGGCCAGGTAAACGGCTCCGGTCTGCACGCGCCGGACGACCATCTCCTCGTCGCTCGTGACCTTACAACACTGGCCGGCGTCCCCCGCGGGCGGTTTGGGCGTCCACTCCGTAAAGTCAAATTTAACTTTGCTCTGCTCTATCTCAACACTCGGGTAGTAACCCGCGACGATGGGCGAGCCGTAAAGGACGCGGTTTATAATGTTCAGCTTGCCCTGCTCAGGTATTTGACTCCAGACGACGAGGGCGGCCCCACAAAAAAGCAGAACCACAAGCAGCACCTGCCCGAGGCGACCCAAACTATAGAGAATCCGTAGAACTACCTGGAGAAGATTCTCGGGCGGCCTGTCCGCCGTGGGGTTTGCGGGGGCTGTAGGCGCCGGGGCGCTTGACGCCGCTCCCTTACTTGCGCCCCTGGATTTGTGCTTGTTAACCATGAACGATCTCCAAATCGCACATAAATATCGAGAGATCAAATAGAGGGGCTCAACCACCTGCCCCGATAATTGCCGGGACTTCACAAAGACGACCGGCCCGAGAGGTCAACGTCAAGAATGAGAGCCGACGCCGCTGCCAATTGGATGCGCAAAAATTACTCCCGCGTGCACCGTTGAAAAAATCGCGGGAGCCTGAGCCCGACGTCCGGCGGCGCCAGCCCGCGAGATTGACGATGAAGGCCGCGCCGTCGCGGGTCGCATGCATGCTGTTGTTAGATGTCGGGACGCCATTGTACACTCGTCTTCCCGGCAGAATGATGGCCTTTTTCCTTGTATTTTCGCCAACTCATAACATGCTCAGACGTATTCTCTACTCACTCGTTTTACTCTGCCTGACGAGCGCCGGCGCGTCCTTCGGTCAGCAGCCCACACCCCCGCCGCCAGACCCGGCCCAGTTGGAAGAACTGATCCGCCGGGCCGGCCTTAGCGTAAGCGAATACAAGACCAGGTTTAAAGACCTCACCGCCGATGAGGAGCAGAGCGTAGAAGAGTACGACGCCGAGGGTAAACTCAAGCGGCGGCGGCGGATTGTTTCAGAGCTGGTCATCTATCAGTCCCAACTGGACGCGTCTTTGGCGGCCGAGTATCGCAACGTGCGCTCGGTTGACGGCGTGGAAGTAGCAAAGCGGGAAAAGAGGCTGGTGGACCTCTTCGGCCGATTGGCCAAAGCGGATTCTGTAAAGAAAGAAATTGACCGGATCAGCCGCGAGAGCCGGCGGTACGATCTCGGGTCAAGCATCTACGGCGAGACTCTCAACCAGGGGCTGCCGCTGGACCCGAACGCGCGCGCGTCATTTCAGTTCACGGTCGCCGGCCGTGAGCAGGTCAACGGGCGCGACGTGGTTGTTCTACAGTATCAGCAGGTGGCGCAAACGCCTTACATCACGTTCAAGTTCTCACTGCCCCCGGCGTTAAAAGGCGCCGAGCCGCTTTTCCGCGGGCGGCTGTGGGTGGACGCCGAAACGGCGCAACTCTGGCGCGAGGAGCGGGACTGGACGCTGCGCCTCCCCTCGCTCGTCGCCCCCCTCGTCTTCATGAGGTTCGAGTTCGACTATGTCGCCAGCCCCTTCGGAGTTCTGGCGCCGCGGCGGATAGTCGTCAGCACCTACAACAGGGGTCGCACGGGCGCGGACAAACGGCCCGAGCTATTGCTGGGCGGGAAAGTAGTTTTCGAGTACGGAGGCTTCCGTCGTTTCGACGTCAACTCGCCGGATGCCTCACTTACTCCGCCGGCGACACCCTAAGGCGTCTGACGCCCGGCGTCATCCGCGCCTCCGCGCGACGTACACGAGAGGCGTCGTGACGGGGCGGCGGGCGCATGCCGTCGCTGGGCGGCTTCTGACGGACAAGGCGCCCTTTCAAAATTACTCGCGCACCTTTTCCAGGAAGAAAAACCAGCCGTCATAGTAGATCGCCAGCTCGTTTCGTTCCGCCAACTCAAAGTAATACTGCGGGCGACCGTTACACTTTACGACAACGTTCTGAATCTGCCCTTCCTTCGCAGGATTCAACCCGTGGAATTCCAAGGTCCCCTTCTCTCCAGCCTGTTGCTTCGCAATTTTACGAGCCTCGAATGTATAACTCACTCTCCGGCATGGCGAATCGAAGAAAAGAAAGCCCCTGTCAAAGTTGACGCCCGTCCTGCCGAATCTAATCTTTTTGCCAATCTGTCGCCGCGCCAAATCAGGCTTTTCGCCCGCGTGTCCTCCGACCTCGTCGAGCTTACGAATCTGCCATATCCCATAGACGAACGCGGGGATTGAAGTGGCCGCTTTTCTCTGGGCGTGTGAGGTGCACATCAACCCCCAAAATAATATTGCGGTTGTCGCGACTCTGAACCCCATGACTTTCATAAGAAGATGTCACTATTGCGAAATCATCCCTATTGTCCCCAGCCACTTCTCAGCCAGTTGAGGCCATTCCGTGATGGGGAACTTCGTGCGCCGCAACCCGAACGCATGCCCACCCTGCGCATATAAATGCATCTCAGCGGGGACTCCGGCCTTCTTCAGGGCAGCATAGTAAACCAGCGAGTGGTTGACACTGTTCACGTCATCGTCCCCCGCGTGCGCCAAAAACGTGGGCGGCGTCTTGCCAGTAACGGTGACAAATGGGTTCAACTCAAACTTGTCGTCTCTGGCCCACAGGCGCCCAGAAGACAGCCAAAGGCGCACAACATCCAGAAAGCAAAGATTAACGGCTTCATCACAATCCCAGTCTCCCCTAATATATTACCGAGCCGATACTTCGGTTGTTATCCCCCCGCCGCGGAGCGCCATAATCAATCAACTGCCTGCGTATGTCGCCAGGGGCGACCTGACGCCCGGCATCACCCGCGCCCCCATTCAACGCGCGTGACAGGCTCCGTGGCGGGGCACCGGGTGCATGCCGTTGTTAGATGTCGTGCGTACGTGAGTGTTAGGACTCCTGCATTTTTACTGCCGGAGATGAGGCCATATCTCCCCCTTAGCGCGGCTCTTTATTCGGATTAGCTTGATGTGCGATATGTGAGAGTTTGCGCGCGGCCCGCGCCAGCAAGCGATAGCAGCATATCCGCAGCCGATTCAGGCCGCCCTGCGTCCCGTGCTGCTGCCAATATGTATACGCGTCGCCGCTGAAGCGGGCGGCTTCCTGACTGCTGTAATAATAGAGCGCAACCGAGCGGCGCCAATGGCCCGGCTTGATAGGCGTTGAAAAGCCATGAACCGAGTGGTCATCCGTGCGGAAAATCACGCAAGTGCCCCAGTCTGGGACGATAAGTTTCGCAGGTTTATTAGCCCCTTTTTCCCAAAGCTCCAGGCAGCCCCCGAAATTCTCTTCCCACCCCGGATTCAAATAGAGCAACAAATTTATCCGCCGGTATAGTTTGAGCCGGCCGTAATAGTGGAAGTCCGTGTGGGGCATGAGGACACCCTCGGGCCCGCTGCAATGAAGTCCGCCGCCCTCGTAATAGGGATCGGGGATAAGCCCGCCGATGCCAGTCACCGACTCCAGAAACCGAAGGAATGGTGGGGACGAGAGTTCGTAGAACATCGAAGAGATCAGGGGCGGGATGACGTCGGTGTCGCGGCAATACATCTTGCCCGATTGATAAAAATCATTACGCCTGTTCCAGTGAGGCCAGTCGGGGGTTGGGTAAACGCCTGCCGCCTCGTCCGGCGTCAGATTCAGGAAGTCTTCAATAACGAGATGGGGGAAGGGCTCGGCCTGTTTGAATTCCGAAGCCAGTTGTTCGACGCGCCCCTGAGAATAGGTTCGGAAGTCGAAGAAGTTTTTTCTCTCGCTCGTAGCCGTCGCCGACACTGTCATTTCGACTCCTGACTCGCACCAGATTTAACATTGACTGAGTTATGAACGAAGCCCATCACCCTCGACCCACTTCACAATTTGCGTCCGAGCCGTAAGCGGCTAATCTTCTTAAAAACAATTACGGGCGTCTCGCTCTTTTCCTTCCCGGGAAGATGTAAATCGCGCCCCCTTTAGCCGTATCCACAATGGTGAGACACCTAACGCCCGGCGTCACCCGCGCCCCCATTCGACGTGCATGAGCGGCGGCGCGGCGTCGAGCGCATGCCGTTGTCGGGCGGCTACTCGCGATAAAGAGGCTGGCTCCAGTGCCTGCCAATTTCCGCATCTTTCCACGGGCCAAATCTTACGCCTTCGAATACCTGACTAAGATCGTCACCGCACGTCGAAGTGTAAGGCTTGCCTTCAAAATCGGTGTACGTCGCCCCTAAGCCGGTTGTGTTTACATGATGCAACCAGGCGGGAATAAACTCTCCATCCTTTGGCAGGGGCGGAATCCTGACGGGGTTAAACCATTCTCCCCCGACCCGCTTCTGGGCAACCACAATATTTAACGCCGGGCCGCTGCCAATATTTTTTAGCACCCATCCCCGATGGTTGTCATAGAGGAAAACTAATACGGGTTTTCGACCCAGGATTGCTACGCGGCGCGTATGCCGGTAATTCAAGGCAAAGGTCAGGAGCGCCACAACAAGCGCCGTGGAGGATAGGGTCACCGAGATTACGTCTTTTGTCTCCATACCATGCGTGGATGATGGTTAGCCGCCTGATGCCCGGCATGCACCCGCCCGCCCGCAAGACTGATTTACATGAGAGCCGTCGTGCCGGCGCTCCGCCGCACGCCGTTGTTGGCCCGCGCGCCGGGTCTACCCGAGACGCTTGAGGTACACGATCTCCGGGTCGCCTTCGTCCAGGTTGTGAATCACCCCGCTCAGCTCGTACCCTAATTTGGCGAGCAGTGATTGCATCAGTAAATTCGACAGGTTGGTGGAGGTGAAGAGCTTCGGCGTGCGGCACAGCGTCCCCATGTGCCTTAACAGCGCCTCCCCCGCGCCGCGCCGCCGGTGTTCGGAGTGGACGTACAGCATGTCGATATAGCCGTTGGAATAGAAGGTGTAATTTAACACCCCATAGCCGATCACCGTCCCGTTCGTGACGGCGACGAAGCAATTGCCGGAGGCGACTTCGCGCCGAATGAATTCCCGCCGCTCCTGCTCTTTACGCGCGATGAGGTCGAGCGAGCAAAGGGCCTCGACGTCACTTTCTACAGCCGGGCGAATCGTAATCATATTCTGTGAGCACCCGACGCCCTGCTAAGACGAAAGCGGGCTAATGCCCGGCGCCACCCGCCACCCCGCAAGGGTACCATGGGCGAGAGCCGCCGTGTCGGCGGTCGGGCGCCTGCCACTGTCAGCCCGCCCCCGATTATAAGGGGCGCTACCTGAGCCGTATTAGACCCGCCGCCGTGCTCCGGAACCCGCACCCGTCATAGAATCCTTGCAGATGCGGCTCGAAGTCCACGTGCACCCATTTGACGCCTCGCGCCCCGGCTTCCGCAACCGCCCGCCTGACAAGCTCTCGGCCGATGCCGCGCCGACGGAACTCCGGATGCACCAGAGTGTCGAGAACGAACGCATGCTCACCGCCGTCCCAAGCCAGGTTGACGAAGCCTATCAGGATGGCGCCGCTGTAAGCGCAGACGTACGCCAGGCTGCGATTCAGTACGGGCTGAAAGTCGCTCCACGTATGTTCTTCCCAGGCAGCGGCCGACAGCATGTTTAGCTCGTCATTCCTTAGCGGCGGGCCGACGCGGTAAACCACTTCAGCCGTCACGTGGTCAGTTCGCTCGATGTTCTGCGTCTCCCCCATGTCGGTCAGCCGGACAGGCCGGGTATGCGAAGCGGGCTAACGCTCGGGATAAACGGCGAGCCCGCATGACTAAGGGCGAAGGCCCCGCCGGGGCGAGTCCGATGCTTCCCGTTGTTAGATGGCGTCCGCCGGAGCCTGCTCGCCCGCCTCGCTATTCGGCCGCCCCCCTCCTGTAGAAGTTGACCATCTTCTTCCCGCCTACCGTCTGCCCCGGGAGGTCGCTCATCTCGTAACCAAGGCCGTGCTCCTCCGCCCAGGCCTTTAACTCCTCCTCCGACCCGAAGACGCCGTTCAGGAGGATTGACGAATCCACCTGATACTCGCCGTCCTCCCCGACGCTGCTCAAGACGTCGCTTAAAACTCCTTCCGGTCCTGTCTGCATACCTACGCGGTGCTCCTTTCAGGCATAACAATTACTTTAATAAGACTACGGAATCAACAACGGCGACCTAGCGCGTTCCAGCATACATAAGGAAGCGCTCTTGCGCCCTTGAACCGAAGCTGGGGCAACTGCCCGGTCGGATATTCCAGCCCCCGGCACGGCGCTATCATCGCCGTCGCCGCCGCATGCGAGTCGGGTTCTCACCGGGCTCTGACATTCCGTCGGCTAAACGCCGTGGCCAAACGTTCCAGCCCGCCGCGAATCGCGGCCTCGTCGAAGGCGGCGAAACCCAGGAGCACCCCTTTGGGGTCGGGACGCTTCAGGGTATACCGGTCGAGGGCGACGGCCTCGACGCCGTGCGCCGCCGCGGCCGTCTCCGCTTCTCGCGACGACATGCCGTTCTTTAGAAACCCCACGGTATAAAGGCCGGCCTGAATGTTGGAAATTTCGAGGAGGCCCTTCAATTCCCGACGCCCCCCTTCGACCAACGCGGCGAGGCGGGTGGCGTACAGCTCACGCATACGCCGCAGGTGGCGTCCGAGGCGCCCGCCTTCGATAAAGTCGCACAGCACCGCCTGATCGAGGCTGACGGAGCGAAAGTCTGTTTGAAGCCGAAACGCCAGGAAATAGTCTACCAGGGACGGGGGCAGCACCACGTACCCCAGACGTAACGACGGGAAGAGCAGCTTACTGAACGACCCGACCAGGATGACGCTCGAACCCCTGTCGAGACTTTGCAAGGCGGGCACGGGCCGCCCCTCGAAGCGGTACTCGCTGTCATAATCGTCTTCGATGACGAATGCGCCCACGCGCGCGGCGCACTTCAGAACTTCCATCCTGCGCTCCAGCGTCATCGTCACCCCCAGCGGGAACTGGTGGGCCGGCGTCAGATACATCCCCTTCGGGCGGCCGCACATTCTCAGCCCGGCGGAGACGGACAGCCCCTGCCCGTCCACGGGCACCGGGACGACCTTCGCCCCGGCGTTGGAGAGAGCCATCGTGGCCCCGACGTACGCGGGGTCTTCCACCCACACGGGGTCGTCCCGTTTCAGGAGCAGGCGCGCCAGGAGGTCGAGCGCCTGCTGCACCCCGGAAACAATGACCACCTGGTCGGCGGTGCACCTCACGCCCCGGGACGAGCCCAGGTAATGCGCGGTGGCCTCGCGCAGCGGGCGGTACCCGCGGCCGTCGTCCTCCGTCCGTAACCACGCCTTGAAGGTCCGCGCCCGCCGGGCGACCATCTGCCCCCAGAGTTTCGCGGGGAACTCGTCGAGCGCCGGGTCGCGCATTTGAAAAGGGCGGCGGCCTTCCATCGCGACCCAGCCCTCGTAGGCCTTCGGACGGACGTAGGCCGAAATCACGCGGCGGACGTAAGCCGGCGGCGCCTGCGGCTCTGCGCGCACGTGGGCGCCCGCCGCCCCGCGGTGACTGACCCACGTGCCCGACCCGACGCGGGAGGACAAGTACCCTTCCGCCAGCAACCGCTCGAACACGACGACGACCGTGCCCCGCGAGAGAGAGTGCTGCCGCGCGAAATCTCTCGACGCCGGCAGTCTGGTTCCGGGCCTCAGGCGGCCCTCCAGAATCGAGCCGCGCAACTCCGTGTACAGCCAGTCCGTCAGCGTCTGCTGTGGCGGCCGGTCGCTCAACGTGAGTTCCAGCGAGCTGACAGTTTTAGGCATGTCGTGGCGATTGGTCCAGCAAAATGAGTTATAAATGGCTCTACCAATTGTACCACTGCGAGTGTAAGCTCGGCCTTGCAATATATACACGTTGCGTTTTTCAGAGCATGCGGTCGAGCCCGGATTATTAAGGGCTCGGGGAGGGCGCGCTCGGTTCCGGCGGGCGGGTTATTCCTACCCATAAAGGGACGGCGGCGGGGCGCCCGGGCCGGTCTTGCGGACCACATTCGCACGCTGCGGAGACTCACAGGTAATGTCCGTTTGCTGGAATCGGGCGTCGGAGCCGGGCAAAGGTATGGCAGCCACGACACTCAGCGCAGGAGTCACGACGTCCGCCCCGCTGCGCGTGAGCGCCGTCGATGCGCTGCGCGGCTTCGTCATGGTGCTGATGGCGCTCGACCACGCGCGCGAGTTCTTCACGAATTGGGCCGGCAACCCTCTCGACCCACAGCAGACGACCCCCGCGCTGTATCTGACGCGGTGGGCGACTCACCTCTGCGCCCCCGTCTTCGTCTTCCTCGCCGGCACGTCCATCTTTCTCCAGCGGCGTCGAAAGACCGGGCGGCGACTGACCGGCCTGCTCCTAACGCGCGGGCTCTGGCTCGTCGTCGTCGAGCTGACGCTCGTGCAGCTCGTCTTCAACTTCAACTGGCGGTGGAACGTGCAACTGCTGGAAGTTATCTGGGCCATCGGCGCTTCGATGATGCTCATGGCGGCGCTTTTCCATCTGGGCGTCCGTCTGAATCTGTTAATCGGCGCGCTCCTGATCGCCGGACACAACGCGCTCGACGGCGTGACGGCGGCAAGCCTCGGGCCTCTGGGCTGGTTGTGGGGCCTCCTGCACGTTCCGGGGTTGGTCACGGGACCGCCGACCAATCCGCCGATAGTCGTCGTCGCGTACCCGCTCCTGCCGTGGGTCGGGGTGATGGCGCTCGGCTACGCCTTCGGGAGCGTCATGCTCAAAGAGAGGGGGCGGCGGCTGCGGTTAGAACTTCGCGCGGGCGCCGTGATGCTCGCCGCCTTCGCCCTGCTGCGCTGGAGCAACCTTTACGGCGACCCGGCCGGGTGGTCGGCGCAGTCGGACTGGTGGCGGACGCCGCTCTCCTTCTTCAACGTCCAGAAATATCCGCCTTCGCTGCTCTTCCTGCTCGCGACCCTGGGGGTTTCGGCGCTCATCATGGCCGCCGTCGAATACGCCGAAGGGCGGGGGCTGTTAGAAAGAACGCGGGGCGTGCTGAAGGTGTACGGCCGCGTGCCCCTCTTCTATTTCCTGTTGCACATCGGGCTCATACACCTGCTGGCCCTTGCGGCTTCCGCGGCCGGCGGCGGAGACTGGCGGTGGTGGCTAACGGGGTTCCCGGACGGCGGCGTCCTGGCCGGCCGCCCTCAAGGATACGGCTACGGCCTGGGCGTCGTCTGGTGCGTCTGGGTTTTCGTCGTCGCGCTCTGCTACCCCGCTTGCAGGTGGTATGCGGGCGTGAAGATGCGGAGCCGGAGCCCCCTGCTGTCGTATCTGTAAATCGCATGCCGACCCCGCTTCCACCGGAGAGGAGATAATGATGAAGGTCTTCAGCTTGTTTGCGGCTTTAGCCGTGCTTACCGTCGTTTCCGTCAACCGGGCAAGCGCGCAGGAGACAAAAGTCCACTGGTTCGGGCACGCGGCGTTCTCGATCACGACCCCGCGCGGCGCGGTTCTGTTAATCGACCCGTGGCTCAACAATCCGTCGAACCCCGAGGCGAAGGACGGCAAAGACCCGCTGGCCTCCCTCACGAGGGTTGATTACATCCTCGTCACGCACGGGCACCGCGACCACGTCGGCGACGCCGTCGAGATTGCGAGGAAGACCGGGGCGGCGCTCGTCAGCAACCCCGAACTCGCGGGCAACCTCGTCAAGCTCGCGGACTTCCCGCAGAAACAGGCGGAGACGGACGCCATCATGGGCATCGGGGGCGAGATTCAGCTCGCCGGCGGCGAAGTCACCGTGGCCATGACGCCCGCCGTCCATTCGAGCAGCGTCTTCAACCCGAAGGCCGGCGCGGGCGAACCCGAAAGGGCTTACGGCGGAAACCCCGCCGGCTTCGTCATCATGATTAAGGGCGGCCCCGTCATCTACCACTCGGGCGACACCGCCTACTTCAAAGACATGGAGACCATCGGCGAGCAGTACCAGATTGACCTGGCCCTGCTCAACGTCGGCGGCCACTTCGGCATGGAACCGCGCATGGCGGCGCGCGCCGCGCAATCAGTCCGCGCCCGCCTCGCGGCGCCGCAGCACTACGCGACCTTCCCCGGCATCGCCGCGAACGCCGACGCCTTCGCCGGGGAGTTGAAGAGAATGAAGATACCGTTTTACGAGATGAAGCCGGGCGAAACCGTCACCTTCCGCGGCCGGCAGATGACGCGAAAATAAAGGGGCATCTACTCGCCATGCGAAAGATTTCGAGCTTCTACGCGGTCTGTCTGGTCCTGGCTTTGGCGACCCCGGCGCGCCCCCTGCCCCGCCCGGCCTCAGGCGAGAAGGCGGCGCCACTAACCATCGGCGAGACGTTCACCGTCAATTCCAGAATTCTGGGCGAGACGCGGCGCATTAACGTCTACTTCCCGCCCGGCTATCAGGACTCCGCCGCGGCGCGGCTGCCCGTGCTCTACATGCCGGACGGGGGGCTGGCCGAAGACTTCCTGCACGTCGCCGGTCTGGTGCAGGTGTCGGTCGGCAACGGGACGATGCGACCGTTCCTGCTGGTGGGCATCGAAAATACACAGCGCCGCCGCGACATGACCGGCCCCACCGACAATGAGAACGATAAGAAGATCGCGCCGCGCGTGGGAGGGTCCGAGCCGTTTCGCAGGTTCATCCGCGACGAGCTGATGCCGCAGGTGAAGGCGCGCTACCGCACGACCGGCGAGACGGCAATCGTGGGCGAGTCCCTCGCGGGGCTGTTCGTCGTCGAGACGTTCCTCCTCGAACCCGGCCTGTTCGACGCCTACATCGCTTTCGACCCCAGCCTGTGGTGGAACGACCAGAAGCTTGTGGGCCGGGCCGACGAGTTGCTGCGCTCCCGCCCGAAGACGGGGAAGACGCTCTACCTCGCGAGCAGCGGCGATGACACGGAGGTCACGCAGCGCTTCGCCGACGTTCTCGGCAGGGTGGAGCCCCCCGGCCTGCGCTGGCATTACGAAAAGATGCCGGACGAGAAACACTCGACTATCTACCACCCCGCCGCGCTCAAAGCCTTCAGGGCGGTCTTCAAGCCTGCGGCCGGCAGGTAGCGGGGTGCGAGGTCCGGTCGGGCGAGTCGGCGGGGCGAAGTTCTAAGCGCTGTTCCGGAGGAAGCGATGGCGACGCAGAGCGAGAAAGCGGAGCGGTTCGTCGCGCTGCACAGGCGCGAGGGGGCATTCGTCGTCCCCAACCCCTGGGACGTGGGGTCGGCGCGCCTGCTGGCGGGCTTCGGGTTCGAGGCGCTGGCGACGACCAGCGCGGGCTTCGCCAACTCGCTGGGCAAGCCCGACGGGCAGGTGACGCGGGACGAAGTGATGGAACACTGCCGCAGCATCTCGGCGGCGACCGAGGCGCCGGTCAGCGCCGACCTGGAGAACTGCTTCGCGGACGACCCGACGGGGGTCGGAGAGACCATCCTGCTCGGCGCGCGGGCGGGACTCGTCGGCGGCTCAATCGAAGATTACAGCGGCGCGCCGTCGAACCGCATTTACGATCTCAGCCTGGCGGTCGAGCGCGTGCAGGCGGCGGCCGAGGCGGCGCGCTCGCTCGACTTCCCTTTCACCCTGACGGCGCGCGCCGACAACATCATCCGCGGAAGGAATGACCTCGACGACACTATCCGCCGCCTGCAAGCGTTCGAGGCGGCCGGCGCGGACGTGCTCTACGCGCCGGGGCTCAGGACGCTCGACGAGGTGCGGTTGGCGGCTGACGCGTTGACGAAGCCTCTGAACGTGCTGGCCCCGCTCGTCAAGGGGGCGACGGTCGCGCAGTTGGCCGACGCGGGGGCCAGGCGCATCAGCGTCGGGGGGGCGCTGGCGCGCGCCGCCCTCACCGCCCTGCTGCGTGCGTGCGCGGAGATGCGGGAGGCTGGAAGCTTCACGTGGAGTTCGGGCCTGGCTTCGAGCGCCGACGTGTCGAAGCTGTTGAGTGACCGGGCTAGTTGAGCGCGCGGGGCATACGGCCGAGCCGACGGACGCCCTCTTCAACACGGCGGTCAGGGGACTGAGCCGGCGGCCCCTGAGCCGCGCAAGTCTCAGCATGCCCGCCTCGCCCGACGCCCGGATAGCATAGAGGGCGTCAACGAGTAGGGCCGTCAACGGGCATCATAGGAAACCGTGATTCATGTCATACGCCTTTATGAAATTTTCCATGAACGCAGCCGTATTAGCGGCAGTGATGCTTCTGCCGCATTCCGGCGCCCGGTCGCAGATGAAGGACATCACCAGATCAGTTACGGCGGCCGACCAGCCGATCAGGGTCTTGGAGCTACGAAATTATGTCACCAGGCCGGGACAGCGGGATAAGTTCATCGAGTATTTCGAAGCAAATTTCATCGACTCTCAAAATGCGCTTGGTGGTTATATATTAGGCCAATTCAGGGTGGAAGGCGCCGAAGACAACTTCTTCTGGATTCGCGGCTTCAATGACATGGCGTCGCGGAGCAGATATTTACCCGAGTTTTATCGGGGCGCGTTCTGGAGGCAGCGCCGGGATTACGTCAACGGCATGCTGGTTAATAACGATAACGTTCACCTCCTCAAACCCCTTCCGTCCGAAGGCCACCCGGACGCGGCCGTCAGCAGCAACGAGTTCGGGAGAAAGAAGGGGCTGGTCGTAGTTGATTATTACGTCGCCAACACGCGGCTGAAGGAGTTGATCGAGTTCTTCAGAAGCAGGTATCTCCCCTTCCTCAAGAGGAATGGCATTTCGACGACCTCCTGGGTCAGTGAACTGACGGAGAATGATTTCCCCGGGCTGCCCGTATTCCAGGACGAAAATCTGTTGGTGACGATAACGCCTTATCAGGATGAGGCGGAATATCGGCTGAAGTTAAAACAAATGAACGCCGACCCCGGCCGGAAGCTTGCGGCCGAGTTGAGGGAGATTGTAACCACTAAGACGACGCTCACTCTCCACCCTACAAAAAAATCCTTTTCGTATTAGCGCGCCATCTTGCTTCGCCGAGGGAGGCGACAGGCCCAACCCGACGCGGCAATCTTTCGACAATTCGCCGGCCCCGCGAACGATGTCGAGCCGCGGGAAGGCGCCCGGGGTCGTGACGAAGCCGCCCTGCGGCCCGGCGGGAAGACAGGAGGACTTAGATGAAGAAGGCTACCCTAATCTTCGTGGGATTGATTTGCGTTGCGCTGTCCGGCTTCTCCACCAGGGCCGGCCGTCCCGGCGCCGCCCCCTCCCCTTCGGGCCCGCCGAGGACGGTTGTCGCCCGCGAGTGGAAAGGCCGGGTCGCGCCGGCGCGCGCCGACGAATATCACCGGTATCTCCTCGACGGGGTAAAGAAGATTGGTTCCATCCCCGGCAGTCTCGGCGCCCAGGTGATGCGCCGGGAGGAGGCGGGCGCGGTCGAGTTCACCGTGATTACATACTGGGAGTCACGGAAAGCGATAGAGGCGTACGCCGGCCGGGACATCGAAAAACCTCATCACCTACCCAGGGACCGGGAGTTACTGCTCGAACTCCCGACACGCGTGCTGCACTATGACGTCACCTACACTGACCTGGCGCGGGTCAGGGTTGATAAGTAGAGCGCGCCGTTGTCAATCAGGCATAGCGATGGTCGCCCCCGGCTGGCGCGCCCGGGAGCCATGAAGCGTATGCGCCCGGACGCGCCACGTACGCCGAGAAGCTCGGGTTTAAGTCAGACCACGACACGCGGGTCAGCGACACGCTGCGGGTCGTCCGACTGACGCCAACGGGTTCCGCCTGCTCCATCGTCATCGGCGCGGGCATGCCCGAGGTAGACAAGATGAAGCCGGGGTCGGGTTAGATGGCCTTAGCCCCCGGAGTTCGTGGGTATGGCGGGACACACAATACTGTGGCGCAGACTGGACCAGCCGGGGCACGAGTCTGCACGCCTGTTCAGGCGGGGCGCGGGCTGGCGTCTGACCGGGACGGCCGTCTTCGCGCAAGGCCGTCGCCCGTGCCGTCTCGACTATCAGGTGGACTGCGACGCGGGGTGGCAGACTAGGTCGGGGAAGGTTGAGGGTTGGGTCGGGGATGATATCGTCGGAATCGAAATTTCCGTTGACCGTCAGCGCCGCTGGCGGCTGAACGGAGTAGAGCGCCCCGGGGTGAGGTGCTGCGCCGACCTCGATCTAAACTTCAGCCCGTCAACCAACCTGCTCCCGATCAGACGGCTCGGGTTGACGGTGGGGCGCGGCGCGGAAGTAAGAGCCGCGTGGCTGCGTTTCCCGGGTTTCACCCTAGAGCCGTTGGAGCAGTATTACGCTCACATCGATGAGGCGCTTTACAGGTACGAGAGCGCGCGCGGCAAGTTCGTCACGGAGTTGAAGGTGAGCGACGAAGGGTTCGTCACGGACTACCCGCGCTTCTGGGCGCAGGAGCTTGCGTAATAAGTGGACGGGCCCAACTTAAAGGCCCAGGAATCCAGGCCCACGCGGTTAAGTCTCCCGCGCAACGGAATCCAGCTAACAAGCCGCACGAGGCCGCCGCCCCGCCCTGAAAACCGCCTCGCTTCTCACACCCGTCACGGCTTCAAACCTACGAAGCGAGCGAGCGGCGCATAATACCGAGCAGCTCGGCGGCCGCCGGGTGCCGGACGCGCAGCTTCGACGGCAACCCTTCGAGCCGCATGCGGGGCGGTTTAGGCCGAACTTCCAAAGCGGCGACGCGACCCGACTGAAGTTCCTCGGCGATGGCGTATGACGGCAGGACGCCTGCCGCGCTAAATTGGACTACTCGAATAGGTAAAAGTGGCTCTTGCGCCGGCGCCGCATGCCGCTATACTTGCTTACGAAAATGATGTTGGGCGCATCTCCGAGCAAGGGGGCTGTAAATGAGAGAGCCTGGTTGATTGACTCCGCGTAGAACGTTTGCCCGCACAGAAACTCCCGGACGGCAAGGTGAGCAATTGGCGCTACGAGGTGGGGGTTTACGATGAAGCTGGTAAAGGGCACGAGGACGAGTCCCGCGCATCGGGATCAACTCGGAGGCGGAACGCTGGAGACGTTGAAAGAGATCGTGTCGGCTTTGTCCGGGGTGATGGACACCCTGGGCGGCGCGCAGCCACAACTGCCGGACGTTGAAGGCGGCGCAGATTTCTACGAAGAAGTGCGCCGTTTCGAATGCGCTCTGATACAACGTGCGCTCAGGCGAACGGCCGGCAACCAGGCGCAGGCGGCGCGCCTGCTTAACCTCAAGCAGACCACGCTCCATGAAAAAATCAAACGGTACAACATCCGCCCGGAGACGGTAAGTTATTATGACGATTGTGCGGCGCGCGTGAACGCGCGGCGCCAAGCTCTGCAAGACTCTTAACGCGCGTGCGCCCGACGAATCGCCGCGAGCTTTGATTGCGCTGCAACCCCGGGCGGATTCGGTTGGCGCCTGCGCTAACTCCTTCACGCCTTGCCGCCGCCGACCATCAACTACGAATATCCCGACCCGACCTGCGATTTGGATTACGTGCCGAACCAGGCGCGCGCCGCCCGGATAAACTACGCGCTCTCGAACGGCTTCGGGTTCGGTGGCACGAACGCCACGCTCGTCTTCAAAGCATACCCCGGCGGCTGACGTCCATCAGACCGACGAACTTGATTTTGCAGCCCGACCGGATAGCACAGGCGCCGCCCGCGCTTCTGTTTCTGTTCTCAAATCAGTCTTTCACGCGCGTGTCGGTCGCGACCCAGTTTACTTCCCAGGTCTTGCCGCCGTCGCCGGAGAACGCCTGCTCGAACCTGGCGGAATTCGGGGTGACGTCCGAGACGATGAAGCGGACGAGGATGGCCCGGCCGTTGGCGAGCGTGTCCTGGCCGTAGAACTCGCCGCGGCCGTTCCTGAACTCCCCGATGGTGGGCGTGGTCATCACGCCGGCGCTGGCGTTGGCGAAGTTGAGACTCCACTGGCGGGACTGCGGGTTGTACAGGCGCAGGCTCAGCCCTTCGAAGTGGCCGTCGGGCCCGTCGGCGACCAGCTCGACCAGGTTGGCGCGGCCGTTCCAGACCTTACGTACGACGGAGGTTCCCTCGTATTCGACCCAGGTGGTGGAGCCGCTTAAGGGGTTCCGGAGACGCCGGAGGTGGGTCTTCCAGGCGCCAATCTCCCAGTCGAAATCGTGCTGCCCGTCCCGCTCCGCCGTGGCGCGCGGAGGGTCAAGCCCCGCCGCTCCCGTCTTCTGCCGCGCGAGCCCCGGAAGGGGGTGCGAGGTGGCGGCCAGGGCGCACAACAGCAGAAAAGTTCTTAAAGGGGTGATTGCCCCGCGTCGCCCTGCCTCGGTTCGATAGCAACGGACTCCCGCCATCCGGATTACCCTCCTCGCGTGGTACGCAGCCTGTCTCCAAACTTCTTCAACCTGCCCGGGCGCTCTGCGACGTCGGCCTTTTAATGAACCACCGCCCCGCGGGCCTGAGTTGAATGTAAAGATAGGGGTGAGGGCGGCCCGCGGCAAGAGCCATTTCCCCCGGCCGCCACCGGTCCACTTCGGGAACGGGCGCGCCCCTCGAACGCGCGTGGTCACCGCCGCGCGCCCACCGCGCCGGCCGGGCGGCTCCGCACGCCGCGAGCGATGTCTGATGTATAGAACGAGCCGGCGTGCGCCGATTCCCTCGCCCGACCCGAAGGCGGCGGAGGGCGGAAGTGGCCTTGCCCGAAGTCGGCTAAGTGGCGCTTGAATTCTGCGGGATTCAATTTAACCTATGACCCGGCGTGCGGGGCGGCGCTTCTGAGTGTCGCCGGCGCGCCATTAACTCTTAAGACGGTTAGTCGCGGAAGACTCCCCCGGGCTTGAGGGGAGGAACAGTTAAGTGGCGAAGGGAACCCGATGCCACCGGGCCGCGTGACGCGGACGACTTGCTGTCGGCCGACAATCCGGCCCGAGTCGGAGAGCATTTCGGGTATTTCAGAAACAAGTTAGCTTCGTCTGTTGATTTACGCCGATGTCGTTCGACGCAATGTCGAGGGGGAACTTATGAGAAGACTGATCCTGAAGATGTCAATGTCACTCGACGGCTTCGTCGCCGGACCAAACGGGGAGGTGGACTGGCTCATCAGGAACCGGGATGAAGGAGCCACGGCCTGGATCGCCGATACGCTCTGGCGGGCGGGGCTGCACGTGATGGGCAGCCGCACCTATTACGTCATGGCTGGCTACTGGCCGACCTCGACCGACCCGCTGGCGGAGCCGATGAACGCGATACCCAAAGCCGTTTTTACGCGGCAGGAGTCGCTGGATTTGGCAGCAGTCCCCACAACCGCGGCGCCGAAGGACTCCACCCTCGCCCGCGAACGGGAGGGAGGCTCAGCCGCGACCGGCTCGTCTCCTGCCGCGGTTAGTTGGGCGGAAAGTAAAGTCTTAAACGGAGACCTGGCGGAAGAGGTCGAACGGTTGAAGACGCAGCCGGGCAACGACATCCTGGCCCACGGCGGTGCAGGTTTCGCCCGGAGTCTGGCGAAGCTCGGCCTTATCGACGAGTTCCGGCTGCTGATTCACCCCGTGGCGCTCGGGAGCGGCTTGCCTCTCTTCGCAGACCTGCCTCGGCCTCGGGATTTGAAACTGATTAGCGCGTCGGTCTTTGCCACCGGCGTCGCCGCGCATGTTTATCGCCCGCTCTGAGATACCCCGTGCAAATGGCTGGCGGAGCACTTCCTTGCCTCAAATCAATTATTGTTCGCAACCGCTTCAGCAGTGACGTTGGGCGGGCTCTCAATACGCCCTTGCAAAGATAACCTCTTCCTTCGCAGGCTGACCACAGCGGATACAAAAACCCGCTCCGCCCGTCTGCTCAAGCGGGATGCAGCGTATAGTGGCTTTGGTCTCCTCTTTAATCCGCGCTTCGCACTCGCGCATGCCGCACCAGTAGGAGCGCGCGAATCCTTTAACAACTACGGATTTGAACTGAGCGTAATCTTGCGCGTCATGGGTGTTCGCGTTGCGGAAAGCCAGCGCGCGTAGGTATAACGACTCTTGAATGCTGACAAGGGTGGCGCTAACGGCATCCGTTAAATCATTCTGCTTCACAAAGGATTTGCCCTCTTTGCCGGGCCTGTCGCGCCTCGCCAGAGCGACCGTGCCGCCGACGACATCTTTAGGCCCAATCTCAACCCGCAACGGCACACCGCGCATCTCCCAGTCGTTGAATTTGAAGCCCGGCGTCACCCCCTCGCGCTCGTCCACCTTTACGCGAATGTCCGCCGCGATCAGTTCGGCGCGCGCGCGCCGCGCCGACTCCGCGACGCTCGCCTTTTCCTCATCGTTCTTGAAAATCGGCACGATTACAACTTGCACCGGCGCGAGTCTGGGCGGCAGTATCAAGCCTTTGTCATCGCCGTGCACCATGATGATGGCGCCGATGAAGCGCGTGGACAGTCCCCAGGAGGTCGTCCAGCAATATTGTAACTCGCCCGTTTTGTCCAGATAGCGAATGTCAAAGGCTTTGGCGAAGTTCTGCCCCAGGTTGTGTGAAGTTCCGGCTTGCAGGGCTTTGCCGTCGCCCATCATCGCTTCTATGGAATAGGTCTGGTCGGCCCCCGCGAATCGCTCCGACTCGGATTTGCGTCCGGGGATGACGGGGATGGCGGCTTCGTTGACGGCGAAGTCGGTATATATGTCCAACATTTGGCGCGTCTCGGCTCTGGCTTCTTCGACGGTGGCATGCGCCGTGTGCCCTTCCTGCCAAAAGAACTCGAGCGTCCGCAGAAACAGCTTCGTGCGGAGTTCCCAGCGTACGACGCTGTTCCATTGATTAATGAGGACGGGCAGGTCCCGGTAAGATTTTATCCACCTGGCATAAGCGTGGCCGATAATCGTTTCGGAAGTCGGGCGCACTACTAACGGCTCTTCGAGCGCCTTGCCGCCGCCGACCGTGACGACCGCCAATTCGGGTGAGAAGCCCTCTACGTGCGACTGCTCCTTCTCTATAAAACTTTGCGGGATGAGCAACGGGAAGGCGGCGTTCACATGCCCGGTAGCTTTGAAACGACGGTCGAGCGCCTGCTGAATGTTCTCCCACAAAGCCCAGCCATAAGGGCGCACGATCATGCAGCCGCGCACGGGCGCGTAATCGGCTAACTCCGCACGTAAGACGAGTTGGTTGTACCATTCTCCGAAATCTTCGGCGCGGGACGGCAGCTTATGTTCGGACATTCGACACCCTTAACGGCTAAATAATCTCAATTAAAATCTGCCCGCGCGCGGCGCATCAATTACCTGCTGGCGGTCGAGCTATACAGTGTTCTTCGGGCGTTCGTCGTTTCTCAATAAGAGGTAAGCGCCCAACTCGGGCGCGGCGCAGTCACAACCGGTCCTGTCGCGCCGCCGCGGGCGGGACTTCCAGCCCCTCGCCCGCGCGGATTCCGCAGCGCCCGCCGTCGGGCTCCCTCGTCGGCCTCACGGCGAGCGCGTAGAAAAACTGTCGCGCGCGCTCGTGCGGGTGTCTCGCCCCGGCCGCACCGGGAGGCGTGCGCTCCCGTATGACGCTCGGCCCCGGCGCGCGCGGCAGGCGCCGACCTTCGCAACAGCCGCCCCGTATGTAGCGCCCGGCGGACTCCGTGCTAAGCACGATCCTGCCCGAGGGCTCGCACGAGTTGGCGGACGGCGCCGAGGTGGTATGCGGTGTGCGCGATGATGCCCAACGCCGCGCCGAAGGGCCTCTCGCCCCATTCCTCGACCGACCGCAGGGACTCGGTGACGGCGGCGTACGCCTCGCGTAGCTCCCGCCTGAGCCCGTCCCACTCCTCGGCGTTGACCGCACGGACGAGCCAGCTCTGACTCCAGTCGGCCGACTCGATGGGGCCCCGCATGTACCTTTGGAGCACGTCGAGGTAGAACTTGACGTGCGCGCAGTGAGCCGCGACGGTCGTCCCGCCCGGCGCCGCCGCGCGCGAGGCGTCTTCGGCCGTCAGCCCCTCGATGGTCTGGAACAACCCGCAGCCCTGGTCAAGGAAGGCGGCTGAAGTCTTGGGCGGCGGCCCTTCGAACGTCTCCTTCAGGATGAAGAAGAGGGTCCCCGTAAAATCTTCTTCGGCGATTGTTCCCATGTAGCCTCCGGTGGCTCGGGGCCCCGCGCGCCCCGGCTCCTTTCACCCGGCTCGATAAGCACCTAGCCGGCGTCCCTTATGTCGTAGCGCGCCGACCGTCGAGCGCCCGCTTCATGACGGCGGCGCCCTGTTCCACCAACCGGCGGATGGGCGCCGCCACTTCTTCCGGCAGAACGTACGTGACCCAGTCCGGGCGCGCGCGGCTTTCCCCCTCGGCGCAGACCTGGAACGACGCGTTGGCGAGCCGCGTCCCCGCGGGCAGATTCCACTCGCTCAGACCCATGTCAACGATGAGCTGGTCGCCCGCCGTCCCCCGACGCCCCCTGTCCCCTCGCCCGTGTTCCCGGTTTAGGCGACACCCACCTCGAAGGAGCGCGCCTCGCGCGTTGCTTTCGACAACGTATCAACCTCCGCGTTCAGAATAACTGTACGTGCGCTGTGGCCTGCGGCCTGCGGCCGCCGACGGGCCCGACCCTCAGAGCGCGCGCGCCGTCTTCCGAATAATTCACAGCCTCTCTAAAACCCCGTGGTCTGCATGCCGCCCCGCGACCAACTGCCGGGCGAGCGCGAGGAAGCCTTCGCGCACGCTCGGGTAGGCCGGCGCCCAGCCGGTCTGCTCCTTGAAGCGGCCGTTAGATATGCGCTGCGAGCGCGCCAGCGTCTCGCCGACCGACCCGGCCAGCCGCGCGATAAAGCCGGGCAGGAAGCGCGGAGGCGGGACGCCCAGCGCGCCGGCCAGCGCCGCGAAGAACTCGCGCTTCGTGACCGGCTCGTCGTCGGCGACGTTGTAGACGCCCGCCGGCGCCCCGAGCGCCGCGACCACAGCCCGCGCCGCGTCGTCCGTGTGGAGCGAAGAGATGTAGCCTTCGGGCGTGCCGAACATCGCGGCCCAGCCCGCCCGCGCCATCCTGATTACGTCGAGCGTGTGCCCGCTGTCGGGGCCGTAGAAGAGCGCGAAGCGGAGTACAACGCCCTGCCCGCCCGCCTCCGTGAACTTCGCCGCGTTGTGCTCCGCCGTGACCGCGGAGCGGACGTGCGGGCCGGGGCGCACCGGCGAGCGTTCGTCTATCCAGCGGTCGCCGGACGAAGGGTACATCGGGGCGAACGACTCTTGTATGAATTTCCCGGCGCCGGCCTCGATGGCGGCCTCGACCAGGTTGCGCGAGACGAGCTTGCGTATGCGGTCGTTCCGCCGCCAGGCGAAAGGAAGCAGCGCGCGGTTGCTCGAAGGGATGCCGGTCGTGAGGTTGCAGACCGCGTCGTGCATCCGGACGGCGCGCGTGACGGCGGCCGGGTCGAACAGGTCAACCAGTTCGGGGCGCGCGCCGAGTCTCCCGAGCGCCACTATCTTCTCGGCGGTGCGCGCGACGGCCGTGACCGACCACCCCTCCTTCAACAGCATCGGCACTACGCGACGGCCTACGACGCCCGTGGCTCCGGCAACGAAAATCTTCATGTGTCCTGCTCCGTAAACTGCCCGCCCCCCCGCGCCGCCCATGCTACAACCGTGAGCCCGGCGCACAAGAGCCATTTAGGCGATTCACGACAGACCATTCCGCGTCGCCGGCGCGTGTGGCGGCCGCCCCGCGTGAACGCGTCACGCCCGCGGGCGCTTCGCCCCCGACGCTGCCCAGCGCCCGGCCGCGACTCGTTGTCAACTCGGCCCGCGCCCGGCTCAGCCGGCTCACGAAGGCGGAACTCGCGCGGACGTTCGTCCACCCCGACCTCGGGCCGGTGACGCCGGGGCAGGACATCGCGCGCTACGGCCGGCACGGGAGGCGCCGCGTCGCGCACATCACGCGCCCGCGCGAGGCCGAAGGGCGGGGACAGGCGGCCCGCCCTCGAACGCCGGCGCAGCCACGCCTCGCGCTCACCGCTCAGCCGGCGCGGCGGCGTGCGCCTCGGCGCCATGCGTTCAGAGAGGAGCGCACCACCTCGGCGAGTCGCGCCGCGCCCTGGTGAATCTGCGCCTCGTTGAAGGCGGCGTAGCCCAGCTCCAGCCCGCCGCGCGGGTGTGGCGTCGCGTAGAATTCGGACACGGGACGCACGTACACGCCGCGCGCGACGGCCGCGCGCGCGACCTCCCGGTCGTCCAGCCCCTCGGGGAGCCACGCCACCACGTGGAGCCCCGCCGCGGACGGCTCCACCTCGATGACATCACCCGCCGCGCGCCCGAGCGCCTTGACGACGGCCGCCCGGCGCTCGCGGTAGAGCGTGCGCATGCGCCGTATGTGGCGGCCGAAGTGTCCCTCCTCGATGAAGTCGGTCAGCACGGCCTGCTCCGCCGCGGGCGAGTGGCGGCCCGCCATCAGGCGCGCCGCCACGAAGGCGTCAACCAGCGCGGGCGGCGCGACGATGTAGCCTAGACGCAACGAAGGGAACAGCACCTTGCTGAACGTGCCGACGTAAAGCACGCGCCCTTCACGGTCGAGCCCCTGTAGCGAGGCGAGCGGTCGCCCCTCGTAGCGGTACTCGCTGTCGTAGTCGTCCTCCATCACCCACGCGTCGGCCCGGCTCGCCCAGTCGAGCAGCGCCAGCCGGCGCGGCAGGCTCATCATCATGCCGAGCGGGAACTGGTGCGACGGCGTCACGTAGACGAGCCGCGCGCCGGGCTCCAGCGCCTCGCCCGCCGCCACGTTCAGGCCCTCGGAATCGACGGGGACGGGGACGAGGCGCGCGCCCGAGGCCGTCAGCGCCACGCGCGCCCCCGAGTAGCCCGGCTCCTCCATCCACACGGTGTCGCCGGGGTCGAGCAGCACGCGCGCGATGAGGTCGAAGGCCATCTGCGCGCCGTCGACGATGATGACCTGCTCCGGGCTACAGCGCACGGCGCGCGACAGCCCCAGGTAGGACGCGACCGCCTCGCGCAGCGGCGCGTGCCCCTGCGGCTCGCCGTAGCCGAGCAGCGTGTCGGCGGGGCGGCGCCAGTGGCGCGCGAGGAGCTTCGACCAGGTCTCGAACGGGAAGGCGTCGAGCGCGGGCAGGCCGGTCTGGAACGGCTGCACGGGCTCGGGGGCCCTCGGCGCCATGGGCGCGAAGGCGGCGATGGCCCGCCCCCGCTCGGAGAGCGCCGGCGCCCCCGCCCGCCCGCGCACGCGCCGCGGCGGCAGCGTCTTCACGTTGAGGAGGTCTTCCGGCAGCGCGCGCGAGACGTAGGTGCCGGAGCCGACCTGCCCTTCGAGGTAGCCCTCGGCGAGGAGCTGCTCGTAGGCGTTGACGACCGTGTTGCGCGAGACTTTCAGCTCCGACGCCATCTCGCGCGTGGACTGGAGGCGCGTGCCGGGCGCGAGCTGCCCGGCGAGGATGGCGCGGCGCAGGCAGTCGTACAACTGCCGGTAGAGGGGCGTCTGCGATTCGCCGTCGAGCGAGACTAAACCGTTCGGTATAGCGGACGAGTACTTAGCCATAAGCGAGAATCGGGCGTAAACAGCCGGCCTGAATTGGCGCCTTCATTTTAGGTCACTTCGGCGTTGGAGTGAAG
Source organism: Pyrinomonadaceae bacterium (assembly GCA_036387195.1). Classification (GTDB taxonomy): domain Bacteria; phylum Acidobacteriota; class Blastocatellia; order Pyrinomonadales; family Pyrinomonadaceae; genus QHXN01. The sequence goes on along the minus strand of DASVUF010000004.1, from coordinate 55,344 downwards.
TCCAATGCGATGTTCGCGCGCGGTCCGCGGCGGGCGCGGGAGGGCGCGGAGTCGCGCCCCGCCGGCCTCTGCCAGGGCTTTTCGTGGAGAGCAGGGCTGACGCGCCGCGACATACTAAACGATGCGCGGCCGGATTTGTTCGCCGCCGGAAGTGGTACGGGTGGGGCGCCGAAAATGGCGCTTTAACGCGGGAATGTTCTCGCTAAAATTTAGCTTGCACGGGGCTGGCGGAGGCGCTCGCGGAGGCGCCGCGCGCCACGCGGGAGGGTCTGATTCAAGCTGCTTCCACCGACTCGGTCTACGAGGAGGCGCGCCCGCACTTCGGCGACAAGGGGCCGGCTGACCTGACGCTCGCCGTCGCCGCGACCAACGCGTGGGACCGCCACGCCATCGCGTCGAGGGCCGAGCCGGGCGCCGGCCGGCGGGCCGGGGCGGGCGGGGCGCAAGAGGGCGCTTAGCCCTCGCGAGCGCGGCGCGCGAAGGGTGGGCGCGAAGAGGGGGCGGCGTGTCGTCTCATCCGCGTGCGCCGGGGAGGGGGGTTGCGCCTGCGGGCTCGTCCACGTTTTCGCGCGCGCCCTCCCGCTCGCGCGCGAGCAGGGCGCGCTTGCGGCCGACGCCCCAGCGGAAGCCGCTCGGGCTCCCGTCGCCGCGCACGACGCGGTGGCATGGGGTGACGAGCGCCACGGGGTTCGTGGCGCAGGCGCGCGCCACGGCGCGCGTCGCCGTCGGCCGGCCCAGGCTGCGCGCGACCTCGGCGTAAGAGCGCGTCTCCCCATAAGGTATCCGCCGCAACTCTTCCCAGACGCGCGACTGGAACGCCGTAGCCCGCACGTCGAGCGGCAGGTCAAGTCGTGACGGGCGCCCGTCCAGGTGGCCCAGCAGCGCGTTGACGAAGTCGTCGAGCCGTGACGGCTCGCGGCTCAGCTCGGCCGCGGGGTACTCGGCCGCGAGCGCCGCTTCGAGTTCGCCGTCATCGTCGCCGAACTGTACGGAGCAGACGCCGCGCTCCGTCGCCGCGACGAGCAGTCGCCCCATGTCGCAGCCGACCGTCGTGTAACTGATGCTCATCCCTTTTCCCCCTCGGCGGTATCTCGCCGGAGTCATCCCGAGCCTTTCGGAGACGCGCTCGTAGAGCCGGCTGCTCGAGCCGTAGCCCGACTCGTACAGCGCCTCGGTCACGCCGCGCCCTTCCCTGACCTTCGCCTTGAACTGCCTTAGCCGCAGCGCCGCCGCGTACTGGCGCGGCGTGATGCCCGTGACCCTCTTGAAAGTACGCTGCACGTGATGGGGGCTCGCGCCCACTTCCCGACCCAGTTCTTCGAGCGGCGCGGGCTCCCCTTCCCGCGCCTCGATGAGGGCGCAGACGCGCAGGGCCATCTCGACCGAAGGGGCGGGCGGCGAAGCTTCGCGCGGCAGGCAGCGCTTGCAGGCCCGGAACCCGCCCGCCTCGGCCTCCGCGCACGCCGCGAAGAAGGAGACATGCACGCGCCGCGGCCGCCGCGAAGGGCACGAAGGCTTGCAGTAGATGCCGGTCGAGCGGACGGCGTAGACGAACAGCCCGTCGAAGCGTTCGTCCCGCGCGCGCACGGCCTCCCAATAAATCTCGGGCTCGATGCCGCGAAGTTCCTGGTTGATATCCTTGTCCTGCTCCACACTCATCACCTCACGCGCCTATCGTAGGCCAAAGACCTCTATCCAATCTATCCGAATCTGGCCCCCGAACTCCCGGCCGCGGGCGCCGGGGGAGTGATTTGGCCTGGCGCGTCGCCGGGGAAATGGCGCTTGCGCTTACGCAGGCCGGAGTTACTACAGCCCGGCGCGCGCGTCGCGGGCGTCACGGCGCGCGGCGTCCCGCCCTCTCAGTTCCGAAGGGGGCAAAGACAGTTGACTGACGTGGCTGAGAACTTCATCGCGCGGGCCGGAGTCGGGTTCTGGAGCAGGTGCGGCCCCGACCCTGCGCGGCCCCGCTGTGACGGCGCGTCGGCCCCGTCGCACGTCAAGACCCTCTCAATTCGGCAGCGCAGGCCGGCTTGTGAGGCGCCATTTAGCGCCGCCGTTTCGGCCCGCCCGCGCCTCTCTCAGCCGAGTTGGCGTCGGAAGCGCCACACGCTGACGCCGACCAGCAGCGCGGCGAAGCCCGCGAGCGCCAGGAAGTACGGGTAGAGCGTTTCGAGCCCGACGCCCTTGAGCATGACGCCGCGCGAGATGACCGCGAAGTGGCGCACGGGGTTCAGGTAGGTCAACGGCTGGAGCCAGCCGGGCATCGCCTCGATTGGGGTGAGCGCGCCCGAGAGCAGGGCGAGCGGCGGGTTGGCGAAGAAGCCCATCAACTGCGCCTGCTGCTGCGAGCCGGATAAGGTCGCGATGAAGGCGCCGACGCCGACGCCCGCCGCGATGCAGAGGAGCCCCGCGGCGAAGAGCAACAGGAGGCTCCCGCGCACAGGCACGCCGAAGACGAACCGGCCGAGGCCCAGCGCCAGCCAGATGTCGAGCGAGAGCAGCAGGAACAGCGGCGCGACCTTTGCGAAGACGATCTCGGCGCCGCCCGCCGGCGTCATCAGAAGCTGCTCGACCGTCCCCGCCTCCTTCTCCTTCACCATCGCGGCCGCCGCGACGAGCGAGCCGTTCAGGATGAGCAGCACGCCGATGACGCCGGTGAGGATGAACCAATCGGCGCGCAGGCCGGGGTTGTAGAAGAGCGCCACGCGCGCCGCGACGTTGACGCGCGTGACGCCCGGGCCGGGCGGCGGCGCGGCCGCGAGACGGCTGTTCATCGCGGCGACGATGGCGGCGGCGTAACCGCCGGCGATCTCCGCCTGGTTGGAATCTACGGCGTCAACCAGCAACTGCACGCCGGCCGTCTCGCGCCGCGCGCGGCTCCGCGCGAAGTCGGAGGGCACGACGAGCCCCGCGTCCAACTCCCCCGCGTCGAGCGCGCGCGCCAGCCCGCCCGAAGACTCGTAGGAGCCCGCGACCCGGAACGCCCCGCCCTCCGAGAAGGCGGAGACCAGCTCGCGGCTCTCGGCCGTCCGGCTCTCGTCCACGACGCCCAGCCGGAGGCCGCGCGCCTCCGGGTTGAGCGCGAAGCCGAAGACGAGTATCTGCAACGTCGGCGGGACGATGAGCGACGCGACCAGCCGCCGGTTGCGCCCTATCTGCCGCAGTTCCTTCAGGAAGAGCGCGAAGACGCGCCCGCCCGTCCGCCTGTAGAGAAGCCCGCTCACGCCTCCACCTGCATCCGCCGCATGCGCAGCCACGCGACGAGGAAGAAGAGGCCGCCCACGAGCGCCAGCACCGGCGGCGCCTCCCACACGGCCGGCCAGCCGCCGCCGCGCAGGAAGGCGTCGCGCGCGACCTCGATGTAATAGCGCGCGGGCACCAGCGCCGAAATCCAGCGCACGCCCGCCGGGATGTTCGAGACGGGGAAGATGAAGCCCGACAGCAGGAACGAGAGCAGGAACGCCCCGACCTGCGTCGCCTGAATCGCCGCCGCCTGGTTCGGGATGGCCGCGCCTATCATCACGCCGAACGAGACAGTGGCGAAGAGGTAGACGACGGTGCTCGCCAGCAGCGGCGTCACGTCCCCTGCGAAGCGCAGGCCGAAAAGCGCGAAGGCGGCCACCAGCAGCAGCGCCCACTCCGCGAGGGCGACCGCCATGAAGCCGAGCACCTTGCCGAGCAGGTACTCGTGCGCCGGGATGCCTGAGACGTAGACTTGCAGGATGGTGTGCTGCTCGCCCTCGCGCGAGACGGCGAGCGCCGCCAGCAGCGGCGGGAAGAGCGCGAGCAGCACTGCGAACGCGCCCGAGCCGATGTACTTTCGGGAGTCGCGCCCCGGGTTGTACCAGAAGCGCAGCTCCGCGCGGACGGCCGGCCGCGCTACTGCGCCGGGCCGGACGGCGGCGGCGAAGTTCTGCGTCAGCATCGCCGCGGCCGCGCGGACGCGGTTGGCCGTGTTCGCGTCCGAGGCGTCAACGAGCCACTGCGCTTCCGCCCCGCGCCCGCGCAGGAGGTCGCGCCCGAAGTCTTCCGGGATGATTACGACCGCGCGCGCCCCGCCCTTCTCCAGCGCCTCGGTCGGCCTCGACGGCGCCCACAGGGGCGCGACGCGAAACGTGAGCGAGGAGCTTATGCTCTCGACGTACCGGCGCGACAGGGGCGAGTCGTCGAGGTCCTGCACCACGACCGGCATGCCCTTGACCGAGAGCGAGATGGCCGTGCCCAGCAGCGCGAGCAGCGCGAGCGGCAGCGCCAGCGCCAGCGTCAGCCGGTCGCGAAAAATCTGCGTCAGCTCCTTACGCGCCTGAGCGGTGATGCGCCGCATGACAGTCTCCCCTTCCCGGCTCAGTCTTCCGGCGCGACTCTGCCCTCGCGCCGCGCGCGCTCCACTATCTGTATAAAGACGTCTTCGAGCGAGAAGCGCTCGCCGTAGGCTCCCCTCACCCCGACGCCCGCGCCCGCCAGCATCCCCGTCAGACGCCTGACCGCCTCCGCCTCCCCGCCGTCCGCGATGACGTGCAGGCGGTCGCCGAAGAGCGAGACGCGCCAGCGCTCCAGCTCCGCCTTCAGGACGTCCGCGGCGTGCTGCGGGTCATCGGTCTGGAGTTCGATGAGCGTCCCCGGCTGCGCCGCCTTCAACTCCGACGGCGACCCTTCGGCGACCATTTCGCCCGCGACCATGAGGCCGAGGCGGTTGCACTGCTCGGCCTCTTCGAGGTAGTGCGTCGTCACCAGCACGGCGACGCCGCGGTCGGCGAACGAGTTAATCATCTTCCAGAAGGCGCGGCGCGCGAGCGGGTCAACGCCCGAGGTCGGCTCGTCTAAGAACAACACCGAGGGCTCGTGCATCACGGCCGCGCCGAAGGCCACGCGCTGCTTCCAGCCGCCGGGCAGGCTCGCCGTCAGCATGCGCCCTTTGCCTTCGAGGCCCGCGACCGAAAGCGCCCAGCGCTTCTTCTCCTCGCGCTCGCCGCGCGGGACGCCGTAGACGCCCGCGAAGAAGTCGAGGTTCTCCTCAACCGTCAGGTCGTCGTAGAGCGAGAACTTCTGCGACATGTAGCCGAGCCTCTGGCGCGCGAAGCTCGAACGCAGGGGGCCGCGCTCGCCGGCGAGCGTGACGCGGCCGCCCGAAGGCGCGACCAGCCCGCAGAGCATCTTGATGGTGGTCGTCTTCCCCGCGCCGTTCGCGCCGAGCAGCCCGTAGACCTCCCCGCGCCTCACCTCGATGTTGACGCCGTTCACCGCACGGAAGTCGCCGAACGTCTTCCGCAGGTCTAGCGCCTCGATTGCGACCCCGCCCTTCTCCTCGGGCTTCGCGCGTCGCGCCGGGAAGGGCCGGGCCCGGCCCTCGCCTTCGAGCCCGCGCAGGACGGAGACGAAAGTGTTTTCGAGCGTAGGCTCCCTGGCCCGGAGTTCCGTCACCGCTATGCCCTCCCGGCCGAGGGCCCCGCGCACGCTTCTTTCGCCCCGCGCGGCGTCGCGCGCCATCACGTCGAGGCGATCGCCGAAGCGCTGCACGTCCTCGACGCCCGCCGCGCCGCGCAAGACCTCCTCCGCGCGCGAGAGGTCTGCGGCGCGGACTTCCAGCCGCGTGAGCCCGGAGGCGTGGCGCAACTCGGCGGGCGCGCCGGTCTGGCGGAGGCGCCCGCCGTGCATGAGCGCGACGCGGTGGCAGCGCTCGGCCTCGTCGAGGTAGGGCGTGGCGACGACGACGGTCATCCCTTCCGACGAGAGCCGCGCGAGCGCTTCCCAGAACTCGCGGCGCGAGACGGGGTCGACGCCGGTCGTCGGCTCGTCGAGCAGCAGAATCTTCGGCTCGGCGACGAGCGCGCACGCGAGCGCCAGCTTCTGCTTCATCCCGCCGCTCAGGCGTCCCGCCAGCCGGTCTTTGAAGCGGTCCAGGTCGAAGGCGCGCAGGTAACGACGGCCGCGCTCTTCTATCTCCCGGGCGGGGAGGCGCCGCAGCGCGCCGACGTAGCGCAGGTTCTCGGCGGCGCTCAGGTCGGGGTAGAGGCTGAACGCCTGCGTGAGGTAGCCGACGAAGGGTCGCGCGTCGCGCGACCGCAGGCCGAGCACGAGCGCGCTCCCCGCGTCCTGGCGCATCACGCCGCCGAGGATTTGAAAGACCGTCGTCTTGCCCGCGCCGTCCGGGCCGATGAGCCCGAAGATTTCGCCGCGCCCCACGTCGAAGCTGACGCCACCGACCGCGCGCGTCCCGCCGTAGCTCTTCACGAGGTCGCGGACGCTGACGGCGGCGGGCGGGGCTTCGGGCGCCGCGGGCTCGGCGCGGGTCGCCGCGGCCGCGCTCACGACCCGCGCCTCGCCGAAGGCCACCGCCGGCCTTCGACCAGAATCTCGCCGTCCGCCGGCATGCCGGGCTTGGCGAACCCGGAGGCATCCTTCAGTTGCAGACGCACGCCGAAGACCTGGCGGACGCGGTCGCTGCGGAAGTAAGTATTCTCCGGCGTGAAGGAGCCCTGCGGGTCTACGCGCGCGACGTAAGCCTCGACGGGCCGGTCGGGGTCTGAGTCGAGGTAGACGCGCGCGGGCTGCCCCGTGCGCACGCGGCCGATCTCCCCTTCCGGCACGAAGGCGCGCAGGTAGACTTCGCCGAGGTTGACGATTGTCAGCACGGGGGCGCCGGCCGAGACGACCTCGCCGGGCTCGGCCGCGCGCGTCGCGACCGTGCCGTCGAAGGGGGCGACGATCTCAAGGTCTTTGCGGTTGGCGCGCGCCTCCCCGAGTTGCGCCTGCGCGCGCGCCCTCTCGGCCTCGGCCGCTTCGATGTCCGCCCGCGCCTGCCCGATCTGTTTGCGCACGGCGGCCGACTCCGACGAGCGTATGCCGGGGTTGGCGGCGCCGGCGCGCGCGGCCATCAGCGCCCCGCGCGCCGCCTCGACCTGACGGCGCGCGGCGAGGACGACGGCCGCCTGCGCGTCGGAGGCGGCCTTCGCCTGTCTGGCCGAACGCTCCGGCACGTCGCCCGTCCGCGCGAGGTTCGTGAAACGCTCGGCGTCGTAACGCGCCTGCCCGTAGGCGGCCTCGGCCTGCGCGACCTGAGCCTGCGCGGCCGCGACCTGCCCCTCGGCCTGCCGCACTCGCCCCTCGGCGTCGAGCCGCGCCTGCCCGACGCCGAGGCGACTCTGCTCCAACTGCTCTTCGAGCACGGCAATCTGCTGCCGCGCGCGGAGCAGCCGCGCCTCGGCCTGCGCGACCGCCGACTCGGCCTGCTCCTCGCGTGCGCGCAACTGCTCGTCGTCGAGGACGGCGACGACCTGGCCGGCCTTCACCTCGTCGCCCTCGCGCACCGTGACCTCGCGGATGCGCCCCGAGGTCTTGGCGGCGACCGCCGCGTCGTCGCCCTCGACGCGGCCGCTCACCGCGACTATTGATTCGGGTGCCCCGGGCGCGCGCGGGAAGAGGAGCCAGACGAGGAAGAGGGCCGACGCGGCGGCCGCCGCGACCGGCAGCGCGCTCTTGAGTTTCCGACGGGCGCCGCCGCGCCCCTCGCCGCCGCCTTCGACCAGGGAGGCCCCCGCCGGCTCCACGCCCCCCTGACTCTTGTGCACGCCGGCCGGGCGCGGGGTGACCCTCTCGCCCCGCCCCCCGGCCCCCGCTTCGGCTTGTCCGCCCATACAGCCTCCCGCCCCGCCGGGCGCTCTAGCATGTCCCTGAACTAAACTGAACAGTTTAGTTCAGGGACATGCTAGAGCGCCCGGCGCCGGAGGTCAAGCGGCCTGTTGCAAAAATTCACCCGCCTACCCTAATGTTGCTCCCCGAGGAGTCGCGATGAAAAAAGCGGGGGCGGCCGGGGGCCGGGGGCCGGCCGGCAAGGCCGAGGCGATTTTGGAGGGGGCGATGCGCGAGTTCCTGGCGCACGGCTACGCGGCCACGAGCATGGACCGGGTCGCGGCGGCCGCCGGCGTCTCCAAGGCGACGGTCTACAGCCACTTCCGTGACAAGGAGGCGCTCTTCAACTCGCTCGTCGAGCACCTGGCGGGCGAGAGATTCCGGAAAATCTTCGGCGCGCTCCGCGCCGAGCACGGCGCCGAGCGCGCGGCCGTCACCCTGCGCAGGCTGGCCCTCTCACTTCTGGAAATCGCCAGGACGGACGAGCACCTCGTGGCCTTCATGCGGCTGATCGTCGGCGAGTCGGGGCGCTTCCCCGAGCTGGCGCGGGCCTACGTCAACCACCTCGCCAAGCCCGTCATCGAGAACCTCGCCGGCTACCTGAAGTCCCGCCCCGAACTCAAGCTCCGCGACCCGCAGGCGGCGGCGCGCGTCTTCACGGGCACGCTGGTCTACTACATCATCGTCCAGGAGGTGCTGCACGGCAGGAGGCTCCTGCCGATGAAGCGCGAGCGCCTGGTGGACAGTCTGGTCACCCTCATCACGGACGACATTTAACGACCCGTCCGCCCCGCCGCCCGGGACTGGCACGGCCCTGACGGCGATAATGGCGCTTTCACGACCGCCAGTCTTCCTTGTATGAGATGCCGGCCGAAGCGCCCGTATTCGGCAAAGCTTTCCTGTGGACGGCCCTCCTGCGCCCTCACCCTTCGAGTAAAGAGTAAGTGTTCTCGTAAGCCCTGGCGCCGCAGTCCACCCGGCAGAGACGACCCGGGTCAGGGCATGTGCGTCTCATCCACCAGATATGACGCGCCGCCCATCTTCGTAGGTCGGCGGACGCGTTTGTTGATTTCAGGGGCGTACCTTCGGACCCGGCGAAAGACGGTCGAGCGACCTGCCTCCCGCCCGCGCTCACGCATCATCCCTTCGACAAAGAGGGTGATAGTTAGCGCCTCGTCCTGACGCGAATAAAAGGCAGATGATGGACAAAAGTTTTTAGCGTTTTGCAGACGGGTGCGACTGACCTGCGGGACGCGGGAAGCTAAGGGCGAGGCGGTATCCAAGGCTTTATTTAACATAGACGGCGACGGAGGAAAGAGCATGAGCGATCAGAACAGGCACAGCTTCACGTTGGCGATATCGCCGCCGCCCGCGGACGGCGGCGACGCTTCGGCGGCCTCGACCCCGTCCGCCGGCTCTACTGCCGAGGACGCGCCCCAGAGCGCGGGCGAACTCCTCCACCTGACGCTTAGCGTCGAAGCCCCCGGGCAGGACATCATCCGCATCCGCGCCGTTGACGGCCGGGGGAGGAGCTATGAGGGGAGGTTGAGCCTGAGCCCCGCCGGCCGCACGGACACCTGCTACGTCTGTGACGTAAACGGCTGCAGGTGGGTGAGCCCGTGCCCTGAAACCAGTTAATAACGCGAAGCCGGGCCGGCGGGTTCTCGCTCACGGCTTGAGGGGAAGGCAGTCCCTCCGTGGGCCCGCGGCGGGCCACGTTACCGGTCGGAATAACACGGCGGCGGGGGCGTGAGATGTCTCCCCTCCTCCGTGAGCAGAAGAGTCGGATGCGAAGACGGCGTTTCCCGCCTCTTCCGGGCAACCGATTTTTCGGGCGCGGCGCCGGGGCTAGAAGGGTCTGACGATGACGGGGGTGTAGGTCTTCGTACGGCGCACGCAGATGAGTTGGCGGCCATCGCCCGACCAGGCGAACGAGCGTATCTCGGCGTCTTTGAAGTCGGTCAGCCGGCGGGGGGCGGCGCCGTCGAGCGGCTGCGCCCAGAGGTTGGCGGCGCCGTCGTCGCTGCTGACATAGGTCAACACGTTTCCGTCGGTCGTCCAGCGCAGGCCGCTGAAGGGGTGGACCGTCTGGGGCAGCGGAAGGCTATTGACGACCGAGAGGGTTTGCAGGTCGAGGACCTCAAGGAGCCAACCGCGGCTGTCGGGGCGCTCGTTGGTGAAGTAGGCGAGCAACCGGCCGTCCGGCGAGATGGTCGGGCACAGCGTGCTCTTGTCAAGCAGCTTGTCCGGCCGGCCGCCTTCGATTGAGACTTTGTACAGGGCGTTCCCCGTGCGGTAAATCACCGACGCGCCGTCAGGCGTCACCGAAGGCATGTCTTCGTACGTGCCCGCAGTCAACTGCCTGGGCCGCGTCCCGTCGGCGTCCATCCGCCAGATGTTGGACGCGCCGGCGCGCGTGGAGACGAAGACGACGTGGCGGCCGTCCGGGCTTACGGCCGGCCTGTAACTGCTCTGCTCGAAAGTCAACTGGCGGGCCGGCCCTCCGCCGGCCTCCTGCGTCCAGAGGTCAGGATTTTGCCGACCGTCGGTGACGACGTAGAGCAGCCCGCCCCCGGGCTTCGAGACTATTTCATGGACCCCCTTCTGCTGGCTCACGAGAGGCGACTGGAGGGGCGAGGCCGACCCCGGCGGCGCCCCCGGCGCGACGAGCCAGATGCTCGAGCTTTCCTCCACGCTGAGCGTCAGGAACATGCCGGAGTCCGCGGTCGCGCTGACGTAGCCGTAGTTATTAGGGTCGTTAGTGAGTCGGCGGCGGGCTCCGCCGGGGTACGAGAGCAGCGCCAACTGCCAGGAGGCTTCGGCCGACTCTTTGGCGGCCACGACCAGCCCGCTCCCGTCGGCCAGCCAGGCGACGCGGGAGATGTCGTACCACGGCGTGGCGTCCAGGACGCGGCCGCCGCCGGTCGCCGCGTCAACCACTTCCAGAAACATCTGTTGCTGTTTGCCCGAGAGGCTGCGGGTGGGACAGGCCAGCAACTTTCCGTCCGGCGACCAGGCCGGCCCCGCGCCGTTCATGTCAATGAGGAAGGCGTTAGCGTCGGCCCGCGTGCGCCGGGCCAAGACTTGCTCGGCGGCGCCGTCGGCGCGCGCGACCGTCAAGTCCGGCGTGTCTTCGGCCGCGTTCTGGCGGACGAAAGCGATCTGAGTCCCGTCCGGCGAGAAGGTGACGGGCGTGTTGATGTCGCTCAGAATCTTTCGCTGTCCGCTGCCGAGCTTGGAGACACGGTGGAGGTCGCCCCGCTCGACCTGCTGCTCAAGGTAGTAGACGTAGTTGCCGTCGGGCGAGAAGGAGAGGCCGCTGTACTTCTTCCCCGTCGGGGGGACGACCCGGAGGTCGCTGGCCGTCGCCAGCTCCGTGATGTGCACGGTCGGCTTTCCTTTTTCGACGACGACGCTGGCGACGTATTTCCCGTCCGGCGAGATGACGATGTCGCTGATGTCGCCTGACAGGTTCAGCCGCTCGAACCGCGTTTTGAAGTCCCTGACGAACAGCGCGGCCGGGCGTTCGCCGGACAGCGCCCGGTAGAGCCCCGCGCCGCCCGCCAGCGCCAGCGCCAGCAGCGCGACCCAGGCCCACACGCTCATCCGTCGGCGGCGGGCGGGCGCGTCGTGCGGGGAGCGCCCGCCCGCCGTGGAGAGGCGCACAGGGACGGACACGGGGCGTCCCAGTTCGGCCGTGAAGGGCTCGCGCGTCGCGGCGGGCTGCGTGGCCGGGTCGGGCCGGGGCGCCTCTATCGGCGCAGGCGAAATGTCGGGCGCCGCGGGCGCAGCGGCGCCACCCGTCTCTATCTGATGGAGGACCTCTCGCAGCTCCTGCAAAAAGTCTTCGGCGGTCTGGTAGCGGTCATCCGGGTCTTTGCGCAGGGCCTTCGTCACGATTTCCTGCAGCCGGGGCGGCAGGTCTGCGCGGACGCTCCCGAGCGGTTCAGGCTCCCGCTCCAGAATCGCCGCGAGGACTTCCGCGTGCGAACCGCCGCGGAAGGGCCGCCGCCCCGCCAGCATCTCGTAGAGCGTCACCCCCAGGCTCCACAAATCCGTCCGGGCGTCTACGAGCCCGCGGCGCGCCTGCTCCGGCGACATGTAGTGAGGGGTGCCCATCAACAGGTTCGGTTCCGTGCTCAGGGGGGGCGCCGGCGGCGCTTCGTCACGCAGCCCTCGCACCTTGTGGTCGGTAAGTTTCGCGAGCCCGAAGTCGAGCACCTTCACGTACCCGTCTTCCAGAAGCATGATGTTCTCGGGCTTGATGTCGCGGTGAATCACCCCGGCCTTGCGCGCCGCCTCCAGCGCCGCCGACACCTGAATGGCGATGTCGAGCGCCCGCGCCAGGCCCGGCGGCCCCTGCTCCAACTCCCTGCGCAGGGTGCGGCCGGGCACGTACTCCATGGCGATGTAATGCCGCCCCCCGGCCTCTCCTATCTCGTAGATGTGCGCGACGTTGGGGTGGGGGATGGCCGAGGCCGCCCGCGCCTCCTGCTCGAAGCGCCGGACGCGCGAGGGGTCGCCCGTGAGGTCACCCGGGAGTAGTTTGAGCGCGACGGCGCGTCGGAGGCGCGGGTCGTGCGCCAGGTAGACATCGCCCATGCCGCCGCTCCCGAGCAGCCCGGTCAGCCGGTAACGGCCGACGGTCTCCCCGACCAGCCCCCCGTGCTCGAGATTCATCACCGCCATCCCGAGGCTTACCACGGGTTCTTCGAGAAAACTGTCGGCGCTCTCGGCCGAGGCGAGGAGGCGCAGGAGGTCGAGCCGCAGGCTCTCATCCCCGGCGCAGACTTCCTTCAGGAAGGCTTCGCGGGCGGCGCCGTCGAGGCGGAGGGCGGAATGATAAAGACTCTCTATCAGTCTGAAGCGGTCAGCGTCCATGGCCGAAGATTCGTCCACTCACATTGAGTATCGGGTGGTAAGGTGGCGGCCCTTACTTAATATCGCGTCAAACCGCCGGCGCGGCTATCTCATTTCTTTTCGCCGCGCACCTCACACCGGAGCCACGATTTAGCCAGTCCCCAGTGCCGCATCACGGTAATCTCGGCGATGTTCAAAACCTCGGCCGTCTCCTTCACGCTGAGGCCGCCGAAGTGACGCAGCTCGACGATTCTGCTCTTCAGCGGGTCGAGTTCGGCCAGGCGGGAGAGGGCTTCGTCGAGGGCCAGCAGTTCGGCGGACTTCTCCTGGGAGAAGGCGACGACGCCGTCCAGCGACAATTCGACCACACCGCCCCCGCGCTTGCCGCGCAGGCGCCGCCGCGCGTGGTCTACCAGGATGCGCCGCATCAACTGGGCGGCGATGGCAAAAAAGTGCGCACGGTTGTGCCACTGCGCCCTCTTCTGGTCTACGAATTTGAGGTAGACCTCGTTGACGAGCGCCGTGGTTTGGAGCGTGTGCGCTACGCCCTCGCGCCGCATCTGGTGTTTGGCGAGCTTGCGAAGCTCGCTCTCAACCAGCGGCATCAGGTGGTTGAGGGCCGAGGAGTCTCCGTCGTTCCAGGCGACGAGCAGCTCGGTCACGTCTCCGTAAGTGGTCATTGTGGCGGTCATCCGGTGAGTTGGGATAAAAAACGACCTTCTCAGTAGAAATAACGGCGGCAGCGCCTGCGTCCTCCGCAGACGCGTCCGGGAGCGCGACGAGCGCCGCCCGAAAAACTTTCGGCGCGCTGATAGATTCCGGCCGCGTTCGGCGCGATAACTAGCAAGAGTGGCAAATGGAGCAGGGCATGCGGCCTTAACGGTAAGCCGTTAAGGAGAGCATGGCAGAGCGCGCCCGGTTTCAGGCGGCCTGATGGGCGTGCATTGTAAGACCCGCGTCCCGGGACGCGCAACGTGACCATATCCGGAGAATCGGACGCATCGGCCCCGCACCCGACGCCCGCGATAATCGTCGCCGCGCGGCTCGCCGAAGCGTTTACGGGGCGCGCGGCGGCGGCCGTCATCGAGCCGCCGGAGTCGAAGTTTAAGATGTTCGAGTAGTCACGGGGGGGCGGCGGGCGGCAGGCCCCCCTGAGCCCCGGCGCGTCGCCCTTGCGGTCGTAGGTGGTCGCTCACCCCCCACCTCCCGCTGCGCCGCGCCGCCCAGGCGCGCCGTCGCATTGACGGCGCGCCATTCAAATCGTGACACGCCGTTCCGGCGGAGCCTATGCCGAGACGATGGGAGAAATGGCTCCGCCGGGCGGCGGTGTGACGGCAATCGGGTGTCTGATTATCCTCGCCCCGCCTTCGAAGCCCCGGCAACTATAATTCTCGAAACAGAACTGGTGGAGCCGTCAGGCATTTCGACGGCGCCGCCCGACCCCGCCTGCGAAAACTCAGAACGTAAAGATGGTTGCGAACTCGGAGCGGAGGTCGTGCGTCGCCCGCGAGGGCGCGCCGCGGAAGAGCGGGAGGCCGCCCGTGTCGAACCGCGAGTTGTTGGCCGCGCGCGTGCGCAGGAGCGACTCTTCGAGGGCGAAGGTGACGAAGGCGTTCACCCGGTAGTGAACGCTGCCCATAAGTATGTCGCTCCTGGCGCGGCCGCCGAAGCGCCGCGCGTCGCGCGCCGTCGCCTGGTCGTAGCCGTAGTGTAGGTAGGCCGTCCAGCCCGCGTTACGCCCCTTCGGGTCTGCGCCGAAGATGCGCGAAAGCGGGAAGCCCAGGTTGATGAACCCGCCCTGCCCGCGCACGGGCCGCTGCGGCGCGACGACGGGCGCGCCGTCCTCGAAGCCGAAAACGACCGTCGAGGAGCCGTCAATGGAAGGCGCGGCGATGACCCCCGTCAGGCCGGCCGTGTCGTTGAAGGTGGAGAACAACTGCCCGCCGAGGTAGAAGCGCAGGTCCGCGCCGCTGTAGTACTTGCCGACGACGGTGACGAAGTCGGTCGGCAGTTGGACTTCGGCCGTGTAGCCGTAGCGGTCGCTTCCGACCTCGGCCCCCGCGGGGAAGGCGGCGCGGAAGGCCGCGGGCACGTCGGCCGCGCGGACGACGGCCGTGCGCCGCGCCTGCGTGAAGCTGACGACGAACTGCGCGGGCGCGACGCCCGGCGAGCGGTCGAGCTGGAACTGCGTGACGAAGCGGCCCTGAATCTCGGGCCGGCCGGAGTCGGCGCCCTGCCGCTCGCCGAAGCCGAGCTGGTCGGCGACGTTGGCCGGCGTGTTGCCGAAGGCGGGGAGGACGAGCGCGAACTCGGGCTGAAACTTCAGCGAGCGCGCGCCGCCCGCGTTGTAGTTGAGGCCGAAGCGGAACTGCGGGGCGCGCCCGTAGATGTTGCCGTAGCCGGCGTGGAAGACGGTCGTCTCGACGGTGTTCGGGACGGTCGAGGAGCCGAACGGCGTCCAGTCCTGGCCGAAGAGGGCGAAGGCCGTTGACTTCTCCGTGAGCGCGCGGTCAATGCGCGCCCACGCGAGACGCAGGGACGGCTGGCTCGAACGTATCGTCGGTATGCTCCGGTTGGTCGCGCGGGGGAAGTCGCCTTCGAAGTCGAACTCGACGCGGCCCGTGATGATCGTGCGCGGCGCCGGGTCGAGCCACTCGAAGTTCGCGCCGATGCGGAAGGCGCGCGCCTTGATGTGGAACTCCGGCGAGCCGCCCGGCCCCGTGTCGCCGAGGAAGAGGGGCAGCGGGAAGTCGTTGCCGCCGGGGCTTGAGGTGTCGTGGACGAGACTCGCCTTGAAGAACCCGTAGGGCTTGAGGCGCGCGCCCGCGCCGAGCTTGATGTCGGGTATCAGCCCCTCGCGCCTTGGCGGGTCTACTTGCAGCACGCGCAGGGGCGTGACCGCCGCGACGACGCCCGGGGCGGCGGGCGTCGTCGGCCGCGCGGCCGGGCTTTGCGGCTGCCGATTCTCCGTGTTCTGCGCGGCGGCTTCGCGCGAGATGGTCTGAGCCGGAGCCGCGGCGGCGTGCGTCACCTGAGTCGGGCGCACGGCCTCATACTCGGAGGGCGAGATTAGCCCTTTATCCCGCAGGAGCGTTGCGAGGCGGTCGCGCTGCTCGGCGGGCGTGCTTCCGGCCGCGATTGCGCGCGCCTCGTCGGCGCTGATGACGCCCTTTGCGACCAGCACGCGCGCGAGCGGGTCGGCGACGTCGGCCGCGGGGGGCGCGGCGGGCTGCGCGGCGGGGCGCGAGTCCTGCCCGAGAGACACGACGGCGGCGCAGGCGAGCGCCGTGAGGGTGAGGCAGCAGTTTCGTAGTATTCGACGCATGCGGGGGAGCTTCCTTTCCGAAGGAAAATTTAGAGGTTAGTTCGACGACTCGGGCGCGCAGCCGCGGCGGCCGGTAACGTCGCGACGGGCGCGGGGTTGCGATAGCGCGCGCGCATACGCCGCCGCGCCCGTCCGCCGGACGAGTCGAACTGACTGTGAGAGTTATGCGGATGCAGGCGGCGGAAAGCTTGACCGCGCCGGCGGCTCCGTGGGCAAGACGGTAGAACTCACGCGGGCGGCCGGGCCGCGTCGGGCCGCGACGCGCTCAGCACCTCGCGCACCCTGCGGGTCAGCGCGTCGGGGGTGAAGGGCTTCTCTAAGAAGTTCACGCCCTCGTGGAGCACGCCGTGGTGGACGATGGCCTCCTCCGTGTAGCCGGACATGAAGAGGACGCTCAGGCCGGGCCGCAGCTCCCTGAGACGGTCGGCCACGACGCGGCCGCTCATCCCCGGCATCACCACGTCCGTGAGCGCCAGGTGAATCGTCCCCCCGTGCCGGCGGCAGACGCCGAGCGCCGACTCGCCGTCGGCCGCGTCCAGAACCGTGTATCCCGCCTGACGCAGAATCGTGCGGGCGATGCCTCTCACCAGCTCGTCGTCTTCCACGAGCAGGATGGTCTCCGTGCCTTCGGCGAGGGCCTCCACCTTTTCCGCCGGGCGGAGGGGCTCGGCCTCTTCATCAACGCGCGGCAGGTAAATCTTGAAGGTCGTGCCCTGCCCCACCTCGCTGTAGACCCAGATGTTCCCCTGGCTCTGCTTGACGATGCCGTAGACGGTCGAGAGCCCGAGCCCGGTCCCTTTGCCCTGCTGCTTCGTGGTGAAGAAGGGCTCGAAGATTCGCGCGCGCGTCGCCTCGTCCATCCCGCACCCGTTGTCGCTGACGGCGAGCATCACGTAGCGCCCGGGCACGACGGCCACGTGCTGCCCGGCGTAGCCCCCGTCGAGGTAGGTGTTCGCGGCCTGGATGGTCAGCTTGCCGCCGCCGGGCATCGCGTCCCTGGCGTTCACCGCGAGGTTGAGCAAGACCTGCTGGAGCTGTCCGGGGTCCGCCTTGACCCTGCCGAGCGAAGGGCCCAGGTCGTAGAGCAGCTCGATGTCCTCGCCGATAAGGCGGCGGAGCATCTTCTCCATCTCCGAGACTACGGCCGTCAGGTCGAGCACCCTCGGCTGCAAGACCTGCTTGCGGCTGAAGGCGAGTAGCTGGTGGGTCAGGTCGGCCGCGCGGAAGGCGGCGCGCTTAATCTCCCCGATGTTGCGGTGCAGTTGGTCTTCCGGCTTGAGGCGGCGCAGGCTGAGGTCGCTGTAGCCCGTGATGGCCGTCAGCAGGTTGTTGAAGTCGTGGGCCACGCCGCCCGCGAGGCGGCCCACCGCCTCCATCTTCTGCGACTGCTGTAACTGTGCGGCGCTCTCGCGCTCCTGCTCAAGCAGCCGCACGTTCTCTATCGCCCCGGCCGCGAGGTTCGCCGCCAGGCGCATCGCCGTCAGGTGCTCGCTCGTGTAGGCGGACGCGTCGTAACTCTGCACCTCGACCGTCCCGACGGTGCGCCCCATAATCGTCATCGGCGCGATGAGCGCCGACTGCGGCGCGCGCGGGTCGTCGTCGAACCCGCTGGCGACGACGCTGCGGCCCTTAAGCGCGCCCTCGTAGTCGTCCTGCACGACGATGCTGCCGGTCTTGATGGCGCGCCCCGCCGGGCCGTCCCCGACCGGCAGGGAGCCCAGCTCCGAAGGGTCGCGCTCGCCCCCGCCGTACCACAGGTAGACGACGCGGCGGGTCGCCTCGGCCTCTTCGTAAAGGGAGAGGAAGAGGGCGGAACAGGGCATTGACGCGACGGTGAAATCGGCCAGCGCGCGGTAGATGGTCATCAGGTCGCGGGCGGTGCCGAGCGTCTGGGCCAGGGACGCGACCCGCTCCAGGAGGCGCTCGTACTCGCGTATGGCGCGCTGGTCGGCCTCGCGCAGCGCCTCGGCGGCGCGCTTCCGCTCCGTGATGTCCTTGGCGACCGAGGACGCCCCCGTGATTTCGCCGGCGGCGTCCCGAATCGGCGAGACGGTGAGCGAGACGTGAATCGCCTCGCCGTTCTTCTTAACGCGGACTGTCTCGTAGACCGAGACGCTCTGGCCCCGCCGGATGCTTTCGAGTATCGCGGGCACCTCGTCGAGCCGTTCGGGCGGGACGTGAAGCGAGATGTGCCTGCCGATGGCCTCCTCCGCCCTGTAGCCGTAGAGCTTCTCCGCGCCCCTGTTCCAGCTCGTGATCGTCCCGTTCAACATCTTGCCGATGATGGCGTCTTCGGATGATTCGACGATGGCCGCCAGCCGCGAGCGGGCCGCCTCCGCCCGCTTGCTCTCCGTGATGTCGCGGATGATGGCCTGCACCGCGGGCCGCCCCTGGTAACTGGACGGGATGCTCGTGACGTTGATGTCTATGACTTCGCCGTCGAGCCGCACGAGCTGCTGCTCGACGAGCGGGCTAATCTCCCTTTCCTCGACGGTCTTGCGGAAGCGCCCGGAGACCATCTCCCTGTAGTCCGGGTGGACCAGGTCCCAGACCGGCCTGCCGATTAACTCTTCGGCGCTGGCGGCGCCGAAGAGTTTGACCCCGGCCGCGTTCACGTAGGCCAGCTTTTCGTCGCAGGCGATTGTCACCGCGTCGGGCGACAGCTCGACGAGGAGGCGGTAGCGCTCCTCGCTCTCGCGCAGCGCGTCCTCCGCGCGCTTGCGCTCCGTGATGTCGGCGACCATGCCGAGCGCGCCGACGAACCTGCCCGACGCGTCGAACATCGCGTTCGTGGAGACTATCGTCCAGAGGTCTTCGCCGTCCTTGCGGCGGAAACGAAACTCCTGCTGCTCGGCCGCCCCGCGCCTCCGCCGCTCGAACCCGCGCTCGGCCGCGGGCCGGGACTCCGGCCCCATGAAGTCGTAGAGCGGGCGGCCGAGCATCTCGTGCGCCGCGTAGCCGAGCAGCTCGGCCATCCGCCGGTTGACGTAGACCGTCCGCGCCTCGGCGTCGAGAAGCCAGACGCCCTCCATCGAGGTTTCAACTATCTGTCGGTACTTCTGCTCGCTGGCGCGGAGCGCTTCGAGCGTCTTCGACCGCTCGACGGCGTAACGGATGGAGCGTTCGAGGGCGGCCCTGTCTATCTGCCCCTTAATCAGGTAATCGGCCGCGCCGGCGCCCATCGCCTTGAGGTCAACGTTGCCGTCGTCCTGCCCCGTCAGCAGTATGGCGGGCGTCCGGCAGCCGCCCGCGTGCGCCGTCCGTAACAGGTCCACCCCGTTGCGCTCGCCGAGGCGGTAATCTATCAGGCACACGTCGTGCCCGCTCCGCCTGATGAGTTCCAAAGCCTCCTGGTAGGTGGCGGCCCACGTCAGCTCGAACTTCCCTGGCCCGATCTCTTCGAGCAGGTCGCGGGTGAAAATATAGTCGTCCTCATCGTCCTCGACGAGCAGTACTTTTATCACTTTGTCGTACATCGCAAATCCTGAAGTCATGGAAGAACAGAGCGGTAAGGTATTCGTTACTTCCCGAGCGGCCTCGCGGCCCGCCCATCAATTTATTATCAGGGGCCGTCAAATCGTTTCGGTCTGCCCGGTCAGGTCGCCGAGCGGGGCGGCGCGGTCGCGCCCGCCGCGCCCGGCCGCGTGGAGGCTTCGTCGGCCGCGGCTGCGGGGGCGTCCGCGGGGCGGGCTCGTGGCGGGGGCGAAGTCGTCTTCGTCGTTCTCGGCGTGGGGCGCGGGGCGGCCCGGCGGGCGTTCTCAACCTCCGTCGTCCTCGGCGGGCAGCTCGACGATTTCGAACCAGTACTTTCCGAGGTCTTTCATCACGCGGACAAGCGACTCGAACATCACCGGCTTGGTGATGAAGGAGTTCGCGCCCAGGTCGTAGGTGCGGTAGATGTCCTCCTCCGCCCTTGAGGTCGTCAGCACGACGACGGGAATCTGCCTCAGGGTGAGGTCGGACTTTATCTCCCTGAGCGCCTCGCGCCCGTCCTTCTTCGGCATGTTGAGGTCCAACAGGATGAGGCCCGGCCGCGGCGAGTCCTCAAGCGCGGCGTAGTCGCCGCGCCGGCACAGGTAGTCCATCAACTCCTCGCCGTCGCCCACCATGTGCAGGTCGTTCGCCAGCCTGCTCTCCGCCAGCGCCTCCTTCGTCAACAGGCGGTCGTCCTCGTCGTCGTCCGCCAGCAGGATGGTTATCGGCTTGCGCTCCGTGCTCAACTCGCGGCTCCTTCCCTCGGCTGCCTTACCGGCAGGGTGACGACGAAGGCGGAGCCCTTCTGCGGCGCGCTGCGGGCCGTGATGCCCCCGCCGTGGCGCTCGACTATCTTCCGGCAGACCGCCAGCCCGATGCCCGTGCCCTCGTACTCCGTGCGGCCGTGCAGCCGCTGGAAGACCGTGAAGATGCGGTCGAGGTACTTTTCGTCGAAGCCGATGCCGTTGTCCTCCACACAAATCCGGCAGCGCCGGCCGTCGGCCCCGACCCCGTGCGGGCCGCCGTCCTCCGAAGCCTCGCCGTAGATTTTGACCACCGGCTTCGCGTCCCGCCGGCGGTACTTCAGCGAGTTGCCGATGAGATTCTGCAACAACTGTCGCATTTGCAGCGGGTCGGCCTCGACCGACGGCAGGCGGCCGACTTCGACCGCCGCGCCCGCCTGCTCGATCTGGACTTCGAGGTCGGCGACCACCTCGCGCGCGATGACGCCGAGGTCCACCTCGACGAAGGGCCGCGCCTTGGAATCGACCCTTGAGAACATCAGCAGGTCGTTGATAAGCGTCTGCATGCGCCCGGCGGCGCTCTGCATCCTCCTGATGTAGTCGCCCCCGCCGTCGCCCAGCGACACGCCGCACTTCGCCGCCAGCCGGTCGCCGAACGCGCGGATTTTGCGCAGCGGCTCCTGCAGGTCGTGCGAGGCGACGGAGGCGAAGTCCTGAAGCTCGCGGTTGCTCCGCTCGAGCCTCGTGGCGTAGACGGCCAGCTTCGCCTCGGCCTGCTTGCGCTCGGTGATGTCCATCATCGAGCCGAGCAGGCGGACGGGGCTGCCCTGGCCGTCGTGTACGACGTAGCCGCGGTCGAAGACGACGGCGTAGGAGCCGTCGGCGCGCCGGAAGCGGTATTCGTCGGCCCAGCCGTCGCCGCCGCCTTCGAGCAACTCGCGCACGCCGCGGCTCACCCGCCCCGCGTCGTCCCCGTGTATCCTGTCCGTCCACGACTCCGGCCCGGGGCTCACCTCGCCGGCGCGGTAGCCGAAGGCGTCGTAGAAGGCTTCGTTCCACCAGACTTGGCCCGTCAGCAGGTCCCAGTCGCGTATGGCGTCGTTGGTCGCGCGCGCGACGAGCTTGAACCGCTCCTCGCTCTTGCGCAGCGCCTCGGCCGCCCGCAGCCGCTCCGTCGCGTCCTCGAAGGCGAGCAGTATCGTCCCCGGGCGCGGGTCGGCGTCGCGGAGCCGGCGCGCGTTCAGGAGCATGACCCTGCGGCCGATGCCGGGGAACTCGTGACTCACCTCGAAATCCTGAAACTGCGAATCGCGCGGCAGCACCCCTTCCAGGAGCGCCCGCAGCGCGGGCACGTCCCACTGGCCGTCGCCGAGGCTGTAGAGCGCGGCGCCTTCCGTCTCCTCTTTCGTCACCCCGAAGGTCGTGTAGAAGGCCCTGTTGGCCATCTTCACGCGCAGGTCCTGGTCCAGAAGGACGAGGGGCTTGCGCACCGTATCCACGATGCTCTCGGCGTAGTCCCGCATCTCCCCCGGCTGCTCCGTCATCGGGCGCCCCGCGTCCGCGCAATCCGCCCTCATGTGGCCGAGCCCGTCCCCGCGACCCTCGCCGCGGATTGCCGGACCAAGTTCCTGAAAATCGTGAGTAAACATTCCAGGTCCCTCGACTTGTCCAGAAAAAAATCGGCGCCCCACTCCAGACATTTTTTTCTGTACTGCGGTGAGGCGTGGTTCGTGAGCATCAACACCAGGGGCGGCAGGCTCTCCCGCTTGATCTCCTTCAGCACGTCGATGCCGCTCCCGCCGGGCATCTGGATGTCCAAAATCACGACGTGAGGTTTGAGGCGGCGGACGCCCTCGACGGCGTCGCCGACGTTCGCGGCCTGCCCGATAACCTCCGCCCCGTCTACTTCGGACAGGAGGTCTATCAACCGCTCGCGCACCGGCCCTGAATCGTCAGCAATAAAGAACATCATCGTTGAGCGCCTCGTCGGGTTTTGAAGCTGCGGTAGGGTAACTTTTCCGCGGGCGCGGGCGGAATCGGCGTCCATCCGATTTTCGGGTGAGAGCTGGTCTGATTTTCCTGTCGGTCGTTGTCCTACACGCGCGAACGCCGCCGCCCGGTCGTCCCGGGTGAGGCGGCGCCCGAGCGCGAAGCGCGCAGGGGGCGCGCGCGCCGCGGCAGTGCGTCAATCGGCCAGGCCGTTCCTGATGGCGTAGTGGGTCAGCTCGGCGTTGGTCTTCATCCCCATCTTTTCGAGGAGTCTTGTGCGGTAGGTGCTGACCGTCTTCACGCTCAGCGACAGCTCGGCGGCAATCTGGCCGACCGTCTTGCCCGCGCCCACCAGGCACAGCACGCGATACTCGCGGTCGGACAGACTTTCGTGCGGCGGCTTCCCCAGTTCGGCCCCGACGGCGGCGGCGAGCAGCTCGGCCAGCCTGGGGCTGACGTACCTGCCGCCCGCCGTCACCTTCCTGATGCCTTCTATCAGGCTCTCCGGCGCGCTCTCCTTCGTCATGTAGCCGGCGGCGCCCGCCTTCAGCACCCGGACGGCGTACTGCTCTTCGGGGTGAGAGGTGAGGACGAGGACGGGCACCCTTGGGCGCTGCTGCTTCAACTCCTTGAGGACTTCGAGCCCGCTCCTGCCCGGCATGCTGATGTCGAGGATGATGATGTCCCAGTCCTGCTCGCGGACTAGTTTAAAGACCTCGCCCGCGTCCTGCGCCTCGCCCGCCGACAGGTCGGGGAACTCGTCCGCGAGGAGTTGAGTCAACCCGCGCCGGACGACGGCGTGGTCGTCGGCGATGAGTACCTTCATGGCGCCCCTTCCTGCAATCTGCGTTTCGCGCGGAATCACCCGAGAGGGATGCGAGCGACGACGGTGGTGCCGCGCCCCTCGACCCCCGCGACGTCAACCTGCCCGCCGAAGATCATGGCGCGCTCCCTCATGCCCAGCAGCCCGATGGACGTGGCCTCGGCGACTTTACCCTCCTCGATTCCCCTGCCGTTGTCCGAGACTTTCAGGAGCAAGTCGCCGCCCTGCCCCGTCATGCGCACCTCCACGCGGCTCGCCTGAGCATGCCGGGAGACGTTGGTCAGTATCTCCTGAAAGATGCGGAAGACTGCCGTAGACTTTTCCGGGCTGAATGTTATGTCTTCGTGGAGCGAGACTATTTCGCACCGTATCTCGGTTCGCTTCTCGAACTCCCGCGCCTGCCACTCTATCGCCGCGGCGAGGCCCAGGTCGTCCAGCACGGACGGCCTCAGCTCGGTCGAAATGTTGCGGACTTTGACGACTGTCTCGTCTATAAGCTCCAGCGCCGACTGGAGCTTCTGCCGCACGGCCGCCGGGCACTCCCCCGCGAGCCTTTTGCTTATCCAGGATAAGTCCATCTTCAGGCCGGTCAGCGCGCCGCCCAACTCGTCGTGTATCTCGCGGGCGATGCGGATGCTCTCCTCCTCGCGCACCGCCTGTAGGCGCACCGAGAGAGAACGCAACTGTTCGTTCGACCTCTCCAACTGCTCCTCCGCCTGCCTGCGCTCCGTCACGTCCTGCTCCGTGCCGAACATGCGCACCGGGCGCCCGTCCTCGCCCACTATCACCTCCCCGCGGTTGTGCAGGATGCGCACGCTCCCGCCCGGCAGAATCACGCGGTGGTAGTGGGTGAAGGGCCCGGGCCGCTCAAGCGCCCTCTCGGTGATGGACATCACCTCCTGCCGGTCGTCCGGGTGCAGCCTCTCCAGAAACGCCTCGTAAGTGGCGCCGAACTCCTGCGGCTCAAGGCCGAAGACGCGGTACAGCTCGTCGGACCAGACCACCGTGTTGGTCCGTATGTCCCATTCCCAGTTACCGATTCGGGCCAGCCGCTGCGCCTCGGCCAACTGCCGCTCGCTGTGCCTGAGCCGCTCCTCGGCCCGCCTGCGCTCCAGGAGGCGCGTGACTTTCGCGACCATGCGCATCGGGTCGTAAGGGGCCTCCAGGTAATCGTCCGCCCCGGCGCGCAGCCCCTCGACGGCGTTTGTGCTGCCCATGCGTTCGGCGCTGACCAGCATAATCGGCAGCAGGCGCGTGCCGGGTTGGGCGCGAAGGCGGCGGCACAGCTCGATGCCGTCGAGCACGGGCATGTTTACGTCGCTGATGACGAGATCGGGGTTCAGGGTCGAGGCGAGGTGAACCCCCTCACGCCCGTCCGGCGCCGTCACGACCCGGTAGCCCGCCTTCTCGAGGAGAAGGCGCATCATGTCAAGGTGGTCGGGGTCGTCGTTGACGACCAGGATGGTTTGTGAGGTTTCAGGTAATAACATAGTCAACTCCTGCTGTGGGCGGCAGGCAGTCGGGGGCCGTTAAAATAATTACAGCTACGAATGTAAGGACAGGTATTGCTGCGAACCGGGGGGTTAAGGGCTTGGCCGAGTCTCCACGCCGCCCGTCCCTGCCGGGCGAAATGAAGAGTTGTGAGAACGGCGGGCAACCCCCTGTGGGCAAACGGCCTAAGACTCGCTGGATTCGCGGGCGCAATATTACTGTGCGCGCCGAAGGAGCGCAAGCTAAATTATTTGTGGCGCCGGCGGGCCGCGGCCGAGGGACGTGCCCGTCACCCGCGCCCGCAGGCACGCGCCTTGACGTCACCCGCCTGAGGGCCAGGGCGTAATGGGACACTGGGGGGCAGAATGGCTCACCACCAGCGCCCAGAGCCCGCGGCGCCGGCGCAGAGCCCCGACGCGCCCCCTCATCTTTGCCCGAATTTTCCTTAAAACCGCGGGGGCCGACAGCCCTCAGGTGGAACGCCGGTTGCCGATGAATAAGGCAGGCCGGGCGGCAAGTCTCAGCGTCCCCCCTACCGAGGACTCCAAATGATTCACCGCGAGCGATTGTCAATTCTCTACCTGGACGACGAGGCCCCGTGTCTGGACATTTTCAGGCAGATGTTCGGCCGCGACCACGACGTGCGAACGGCGCTGACGGTCGGCGAGGCGCGACGGGCGCTGGCCGACCTCAGTTTTGACATCGTCCTGAGCGACTACCGGATGCCCGAGACCAACGGCTCGGTCTTCCTGCAGGAAGTCGCCTCGGCGCAGCCCGACTGCTTCCGCGTGATGTTAACGGGGGCGGCGGGCGTGGGCGGCTTCATCGGCGAACTCGGCGCGGGCGTAATCCAACTCTTCCTGAAGAAGCCCTGGAGCGAGGAGGGCATGCGCATGGCGCTGGAGCTGGCCGGCGCCGCCAGGGCGCTCCCCCTCCGGCCGCCGGGAGTAGCGCGCGGCCACTACCCGAATCGTATAAGCAGACCCGAAGGAGCCTGAAGAGCATGAGCAGCCCGACGACGAACGGCGTTATCAGAACGGCCTTGCTGGACTGGGGCGTCAACACCTATAAGTTTCTGGTCATCCTGCTGGCCGCCTCCGCCCCCCTCGCCGCCATCGCCTATTTGCAGACGTTCGGCGACCCACAGCTCAAGGCCACCGCCATCCTCTTCCACGAGGTCGCCATCGCCTTCGCGCTCGCCATCTCGGCCTTCGTCACCTGGGTCGCCTACCAGAACTACAAGAAGAGCGGCGAGCCGTTCCTGCGGTTCGTGACGCTGGCCTTCCTGAGCTTCGTCCTGCTCTACGCCCCGCACGGCATCATGTCGCGCGCGAGCGCGCACTGCCTGACGCTCTTCCTGATATTCGGGCCCATCTCGCGGCTCGCGATGGCCGGCTACCTCTTCGTGGGACTGCTGCGCTTCAAGCGCGGGGCGGACGGCGCCGACGTCAGGACTAAAGCGAGCCGCTGGTGGCCGCACATCCTGCTCCTCCTCGCCGTCGGACTGTCCGTCTACGCGTTCGGCTCGCACACCACCTTCTCCATCCCGCAGGTGAAGGCCATAGAGGCGGCGTCGCTGGTCATCCTCATCGCCTCGGTGCTGCTGATGTTAATAAGGGG
This sequence comes from Pyrinomonadaceae bacterium, assembly GCA_036387195.1. Taxonomy (GTDB): domain Bacteria; phylum Acidobacteriota; class Blastocatellia; order Pyrinomonadales; family Pyrinomonadaceae; genus QHXN01. The sequence continues at coordinate 29,390 of DASVUF010000004.1, read as the reverse complement.
CATCCGCAAGCTTTTAATGTGGTATCACATGTTCGCGCTCCTGCTCTTCATACAGGCGTCGGCCGCCTTCCTCCTCGGCCGCCCGTGGAACCACATGTGGTGGCTCGCGCACGCGGTCTCGGCGGCGGGCTTCTTCGTCCTCGGCTACGCGGTGATGCGCGCCCAGCAGACCTCGGGCTCCTTCTCGACCATCTACAGCGAGGTCGAGCTTTATGCGACGCTTCACGCCCGCACCGAGGAGCTGGCGGCGGCGAACCGGCAACTGGAGGAGAACGGCCGGCAGTTAAGCGACGCCCTCGAAGAGCGTAACCGCGAGGCCGAAGAGAAAGGGAGGCTCATACGCGAGCTCGAAGCCGCGCTCTCCAAGGTCAGGACCCTCAGCGGGCTGCTGCCCATCTGCGCCTCGTGCAAAAACATCCGCGACGACCAGGGCTACTGGACGCAGATGGAAGCCTACATCAGCCAGCACTCCGAGGCCGAATTCAGCCACAGCATGTGCCCGCCCTGCGCGCAGAAACTCTACCCCGACGTGTACGCCAAACTTTGCGCCGAAGGCCCGGGCGGCGACTCCCGCACGCAGCCGGAGCCCGCGAGGGCATAAGAACTCGCTAAGCCGGGCGAACGCGCCGGCCACTCTCCCCAGGCGAAACGCCCGCGTCTTTCAAAAAGCGCGGGCGTTTCGTTCGGTCGGCTTACTAAAGCCCCGTCTCCTGCGACCCGGCCGGCGGGCGCGCGCGTCACGCGGCCACGCCGTCGAATCTCTCGCCGACCAGCTCGTTGACCGACTCGTGAACGCGCGCGAGGTCGGCGCGGCTCAGCCCGAGCGGCGTCAGGCAATCCGCGCCGGGCGCGTCGAGGCCCGCCAGCTCGCAGGAGTCGGGCGCGTCCGCCACGGCGTCGGCGACGTGCAGCAGGAGGGCCGCGGGGTCGTTGCTGCGGACGGCCTCGTGGTGAGTCTGGACGGCGAAGGTAAGCGCCGGCGGGAGGCCGCAGGCTTCGAGCATCCACTGGCCGACCTGCCCGTGCTCGACTCCGAAGGCCGCGCGCTCCCGGTCGGCTCGCGCGCCGACGGCGCCGAGCCACACGATCTGCTCCATCTCTTCGGGGAAGAGCGTGTGGAGCAGGGCTTCGCCGAGGTCGTGGAGGAGCCCGACCGTGTAGGCTTCCTCTGGGTCGAGCACGCCCGTCTTCTCCGCCAACAGCTTCGCGGCGGCGGCGCAGCGCCGCGAGTGGTCGCGCAGCGCCCGCGCCTCGTATCTGACACTCACGCCCGCGTGACCCTGCGCGAAGGCCAGCAGCGCGTCTTCGCCGACGCGGGCGCAGGCCGCCTGTATGCCCGCCACCGGCTCTACGGCGCCGCGCGGGCCGTTGGCCGCGCGCAGGACGGAGGCGGCCAGCATCGGCTCAGCCCTGACCGCCCTCGCCAACTCCTCCGGCGCGAACCCCCGCGGGGCGCGCGGCGGCGTCGCGGGAAGATGTTGTGAGCAGCAGGCCCCGTGCGTCACGGCGGCGCGTATCTTCGCCAGCGCTTCCAGCCCGCAGAAGGCGGCGACGACTTCCGGGTCGAACTGCGCGCCCGCGCCTTCGGTCAGCGCGCGCAGGGCGTCGTCGTGGCCGAGGGCGTCGCGGAAGGGGCGCGGGCTGGTCATCGCGTCGTAGGCGTCGGCGACGCGGATGACGCGCGAGGCGAGCGGTATCCGCTCGCCGGCCAGCCCCCCGGGGTAGCCTGTCCCGTCGTAGTTCTCGTGGTGGTGACGCACCGCCGCGGCGACCTCCTCCATCCCGGGCACGGCGGCGAGCAGACGCGCCCCGCGCTCCGAGTGAAGTCGGACGACGGCGCGCTCCTCCTCCGTGAGCGCGGCGGGCTTGAGCAGGACGGAGTCGGGCGTGCTGATTTTGCCCACGTCGTGCAGGAGGGCGGCCAGCGAGAGCTGTTCGAGCGCGGGGACGCCCAGGCGCATGCGCCGGCCGACGGCCGAGGCGTAGCCGCCGACGCGCCGCGCGTGCCCGTAGACGTAGCGGTCTTTCGCTTCGAGCATGTCGGCGATGGCGCGCACGACGCCCTCCGTCATCGCGCGCAGGCGCTCCGCGAGTCGCCTGTTAGCCCCCTCGGCCTCAAAGCGCGACCTGTTAGCCTCGTAATGCTTCAAAGCCTGTGCGACTGTCAGGCGGAGGTCGTCGTTGTCCCACGGCTTCGTGACGTAGCGGTAGATTTGGCCGCGGTTGATGGCGTCTTCGAGCGCCCCCATGTCGGTGTAGCCCGTGAGGATGATGCGCACCATGTGCGGGCGCATGTCGGCCGTGCGCACGAGCAGCTCGACGCCGGTCATGCCCGGCATCCGCTGGTCCGTGATGACGAGCGCCACGTCGTGCTGCGAGAGCAGCCGCAGGGCGTCCTCGCCCGACGCGGCGGTCAGCACTCCGTAGTCGCGGCGGAAGAGACGTTCGAGCAGGCGCAGGTTGGCCGGCTCGTCGTCAACAAGCAGTATTTTATGGCTCACGTAACAGGCCCCTTCTCGTTACCCACTGGCGGGCTCGGCGTCCCCCGAAGTCGCCGCCTCCTGATGCGCGCCGCGCCGCGCCTCGACCGGGATGGTCACGGTGAAGACAGTCCCCTCGCCGGGGCGGCTCTCGACCTCTATGCGCCCGCCGTGGCGCTCGACGATGCCGTAGGTGACGGACAGGCCGAGGCCCGTGCCTTCGCCCACGGGCTTGGTGGTGAAGAACGGGTCGAAGATGCGCGGGAGGCTTTCGGGCGCGATGCCGCAGCCCGTGTCGCGGACGCGCACGACGACGGACTCGCCGCGGCTCTCCGTCTCGACCGACACCGAGCCGCCGCCCTTGACGGCGTGCGCGGCGTTGGCGAGCAGGTTCATCCAGACCTGGTTGAGTTGGCCCGCGTAGCAGTCCACGGGCGGCAGCCGCCCGTAATCGCGCCGCAGCGTGATGGCGCCCGAGTTGAAGTAGCGCGACAGCAGCCGGAGCGTCGAGTCGAGCCCTTCGTGGATGTCCACCTTCTTGAACTCGGCCTCGTCGAGGCGCGAGAAGGTGCGCAGGTTCTGCACCACGTCGCGGATGCGCTCGGCCCCGTCGCGGCAGTCCGCGACTATCGAGTGCAGGTCGCCGAGCGTGTGCTCGTAATCCACCTCGGCCTTGACGGCGAGCGCGGCGGCCTCGTCCTCGGGCGCGAGCCGCGCGCCGTCGTAGAAGGCGAGCAGGCGCTCCAGCCCCCCCACGCACTCGCCGAGCATCTGCATGTTGCCGTGGATGAACCCGGAGGGGTTGTTCAGCTCGTGCGCCACCCCGGCGGCGAGCTGGCCCAACGAGGCCATCTTCTCGGACTGGACTATCTGCGCCTGGAGCCGTTCGAGCCTCGCGTTCGTCTCGCGCAGCTCGGCGTTGCTGCGTTCGAGGTCGCGCTTGTACCGGCGCGCGTCGCGCACGAGCGCGCGGCGTTCGAGGGCGCGCTCGACCGACAACTCCAGCGCGTCGCAGTCGAAGGGCTTTATCAGGTAGTCGGACGCGCCCTGGCGCAGCGCGTCGAGCACGCGCTGCGAGCGGTCCACGCCCGAGATGATGATGACGGCCGTGTCGGGGAAGCGCGCGACGACTTCGCGCAGCAGCTCGATGCCGCCGAGCCCGGGCATGATGAGGTCCGTGATGACGAGCGAGTACGCCTGCCGGCCGAGGAGCGACATGGCCTCGTTGTAGTTGGCGGCGACGTCGCAGAGGTAAAGCTCCGACAGCTGCGCCGACAGCAGCGAGCGGAGCATCGCCTCGTCGTCCACTATCAGGATGCGCCTGTCCTGCTCTTCGGGAAGGTAGACGCCGGGCGCGAGTTGAGGGTGCGCGGACTGTTGTGGTAACTCGACCATCTGGCTCACCTCCTGCCGGCGCGTGAGGCCGGCGTAGTCTCAGCGGGACGCGGCGCGGGCACCGCCACCGCGGCGCCTCAGGGCGTCGGCCGGCGCGCGCACGTCCGCGCGCGCCGGCCGGGTTCTCGGACGCGACGAAGCGCCACGGCTGCCGCCGCGGGCCGCAGTTTTGCGCGCGCGCCGCAGGTCGTTCCACTCGCGGCGCGGGACTCGCGCGAAGGCTTCGACCACCCGCGGGTCGAAGTGCGCGCCGGCGCAGCGGGCCAACTCCTGGGCCGCCGCCTCGTACGGGCGGCCGCGCCTGTAGACGCGGTCGCTCGTGATGGCGTCGAAGGCGTCGGCGACGGCGAAGATGCGCGCGTTGAGGTCTATCTCCTCGCCGCGCAGGCCCAAGGGGTAGCCGCTGCCGTCCCACTTCTCGTGGTGCTGCGCGACGACGCGCGCCGCGCCCTCCAGAAAGTCTATGCCCTTGAGAATCGCGCCCCCGTGCAGCGGGTGCTGGCGCATCTTCAGCCACTCCTCTTCGGTCAGGCGCGCGGGCTTGCGGAGGATGGCGTCGGGGACGCCTATCTTGCCGACGTCGTGGAGGAGCGAGCCGAACTCCAGCGAGCGCATCTGCCCCTCGTCGAGCCCCATCTCGCGCCCCAGGCGCAGGGAGAAATTGACGACGCGCTCCGAGTGGCCGTGCGTCTCGTGGTCGCGTGTTTCGAGGGCCGCCGTGAGCGCCTTGAGGGTGGTGCGGTATGCGCCTTCCAGCGCGTCGTAGGCGCGTGACAGTTCTTCGGCGCGCTGCGCGACCAGCGCCTCCAGGTGGCTCTCGTAGCTGCGCTTGGAGAGCAGCAGGGAGCGGTGTTCGAGCGCGCGCCGCACCGCGGCCTCGAAGTGGTTGATGTCGAACGGCTTCACGACGAAGTCGAACGCGCCGGCGCGCATCGCGCGGATGGCGCTCTCGACGGTCTGCACGCCGCTGATCATGACGACCGCCGTGTCGGGCGCGAGTTCCAGGACGCGCGGCACGAGGTCGAGCCCGCCCATGCCCTCCATCACGATGTCGCTCAGGACAAGGTCGTACTCGCGCTCGCGGCAGCAGGCCAGCGCCTCCTCGGCCGAGGCGACGGAGGTGCAGGCGTACTCGCCGCCGAGCAGTTCGGCGACGAACTCTCTGATGGCCGCGTCGTCGTCTACGATGAGAACCTTCTCTCTACGTTCGTCATGTCCGGACATGGGCTTCTCCCCGACGTGTCGCAAGATATGCCGCACAGAGATGCCGCACCCTCTCCGCCTTTGCCGAATCCAGCCTGTTCTTAATCCGTGAGGTGACGGCCGCGCGGTGACGGCGCGGCCGGCCGGCTGCGTGCTCGCCGGCGTCGGCCGGGTTGCACCCGCCGTGCCATGCTGCACGCTCCGGCCTCGCCCTGATTACTGAGGTGAACTTGCTCCGGCGGACGCCTCGTCGCCGCGGCCGTCCCGTTTTGCCCGCCCGGGTGGCCGTTTTGCCTCACCGGAAATGGGACTGCCCGCCTCGGCACGACGCGCCGAGACGACGTTTCGCGGCGCACACATACGATTTTCGCCCGGCGGCCCGGGCGGCGCCGTCGTTGCTTAGCACGAGTCGTGAGGCGCGGCAGGCGTCAGCGCCGCGCGTGACCAATAACATGGGACGTTACTGATGGAATGCGGAAACGTTCACGGAGATGCCGCCCGCCCTTTCGACCTGACCTGCGCCTGGTGCGGGCGGGTCATCGGCGGCGGCGGCGCCAAAAACTCACACGGGATGTGTGAAGACTGTTACCGCCGCGAGCTTACAGGCCGACGGCCGCGCGGCGGCGGGCCTGTCAACCCGACTCCCGGCGATGGCTTCGAACCAGGGGGGGAAACGTGAACGAGCCGAGGGGGGAAGGATAGACGTTTGGCTCCGGTCGCGCGCGGAAGGGGCGCGCGGCCGCGGCTGCGGGGGCCGGCGGCTTCGGCCGTCTGGGCAGGAGTCAGGCCCGCCGGCCCCCGCGAACGACCTAACGATTATGCTAGGACGCCGGCGGGCGGCCGCCCTTGCGCGCGGCGAGTTCGTGACGCTTGATGATGCGGTCAACCCGTTTGCGGTCTATGTTGAGTATGCGCGCGGCGGCCTGCTTGTTGCCGCCCGTGTGCGTGAGCACGCGCGACACGTACAGCCCCTCGGCCTCGGCGAGCGAGGGCCACGTCTCGTCAACGGCGGCGGCCGCGGCCTCGGGCGCAGGCTCGGCGGCCGGCGGGCGGTAGTCGCATATGTGCTCCGGCAAGTCCTCCGGTCGGATGGCTCCCCGGCAGAGGGCGGCGGCGCGCACCACGACGTTCTCCAGCTCCCGGATGTTTCCCGGCCAGGGGTACTGCTCCAGCAGGCGAATGACTTCGGGCGAGAAAGCCGCGGCGGGGCTCAGAAGCCGCACGCGCCCGGCGAAGTAGGCCGCCAGCGGGATGATGTCTTCGCGCCGCTCGCGCAGGGGCGGGAGATAAATCTTGACGGCGTTGAGCCGGTAGTAAAGGTCTTTGCGGAAGCGGCCCGCCTGCACGTCCAGCTCCACGTCCCGGTTGCTCGCGGCGATTACCCTCACGTCAACCTTCCGCGTCCGGTTCTCGCCCACGCGGCGAATCTCACCCTCCTGCAAGACGCGCAGCAGCTTCACCTGGAACGCGGGCGCCGTCTCCGTGACCTCGTCGAGAAAGATGGTCCCCCTGTCGGCCTCCTCGAAGAGGCCGCGCCGGTCGCGCTCCGCGCCGGTGAACGAGCCGCGGACGTGTCCGAAGAGTTCCGACTCTATCAACTCGGCGGGTATCGCCCCGCAGTTGACGGCGACGAAAGAGCCGCCGTCGCGTCGGCTGCGCTGGTGCAGGGCGCGCGCGACCAACTCCTTGCCGGTCCCCGACTCGCCGGCCAGCAGGACCGTGAGGTCCGTCGGCGCCACGCGGCCGACCTGCTTCATAATCTCCAGAAAGGAGCGGCTGCGCCCGACGAGGCCGGAGTCCGCGCCGGCGGCCGGCGCCCGGGCCGCCGCGTCCGCGTCGCCGTCCATCAACTCCTGCGCCTTGATACGCTCCTTGACCGTCCGCGACAGCGCCTTGAGGTCGTCAATCGTGAACGGCTTGAGCAGGTAGTCGAAGGCCCCGTGCGCCGTGGCGTCTATCGCCCCGCTCGCCGACCCGGCCCCGGTCATGAGCACGACCTGTGACGAGGGCGACTCCTGCCTGAACCGGCGCAGGACGCTGAACCCGTCCTCGCCGCCCAGCATCACGTCGCAGACGACCAGCGCCCACTCGCGCTCGCCCAGCATCTCGAAGGCGCGCTCCGCCGACTCAGCCTCGCTCACCTCCCAGTCCTCACTCAACACGAGGCCGACGAAGCCACGCACCTGCGGCTCGTCGTCAATCACCAGTGCGTGCATCCGTAGATTACCTTCTGCCGTCGCGCGCCGACGGCGAACGTCAAAAGTCGTGTGTCGGGATTATGACGCGTCAACTAAAAGGCGCCGGTGAAGACGTGACGCGCGTGTTGATTCTACCCTGGGCAAGCGGTGAGAACCGCGACGGACGGTTGAAATATAGCACGTCAGGGTCGGGGTTGTCCGTCGCCGCAAGTCCCGGCACGCACGTTGCAACGGCGCCGCCGACGGCCCCCGACGCCCGACCCACACCACATCACCCACTCAGAAGGAGAACCCATCACAATGAACTTTCGGAATCCGGCTCGCATCCTCTTCGTCCTCGCGGCGATACTCGTCTCCGCCGACCACGCATGGGCGCAGGGCTCCTGCTCCAACTGCTCGGCGGTTGACTCCAACCTCACGCTCACGGCGACGGCGGAGACGGCGGTCACGTTGACTATCAACACGGGCTCCGGCGGCGCGGCCGTGAGCGACGACGGCTCCGGCGCATTCAGCGTCTCGTTCGGCAACGTCAACGGCCTCGGGGTCGGCGCCGCCGCGGCCGGCGTGAGCGTCAGCACTTCGGGGAGCGGCGCGACCTACACGACGCCCATCACCGTCACGCCGGCCTTCTCCGGCTTCACCAGCACCACGGCGACCGTCAAGGTCTATCAGGATTCCGGCGCCTCCGCCGACAGCCAGTCCGCGGCGCGGGAGGGCGGCTCCGCGGGCGGCGTCGCCTCGGTCCCGACCGTCGCCGGCTCGGCGACGACGGTCAGCGCGTCGGCCGCCAGCGGCTCGGGCATCACGCGCTACGTCGGCGTCTTCGTCAGCAACGCCAACGGCGGCGGCAAGGTGGTCGGCTCGCTGGCCCCGAAATTCATCTACACAGTCACCGTCAACTAAAGCCGTGTGGGGCCGGAAAGGGCTCGCCCGCGGCCCTTCCCGGCCCCTCCACCCCACCGAACGCCCCGCGGCGCCCGCGAGAATCCACACAATGACTCGGCAAAGACTATCCGACCTCCCCGCGCTGCTGTGCCTGGCGCTCTTCGTCGTGACCGGCATGGGGGCGGCCGCGCGCGCGCAGTCGCTCGGCATCTCGCCGGCCTTCGTGGAGGCGAAGGTCAGGAGCGGCGCGACTTACTCCAAAGACTACACGATTACGAACAACACGGGCGTGCGGCTGCGCGTCCGCTGCTCGGTCGGCGACTACTGGTACGACGAGCGCACGAACGCGCGTGTCGAGGGGCGGCCGGGCACGCTGCCCCGCTCGGCCTCCCCTTGGGTGCAGTTCTCGCCCGCCGAGTTCGTCGTCGAGCCGCACGGGGCGTCGGTCGTCAAGGCCGTCATCAGCGTCCCGCAGGCGGCGGCCGGGGGCTTCTACACCCTCCCGACCTTCGACATCGAAGCGGCCGACGGCCCCGCCGGGGCCGTTCGTGAAGGCACGGCGTCGGCCGCGGTGCTCGTCAACTTCCGCGGCCTCCTGATGCTCAGCACACTCGGCGGCTCCGAATACAACGTCGAGGTGACGGGCGGCCGCGCCGAGCCGCCGACGCCCTCGTCGCCGCTCACGCTTTCGCTCGACGTGCGCAACCGAAGCACCGCCCACGTCAGCCTGCGCGGGCAGTTCGCGGTCCTGGACGCGTCGGGCGGCTTCGCCGGCCGCGGCAGGATAAACGAGCAGCGGTTCATGCCGGGGCAGCGCGGCGAACTCGGGGCCGCGTGGGCCGACGCCCTCGCGCCCGGCCGCTATACGGCCGTCGTGACGCTGACGTACGAGCGCGCGGGGGCGGAACCGGCCTCGCTGGTCTACGAGATTCCGTTCGAGGTCAGGTGAGCCGACCGGGAAGAACCGACTCCCGCCGCACGAACGCCACCCTCACACGCACATGGCGCGCACAGGATTACGACCCACGAGCCGCCCGGAGGCGCCGCCACAGACAGGACTGTGGCGGCGCCTTCAGGGCGCCTGCGCGCTCATGCTCTCCGCGATGCTCGTCGCACACTGGCTGCCGTCCGCGGGCAGCGCGGCTCTCGCCCCCGGCGGTCAGTCCGAGGCGCTCGACGGGCGGCGCGGCCCCGCCCTGCGCGTCGTGCTCTTCGTGCGCGGCTCGCGCGCCGTCCCGTTCGACACGCCCGTCGCCGGAATCACCGTCGTCAATCCGGAGTTCGTGACGGCGCAGGCGAGCGGCCGCACCGTCATCTTTAACGGCGTCGCCCAGGGCGAGGCGATGGTCATCATTACGGGCGCCGGCGGCGCGCGCCGCACCGTCGTGGTCGAGGTGCGCGGCCGCCCCGCGCCTTCGCCCGCGGAGATGAGAGCGCGCGCCGAGCGACGCCGCCGTGACGCGGCGAGGCCCGCGGGCAGTTACGCGCTCACCTATTCGCCCTCGCTCGGCGGCGTGCCGGCGCTGCTGCGGCAGACTTTCGACTACACCCGCAAGCTGGCGGACGGCCGGACGGTTCGCCTGGCGGCGGACGTGTTCAGGTTCTTCGGCGCGGGCGAGCGAGCCCTCGCGCGGCCCGCCGCCACGCTCGGCCTCGACCGCGTGTCGCTCGGCGTTGACTCAAAGAACTGGCGCTCCGACCTGCTCGACAGCGAGTTGAACGTCTCGCCGCTCGGCCTCAACGGTTACACGATGCGCGGGCCGCATCTCGCCGCCTCCGAAGCCTCTCGCCTGCGCGGCCTCGAACTGTTCGCGGGCGTGGCGCGGCCCGCGCTCACGCTCTTCAACAACTCCGAGGGGTACCTGGGCGGCGCCGTGCTGCCGCTGGCGGCGGGTCGGACGTGGCGCTTGCGCGCCGGCGTCCTGTTCGTCGCGCCGCGCGGGCAGGTGAATCGGACGAGCGAAGAGGGGGGCGGACTCGTGTGGCAGGCCGACGGGCGCTTCGCGCCTGACGCGCGCACGACCTTCGAGGGTGAAGCGGCTCACGCCCGGGACGGCTTTTCGTGGCGCGGGCGCGCCGAGATTCGGCGCGGCGACTTCAACCTCTACGCGGAGTCGTTGCGGTTCGACCGCCGCTCGCCGCTCGCCGCGCTCGGCGCACAGACGGGCGGGCGCAAGGCGGACGCGCTCGCCGTCACGTGGAACCCGCTCTCGCGCCTCTCCGCGACCGTCAGCTACAACCGCGCCGCCAACCGTCTCACCTCGCTCACACAGTCGGCCACGCTCGACAACTCGACTCTCTTCGCCGGCCTGAACCTTCAACTCACCGGCGGGTCGCGCCTCGGCCTGCGCTACTCCGGGCAGGAGGTGGAAACCGGCGCGGGCCTCGCCTCGCTGCTACAACTCTCGACTCGCAATTTCGCCGTGGCGTACGGCGCCCGCCTCAACCGCCGCTGGTCGAACGAGTTCGAGGCCGGGCTGACTGCGAGCCGCGAGACGGCGGCGGGCTCGCGTTTAGAGCGCGGCCTGAGCCTGCGAGAGGAGCTGCGGCTGTCCGGCGACGGATGGTCTGCGACGGGCTTCTTTAATTACCGGGGCAACATCCCCACGGCGACGGGCCTCGTCGTGCGCAACCCGCAACTGCTCCCGCCCGCGCTGCGGAGAGCCTACGAGGCAGACCCCGCGCGCTTCCTCGCCGACAACCGCGACGCGCTCCCCGCGCTGCTCGGAGGCGTCGCGCTGTCCCGGACACGCAACGCCGCCGTCGGCCTGCGGTTCCAGGCCGCGCTCGCGCGCTACCGGTTCGTCGCCGAGTCGCGTTACGACTCGGGCGCGGCGTTCGCCCACGAGCGGCGCGGCGTGACCACGACCTTCAGCGCCGTCGCGCGCCTCGACGCCGCCCACTCCGTCCGGGTCAGCGGCTCTCGCTCCTTCGCGTTCGACGGCGGGCAGGGACGGACGGCGCTCACCTTCTCCTTCATCCGCCGCTTCGGCATTCCGGGCGGCGGATTCGGGCTCGCCAAACTATTAGGACTCGACCGTGGGAAGGTGGAGGGGCGCGCGTTCCTCGACCTCGACGCCGACGGCTCCGACGACCCGGAGGAGCCGGGCGTCGCGGGTCTGACCGTGAGGCTCGACGGCCTCCGGAGCGCGACGACGGACGCGCGCGGGCGCTACAGCTTCACCTCCGTCGCGCCGGGCGGGCACACGGTCGCGCTCGTCTCGGATAGACTCGGCGTGAGCCTGCGCGCGGGCGCCGCGACCGAGCAGACGGTGACGCTCGGCGCCCGGCAGACCGCCTCCGTCAGCTTCGGCCTCTCCAACTTCGGCTCCGTCGGCGGGCGCGTCTTCAACGACCTGTACCTGGCCGGCGCGACCGACGCCGCGGGGGCGCCGGGACTGCGCGGCCTGCGCGTGCTGCTGCGGGGCGCGAACGTGGCCTCGTTGACGACCGACGCCAGCGGCCTCTACGAGTTCCGCAACCTCGCGCCGGGGAGCTACACGCTGGAGGTAGACCCGGCGTCGCTGCCGGCCGACTTTCGAGCGCCCGAGCGCCTCTCGTGGCCCATGACGCTCTCGCCGCTGCAAGACTTCTTCATGGACATCCCCCTCGCCGCACAGCGCGCCGTCTCCGGCGTCGTCTACCTCGACCGCGACGGCGACGGGCGGTTCGACCCCGCCGGCGACCTCCCTCTCCCCGGCGCCCGCGTCGCGGCGGGCAAGGCGTTGGCCGTCACCGCCGCGAACGGCTCCTACCTCCTGCGCGGCCTCCCCGCCGGGCGCATCACCCTCCTCATCACGCGCCGAGACGGCGAGAGCCGCGAGGTCAGTCTCGACCTCAGCCCCGACCCCGTCTTCAGCCGCGGCCACGACGTAGGATTCAGGCCCTAGACTCCGAACTATCTCCCGAAACTCCCGGCCGCGAGAGAGCCCTGCATCTAGCGGAGGGCCGTCGTCAACATCTCAGAGTACGAAGTATTGAATCCAGTCGTACTTCGCGGTAATCGGCGCGCCCGGGTAGGTGAAGGGCCCGAGCCAACTGTCCACGCCCGTGCCCGCCCACATGTTCGCCATAATCTTGCCGGGCAGACTCGGCAGCGGCTTGCCCGGGGCGGCGTATTCGGTGTGCACCACCACGTCATCCACGATCCACTCGATCTTATTGGCCGTCCAGACGAACGCGTAATTGTGATAACCGGCAGACGCGTCGAAGCCGAGCGGGATGATGGCCTCGTGGCCGCCGACGCCGCCGACGAAGTAGTTGGTCTGCATCTTCGTCGTATCTTTGCCGAGGATTTCGATGTCTATTTCGTGGTGGTTGGCCGTGCCGGCTGTGCCCGTGTAGGTGAAGAAAGCGGTCACCAGCCCGCTCCCTTTCGCGGCCTTGAAGCGCGTCTCATATTTGCCGTATCCGTAAGTGTCGCTGCTCCGGTATTCGCCCGCGGCGTACGGCCTGTTGCTGCATCCCGCCGAACAGTTCGCGGTGTCGAGTTGCAGGGTCATGAAGCCGCCGGAGAAGGTGACGTGGTCGGCGCGCCAGCCGACGTTGAAGGGGTCGCCGTTCGTCCAGCCGTCCGCCTTTTGCCAGCGTGTGGTGTCGAAGAAGTCGAGGCCGTCAAAGAAAGTGCCGCCCGCGGCGTAGGCCGGCTCGGCGGCGACGGAGAAGCAGATCAGTATCAGCGTGGCCACAGATAGACGCGGGCCGCGGCCGAGACGCCGGCGAAAATCTTGTCGAAGCATGACGTGTCCTCCATTGGTGAAGTGCAGTTTGGGAGAACGAACTGAAACGACGAGGGATTGATACTGACGCCGGGCAGCAGGCTAGTCCCGTGCCAAAGGGCTGACAAATGCTGATGACAAAAGCTCTGACCTTGATGAGTGTCTCAACCGAAGAGCGGGCCGCGTTATCAGTATTGCTTTACTACAGACGGATGGAAAGTTTTCATCCACGAAACCGTGCTGCGTCCTGTGCGTCCGCTTTCGTCAAAAAGGGCGTGCATAACCAGCGGCGGAAGAGTCCCCGCTGATGTTAGCGCCTTATGAAATCCGTCTAATGACCGCCCCCGCGCCTCCCTTCTCTCAAGACGGTTAGTCACCTGTTCTCCTCGCATCAATCCCGGAATCACGTCCCCCGTCTTAGGTCGGGAGCGGTTCGTAGATTTTACCGCCCGCTCGTCTCTTAACCCGGGGGTGAATGCGCGGCTCGACGGGGACTGGCGGCGGGAGGATGCCGGCCGGGCCGGCGACCGGATAGAGAAGGCGCTCACGGCCGTCGAATCCGCCCCGGGCGATGAGGGGGTCGAATCAATCTTTGCAGCGGAACTCATGAACCGCTTCTGGATAACCCGGAACGGTTCCGCCCTGGAGGCAAGAGGGGCGGCGGCTCAGAATAATTCTTTATATGTGTACTGACGCACGGACGGCCGCTTTAGGATGGGTTACTCTGCAACTTCTCATTCCTTAACAAATGCTTACCCGACTAAGCCCGCGTCACCGAGAGAGAAAACTGGTAACGCTATCAGTGGCGAGCCGTTCATCTATACCTGACCGGACGCGGGTATAGTCCTCGGAACTCACGTCCTTTTCCTCGGAAGCACTTTTCCCACGCCCCCGTTCTAATCCGGCGAGCGCCGGACTCTGCCCGACGGCTGTGCTGTTTCAGCCGCGGCGGGCAGCGCCGCAGACATGAAGTCATGTCGTTTGCCGGAGGTGTGCCTCGATGCCGTGAGGCGCAGGGTGATGCCGAAGTAAGACAGAATCGTGCGACTCCGCTTGGGCTTCAACTTCGAAAGGAACCTTCAATTGACTCACAGGAACTACAGACTCTTAGCAGGTGTGGCGCTCGCGCTACTTCTGGGCGCGGCGAGCGTCCCGCTGCTTAACACGTCCACAACCTCAGCGCAAAGCGGAGTGCCGCAGGGCACGACGACGACCTTCGCCATTCTGGCCGGCCAGGCGGTGACGAGCACGGGCTTATCCGTGGTCAACGGCGACGTGGGCATCAGCCCGGGGACTGCAATCACCGGCTTTCCTCCGGGAATCATAACCGGGGCGCAACATCTGGGTGATGAGGTCGCGGCTCAGGCTCTGGCCGATGCCCAGGTCGAGTACAATTATCTGGACGGCTTGCCGTGCGACACCAACTTGACCGGCACCGACCTCGGCGGGCGAACACTCACGCCGGGCGTCTATTGTTTCGATTCATCGGCGCAGTTGACGGGGACGCTCATTCTCGACGCGCAGGGCTCGTGTGATTCGCTCTTCGTCTTCCAGACCGGGAGCACCCTCACGACCTCGGTCGCGTCGGAAATCATAGTGATCAACAACCCGTGCGTTGCGAATTGCCGTGGCGGTGAGAACGTGTTCTTTCAGGTCGGCAGTTCCGCGACTATCGGCACGGGCTCTCAATTCGTCGGAAACATCGTCGCCAACACCAGCGTCACCCTGAATTTCAACGCGAGCGTGTCCGGCAGTGTCTTCGGGCTCATCGGCGCGGTCACGCTGGATAGCAACCAGGTCTCCGCCTGCGGCGCCAACGTGCCGCCGCCGACCCCGACGCCGACGCCGGGGATGACGCCCACCCCCACGCCGACGCCCACTCCCACGATCACATGCGCGCCCAAGGTGACGGGCGGCGGGCAGATACCCGTCCCCGAACCGGACGTGAATAACCAACTCGCCACCGGCACGGGCCGCGCCACCTTCGGCTTTAACTCGCAGCCGGAAAAGGGCTGCACGGACGGGGCGGCGAAGGGCCACTTCAACTACGTCAACCACGTGACCGGCCTGCACGTCAACGGCAAGGTCCTGAACTCGCAGTTAATCGCGCCGAACACGGTCCGGTTCACAGGCGAGTGCGGGACGGGCTGCACGTTCACCGTGACGGTGCAGGATAACGGCGAGCCCGGCACACTCGACACGTTCGGCCTGTCCGTGACGGGTACGAAGAACGAGGTCAGGTCGCTGCGTGTCATCAGCCGCGGGAACATTCAGTTCCATTAAAAAGCGGCGGCTGACCCGTGACCACAAAGAGGCCGGGGGCGCTCATGTCGCCCCCGGCCTCTTTATTTCTGATATTCCCCGGGCGCTGTCGCAGCTTCTAAACGTCGCGGGGTATTCATGAAACCGCTTCCCGGTTTCATTCGCTGGCGCCTCGCCCGCTCCCCGCCGTCGTTCCTAACCCTGCTCCGCGCCGGAAGGAATCGTGAAACGGAACGTCGAGCCCCGGCCGGGTTGGCTTTCGACAAAGACCTGGCCGCCGTGCGCTTCGACGAACTGCTTGACGATGGCGAGGCCGAGCCCCATGCCGCTTCGCCTGCTCGGGTCGCTCTCCAATTTGTCGAACACCTTCTCCAAACGCTCCGCCGGAATCCCCGCGCCGTTGTCGCCGACCCAGCATTCGACGGCGTCCGCCGCCTCGCCCGCACGCGCCCCGACAGTAACTTCCCCGTTCGGGGTGTAGTCGATGGCGTTCGAGATGAGGTTCTGGAAAATAAGCGACAACATGCCGGCGTCGGCGAGCGCCGTCAGCCCTTCCGGGATGTCGTTTATCAAATTCAGGTTCGAGGCTTCGGCCAGCGGGCGCAGGTCTTTGACGAGCGCTTCGACCAGTTCCCGCAGGTCCACCTCACGCCGCTCCACCCTCTCGTTCACCTTCGCCTTCAGGTTCGCCTCTTCCTGGACTACTTTGACGACGAGTGAATTTAAGCGGCCGACGTTGCGGTGCATCGTTTCCAGAAGGGCCGCGGCGCGCTCGTCCTTCGCCACGTCGGGGACGGTGGCTTCGAGCAGTTTGGCCGCCATCGCGATGGCCGACAGCGGCGACCTGAGGTCGTGCGCGACGAAGGCCAGGTGCTCCTCACGCCGCTGCTGTATCTCCAGGGCCTTTTGCGCGGCGTAGGTCTTGACCGCGAGGCCGATGGACATGTCGATGACGCGGTTGATGGTGCGGTTCACCGGCCCGCGCAGACTCAGGTCGTGCCTTTCGATGAGGTCCTGGATGACGCCGCGCAGGGCGTTGTATTCCGCCACGACCTCCTCGACGTCGAACCCGAGCCGGAGCCGGTCCAAGCCGTGAACGACTGAGTTCTTCTTCAACTCCCCGACCATCGAATCGTCCGTGTGCGCCTCCAGCTCGTCGGCCAGTTCTTCGAGTAAGTCCGGGATGTGGTCGTTCAAGGTCGGCACGTCGAGTTCGTGCGCCACGGCGAGCTGCCGCACCTCCTCCCGCCACCGGGCGAGTAAGGTGTCGCGCTCCCGTCTGATTAGCGCCGCCAGCGCCTGGAGGCTTTCGGTGGACAATGTTCTACCTAACTACTCAAGGCTTCCACGGCCTCGCGCCCGCCGGCGGCCTCGACCACCCCGCAGCCGAGTCGTGCCGGTTGAATCCGCAGCAACTCGCGGATGTCCTCCGAGTCCTCGGCCGCCATGACGGTCGGGGCCGCTTCTGTTGTTTTAACGCATTTCCCCCGGACTGTTGTCCGTTACGGCCGGGCGACGCCCGGGCCGCCCGCGCCGCGCCCTGCGCCTGCGCGGCGTCGTGGGGCCGGCGGTCTTAACGCTACGTCGGGTGGGGCGGCGCCGTGCGGCCTTCGGCGAGTCGCGTCTGCGCCCCGCGGGGCCGTCCAGAACGCCGGCGTTCGGGTTGTAAGGCGGCGTCGGTAGAGTGACCCCGCCGACTCTGCGCCCCTGCCTGCCGCGGTAGACCCCGACGCCCTGTCCGCGGGCCGCGCCGGGCGACTCCAAGAAGAAGACGAAGAGCAGGACGGCGGCCGCGGCCGCTCTGGTTAGTAGTTTTATCAACCGAGTCCTTCCTTCCGGTTTATCTCCTCATCATCTCTTCTTCAGCCTGCCCAGGGCTTCGTCTATCGCGGCGTTATCGTCCGTCCGCTCACGCTCTCGCCCCTCCCGGCCTGCTCGCCGGTCGCGCACACCCTGCCGTCGCAGACGCTCCCGGTACTGTCGATTGGCGGAGGTCAGGTCGTCTTCTAAAGACTCGGCGAGCAGAGGCAATTCTTCGATGGCGCATTCCAGTATGAGGATGTCCCCATGAACGCCGGCCGCCCGGTTCGGCGCCGACCTGGTTGACCATTCCCTGTTAAAGATGGCGACCCACTCGGGGGCGGGGGCGGCGGAAAGACGGAAGGGGAACTTTTTGGCGTGACTTCTTGAGCCGTCGCGCACCTGCGCCTGTTCCGGGTTGGCGATGACGGTGATGTCCTGAAAATCGTCGGACATGAGCTTCGGCTCCTCCGGCCCTGACTTTCTTAGCCCACGGCTTCAGCCGCCTAAAGCCTTGCGGTATGCCACGTACAAGTCCGACAGCCGGTCCGCCGAAGCGGGGTCGCTCCGGGCGAGCAGGGTGATGACCTCATCACGCCCGGCGAACAGCGGCTGCAGTCCGGCCCTCTGGGCCTGCGTGAAGTACGAAGCATCGCCCTTGTCTATTTCCGCGCGCAGGGTCATGAAGAACTGGCTGACGGCCTGGCGCGCCGGCTCGTAATCGCCGCGGCGCGCGTCAATCGCCGCCGAGGCGAGGTCGCCCCGCATCCCGGCGAGCGTCAACCGCCGCTCCGCGTCGGCTAATTTGGCGGCGGACGCGCGAGCCTGAAGCCACATCGGGACTAAGCCGAGCAGGAAGGCGACGAGCAGCACGCCGCCGTAGATGACGAAGCGCCGCATCAAAGAAGTTGACTTGGCCGCGGGCGTTGGCCTGTGCGAACCGGGTTCTACGTCTTCACTCATAATTCCCCCCGCGCGTCACACACGCGCATGAGTTAAATCTCGGTCTTACGGTGCGCGATTAACCGCAGCAGCCCGTTGATGCCGGCGTGCATCAGCGCGTAGACGATGATGGCGATCACGATGGGCAGGGCGAGCGTGTAACCGCCCTCGGCCGTCGGGCTCGCCACGATTCCGCGAAACGGCCTGTAGAGCGGGTCGGTCACGGAGTAGATGAGTTGCACGAACCCGGCGCTCGAACGGGCGGCCATCAGCGCCAGCAGCAGGCGCACCGCGAGCAGCGCGTAGATGACGTAGAAGATGTAATCAATGACCTGCGAGACGCGCGCCACGCCCCGCGCGCGTTCGACCTCGCGCTCCGTGACCACGACCTCTTCAATCGCCTTGCCGCGAAACTCGCCGGCGACCGCCTCCAGCTTCTGCGCTTCGGCGGGCGTCGTGCGGTCGGCGCGCGCGGCTATCTCGGCGTTCACGTCGCCCTCGACCTTCGCCTTGACGGACTCGTGCTGCATCTCGCGGCGGGCCTCGTCGGCGGCCAGTTTGTTATCCTGCATCCTCACCCTCGCCTTCTTCTTTCAATTCCTGGCCCAGTTCGTTGCCGGCTTTCCAGTTCTTCGTGTCCTCTTCGGAATTCAGCCCGGCCTCGACGCCCTGCTTGAACTCCGCCGAATCCGTGTTCACTTTCTTTTCGTCTTCGCTCATCACTGGCTCCTTATTAAAGGCGGGCTACGCGTCCGGAGAACGGCCGGAGGGCGCGCGCGTTCACTCCTTTTCCCCTTTCGTCTCCGACAAAACGCGCTCCTTCTTCTCCTCCCAATCTTCCGCCATGCGCTCCAGGGAAGGCTTGTACCTCTCGAAATCCTGTCGCACCAAGTCCGCCGTAGATTGAGTCACAAGAAAAGCGGGTTTCTGCCCGGGGTCGTCGTTGGGCTCGGGCATCTCGAACAACCCCACGGTGCTGTTATCTATGACGGCCGGCGCCTCGCCAAACATTAGCGTTTGTGAGCCGTCACCGTCGTCGTCGGCTTGCGGCGCGGCCGTCTCCGGACAGTGCGGCGCGACCACCAGGGCCGGGTCGATGCCGGCCCTGCCGGCGGCGTCCACGGCCTCCTGGACGAGCCCGCGGGCGGTGTTTAATGCTTCTTCCTTGCTCATTTTTTGACTCCGACAAGTTTCGCTCAAAGGCCGGCGCGTCGGCCGTTCGCCCTCACCACCTCGTAGCACTCGCAGGAGGCCGCTTCGAGCCCGCGGCGGTCGAGGACGGTCACGCGCCCCCGGACGTAGCGTATCATCTTCCCCTGTTGGAGACGGCCGGCGGCCCTCGTCACTACGGAACGGGTCACGCCGAGCATCGTCGCCAGGAACTCGTGCTTCATCTCGAACTCGTCGCCCGGCGCGTGGTCGTGCGTCATCAGCAGCCAGCGCGAGAGGCGCTGATTCACGTCATGCGAGCTGACGCAGGCCGCCGATTGGGAGACCTGAGTGAAGAGCGCATGGGCGTAGCGTCGCAGCAGATCGGGGAGCGCGCCGCCCCGCCCGAGTTCGTCCCTGAGCGCCCCGGCCTTCATGCGCACGGCGGTGCCCGGCAACTGGACGAGCGCGCGGGTCGTGGTCGTCTTCATCCCGAGCGCCAGCGCGGAGCCTAACGCCCCCTCGTTGCCGATGACGCCTATCTCCCTCACCGTCCCGTCGTCCATGACGACCAGCAGCGAGATGAGTCCGTCGCCGGGGAAGTAGGCGTGCCGGATAGGCTCCCCGCCCTCGTAGAGGACTCTCAGGAACGGCAGGGGGACGGACTCCAGATGGGGGAGCAGACGCCCGTACTCTTCGGACGGCAGGGCGGCTAGAAGGCGGTTCCGAATCGGCGTTCGAGACTTGTTTGGCACTTGGCGCATTCTCCTTGGGCTGTGACCCGTCATGAAAGCAGCAGACGGCACAAGGAGACGTTTCGCGTTCAAGTCCTGATGTCGAGAGATGAATTCTAAAAGAACAGGTGTCGCAACTATACTCCATCCGGGCCGGCGCGTCTGTGTCCCAGCACACATATTAGGGGTATACTCCGGAGAGCGGGCGGCGAAAGGGGATTCGTTATGGCTAAAAGTACGGTCGAGCCGACAGAGAATAGGCTTCTGGGGAGGCTTCCCCAGGAGGAGTTGGAGCGGCTCCGGCCTCACCTGGGACACGTCTCCTTCGCGCTCGGCGAGGTCATCTACGAATCCGGCGTGCGGCAGAGCCACATCTACTTTCCGACCACCGCCATCATCTCCCTGCTCTACCTGATGGAGAACGGCTCGTCGGCCGAGATGGGCGTGGCGGGTTGCGAGGGGCTGGTCGGCGTCGCGCTGTTTATGGGCGGCGACAGCGTGCCCAACCGCGCCGTCGTGCAGGGCGCAGGGGACGCCCTCAGGATGAAGACGAGGGTGCTTCAGGAGGAGTTCGCGCGGGGCGGCACGTTCCAGCGCCTGCTCCTGCGCTACACGCAGGCGCTGATGACCCAGATGTCGCAGACGGCCGTCTGCAACCGCCTCCACACGGTCGAGCAGCAGCTCTGCCGCTGGCTGCTGCTGATCCGCGACCGCCTGGAGACGGACGAGCTGGTGATGACGCAGGAGCTGATAGCCAACATGCTCGGCGTGCGCCGCGAAGGAGTCACCCACGCGGCCGGGCGCCTGCAAGAAGGCGGGCTGATATCTTACGTGCGCGGCCGCATCACGGTCCTCGACCGGCGCGGACTGGAGGCGGCGGTCTGCGAGTGCTACAAGGTGGTCAAAGACGAGTACGACCGCCTGCTCAGCTGAGCGCTCCCCTCATCGCCGGCCGGCTCCCGGGGTAAGTGTTATGCCGCACATACAGCCCCCCGCGCGTCACGTATAGTCCCGGACGAAACGTCAAGGCGGCATGCCGCCCCGCCTCGTCACTTCAGAAAGGCTTCCACACATGCCGAACAAACGCGTCCTCTGCGTCGAGGATAACGCGGACACCCGTAACATGCTCAGGGCCAAACTGGGACTGTCGGACATCGAGGTCGTCGTCGCGCCGGACATGGAGGCCGCCCTGCGGCTGATGGAGCGCGAGCAATTCAGCCTGTACGTCCTCGACGGCGGTTTGCGGGGCGTCGAGGGGCCATCCTTGTGCGAACAGATTCGCGCCTCGGACGCGCGCACGCCCATCCTCATCTTCTCCGGCCACGCCTTCGCGTCCGACATCGAGGCGGGGATGCTCGCAGGCGCGAACGCCTACATCGTCAAGCCGGACTCCTCGGAGTTGATTCCCACGATCAGACGCCTTCTGGAAGCCGCCGCGGGGTGAGGCCGAAGCGGACGGACGGTGTGAGCCGACCGGACGACTCTACATCCTGCCCCGGCGATTCGGGGGTATGAGCGTGTCGCGGGAGACGCTTCGCGGGGCTCTTCCGCAAATAAAGCCCCCATGTGTGCTATCGCACGGAAGGCGGCGCGCGCCGGCGGTAGTCTCCATGCAATTGCCCGCCCCACCCAGCAACGGGAAGCGGGCCAAGCGGCGGGGAACCCCAAACTTCCCCGCCGCTTTTTTTTCAGGATTCAACAGTCAGGTCAATGTTGACGCCATTTATCTTTCCCGGGCTTTCAAAGCTCAAATGACTTTCGGCAACTCGGGCGGGGTTGTGGGAAGCGCCGGGGCGCTCGGCGTGTCTGAGAGTCTCTCAATCTCGTCGAGACTGTAGACCATCAACGGCTGGCTGTTCCCCTTGAGCTGGACTTTTATCATTGTGTACGAAGAGGGCGGGCCGGTCTGGTGGTCGAAGGCGACTACTTCCCCGGTTCTGCCTCCGTGCCTGCCCCGGCGCATCCTGACCGTCGCACCCAGTAAATTATCTATCGCCATGTTTATCTCCCTCCCCCTCGGGAGTCCTTTCGGTGTTGGAATTCGTAGAGCGGGGAGAGGGGGCGTCGCGGTACGCCCCGTCACCTTACCCGGCTCCACGCCGGGCGGGCGGCGCGCGCCGATGACTCATCACCCGCGCTTGGCCGCCCGCTTCTTGCCCGCCTTCTTCTCTTCGGCCAGCTTCAGCACGTCGCCCGGCTGACAGTTCAGAGTCCGGCAGATTTGCTCAAGGGTGGGGAAATTGATGCCCACCGCCCGGCCCTTCTTCAAACGCCACAGCGTCGTGTGGCTGATGCCGGTCTCCTTCGCCAGCCAGTAGAAAGTCCGCCCGCGCGCTTCCAGCAGCTCGTCAATCCTAATCTCGATCAAGGTACGCATCCCTCCCGACACGCGTTTATTCACCACATACGCTATGTTTCAGATACGGACTATATTCTACATTTGACATATACTATTGTCTAGCGTAAGTTCGTACAGAACCGAGTCCGCTTACTCTCTTCTCAGCTCCTCCGGAATCCTCCGGATCACCTGAAGCCCACAGCGCAACCGCCGGAGACTTCAAAGTCTCGTGTCCGCCCCGCCGGCTCCGAAATCTCGGGCGCGGTCCGATTTGAGATCGCCGGACCGGGAAAAAGGAGATTGAGAAAAGTTATGACGACAAATATCAAGCCACTACATGACCGCGTGATCGTGAAACGCATTAACGAAGGCGAACAGGTGCGCGGCGGCATCATCATCCCCGACTCTGCGAAGGAGAAGCCGCAGGAGGGCGAGGTCATCGCCGTCGGCGAAGGCAAGTACCTGAAGGACGGCAAGCGCCAGGCGTTGGACGTGAAGGCCGGCGACCGCGTCCTGTTCGGCAAGTACAGCAGTTCTGAGGTCAAGATCGACGGCGAGGAGCTGCTCATCATGCGCGAGGACGAGATTCTCGGAATCATCAGCCGCGCGGGCGCGGCGGCCGGGTCGCCGGGCGGCGGGGTGAAGAAGGGCGGCAGGTAATCCTCCGCAGGGCGCCAGCCCGACGGAAGCTCGTTGCAGGGCGTTAATACAAGATTTGGTCAGGGAAGAGGGAAAGATTATGGCAAAGCAGATAGTTCATGGCGGCGAGTCGCGCGCGGCGATTTTACGCGGCGTCAACCAGTTGGCCGACGCGGTCAAGATCACGCTCGGGCCGAAGGGGCGCAACGTCGTCCTCGATAAGAAATACGGCAGCCCGACCATCACGAAGGACGGCGTGACGGTGGCGAAAGAGATCGAGCTCAAAGACTCCATGGAGAACATGGGCGCGCAGATGGTGAAGGAAGTCGCCTCGAAGACTTCGGACGTGGCCGGCGACGGCACCACCACGGCGACCGTGCTCGCGCAGGCCATCTTCCGCGAGGGCGTCAAGACCGTCGCGGCCGGCGCCAACCCGATGGCCCTCAAGCGCGGCATCGACAAGGCGGTCGAGCGCGCGGCCGAAGAGATTAAGAAGATGGCGAAGCCGGTCAAGGGCGACATGATCGCGCAGGTCGGCTCCATCTCGGCCAACGGCGACTCGACCATCGGCGCGCTGATCGCCGAGGCGATGGACAAGGTCGGCAGGGACGGCGTCATCACGGTCGAGGAGTCGAAGACCATGGATACCGACCTGGAGTTCGTCGAGGGCATGCAGTTCGACCGCGGCTACCTCTCTCCATACTTCGTGACCGAGCCGGAAAGTATGGAGGCCGTGCTCGACAACCCGGTCATCCTCATCAGCGAGAAGAAGATTTCTTCGATGAGAGACATCCTGCCCGTGCTGGAGCAGGCCGCCAAACAGGCCAGGCCGATGCTGATCATCGCGGAAGACGTGGACGGCGAGGCGCTGGCGACCCTCGTGGTCAATAAGCTGCGCGGTACGATAAACGTCGCGGCGGTGAAGGCCCCCGGCTTCGGCGACCGCCGCAAGGCCATGCTCGAAGACATCGCCATCCTGACGGGCGGCCAGGTCGTCAGCGAAGACCTCGGCGTCAAGCTCGAGAGCGTCAAGCTCGAAGATTTGGGGAGCGCCAAGAAGGTCGTAATCGCCAAGGACAGCACGACCGTCATTGACGGGGCGGGCAAGGCCGACGACTTACAGGGGCGCGTGAAGACGCTCAAAGCTCAGCTCGAAGACACCACGTCGGACTACGACCGCGAGAAGTTGCAGGAGCGGCTGGCGAAGCTCGTCGGCGGCGTCGCGCTGATTCGCGTCGGCGCGGCGACCGAGACTGAACTGAAGGAGAAGAAGGCGCGCGTCGAGGACGCGATGCACGCGACCCGCGCGGCCGTCGAGGAAGGGATAGTCCCGGGCGGCGGCGTGGCGCTGATTCGCGCCGCGAAGGCGCTCGACAAGTTCAAAATCTTCGAGCCGGACGCGGACGGCGCGGTGAGCGGCGACGTGGACGAGCAGATAGGCGTGACGATTGTCCGCCGCGCGCTCGAAGAGCCGCTCCGGCAGATCGTGCAGAACGCCGGCAAAGAGGGCGCGGTCATCGTCGAGAAGGTGCGCGCCGAGCGGAACGCCAACTTCGGCTACAACGCCGCAACCGATAAGTTCGAAGACCTCGTCGCCGCGGGCATCATCGACCCGGCGAAGGTCACGCGCTGCGCGCTGCAAAACGCCGCCTCAATCGCGGGCCTGATGCTGACGACCGAGGCGCTCATCTCCGAGATACAGGGCGATGAAACTCCAGGCGCGCTGTCCGGCGGGGCAGGCGGCGGGATGGGCATGTAATAACCTGCGCGGGCGCCGGACTACTTTAGCCGCCGCCCGCGCAAGGGGCATTCGGGCGCCGTCAGCTCAACCCGGGGGTCCGCCTTCCGCGGGTCGGCGCTGACGGCGAAGAGTTAAGCGACGGGGGGACACATGAACCGAGAAGTTGGCAGCTACGACGAGGACAACACGGAGCCGGCGAGGTTCGAGGGCGACGACGCGGGGCTGCCGGAGAGCCCCATCTACTCGAACTTCTCAAGGAACCTCTGGCGGACGCACACGCGGCACGGGCTGGTGCAATCGCCCAACCGCTCGCACGAAAACACAAACGGCCACAGACCGACGCCGGACGAGCCGCGACCCAACTAAAGATGAGTTGGTGGAGGCTGGGGTTGAAGGGATGCGACTATGAGTAGTCTGTACGCTATGCAACGAGCCAACGGCGACTGGTTCGCGCTCGACGACCGCGGGCGCTTCCGCGTGCCCGTGTTCGGCAGCCGGCAGGGCGGGATGATGGCGCGCGTCAGCAACTGGGGGATGCGGCTCTTCAAGCCGGTGGTCCTCGACGTGCGCACGCTCGGGGAACTCGTGCCGGCGGACGGCGAAGGTGAGACGGACTTCTGGCTGGTGGAAGACCCGTTCACCAACCTGAACCGGGGCCGGTTGATAGATCGCGCACAGCTCTCTCTGCTCGTGCAGGACGCGGCCTGACGCCGGTCTGGATGCGGCAAAATTTTTATCAGTGAAGCCGGAATGATGGGGCAGGATAAACGATGAACGAAACTTCTTGGAACACCTACAGCAGCATCGCCGCGGAAGGACAACGGGCGGGGGTGGATTCGATGTACCGGCTGGTCATCGTGGCGGCGTTGAGGAACAAGCAGCTCACGCGGGGCGCGACGCCGCGCATCGAAGCCCATTCGCTGCGGCGCAGGAACACCACCATCGCCCTCGAAGAGGTCAGACGGGGGCTGGTGCCGTTCACGGACACGGGAGTTCAGGAGAAGAGTGAGAATGACGCGAGCTTGCTATTGTAAGCCCGGTCAAAGTAGATGCCGTGAGCCTGACGCGTCGTCCTGACTGTCGCCGTCTTTGTTTTTGTTGATTCCGCTTCCTGCCCGAGTTGCGTGGTGTAGTTCCGGCCGGGCGCGCTCCGCGCCGCGTCGGCCGCGGAGGCGAAGACTTTCGGGAGGCGGGTGACATCACGTTTCTCGCCCCCTTGGTCGGCGCCCCGGCGGTCATGGCCTTGGTCTTGATGCGGACTTGAGAGTTAGGTTGTGCGCCGGCCCTCGGCGTCGGCCGTCTCGGCGGAGAGGCGCGCCGAGGATTCTAGGAAATCATACACGGTGACGATGCCGACGAGGCGGCCGTCCTCCACCACCGGGAGCGAGCCGATTCGCCGGCGGCGCATGAGTTCGACCGCCTCCGAAACCGGCGTTGTCGGCGCGACGGAGACGGGGTCGGGGTTCATTATCTGGCGCACCGCGACCAGTTCCCTGCCGCCGGGGAGGCCGTCGGCCAGCATGTGGAGCAGGCTGCGGTGCGAGACGATGCCGACCAGGCGCCCCTCTTCGTCCTCGACCGGCACGTGGCGCACGTCCCGCCATTCCATCACGCGCGCGACCATCTCGACGAGGTCGTCGGGCCTGACGGTGAACAGGTCGGTTGACATGAGGTGCCCCACCGTCTGATGGCTCACCCGCCATCCCTCCGACCCGTAGGCTTTGATGACAGACCAGCGGTGCGCGGGCTCCACGCCCTGCTGCCGTTCGAGGATGGCCGCGGCGAGCTTCCGCTGGCGCAGGTCTGACGTGCCCTCTTCGCCCATCGCCTCAAGAGATTGCAGCATCCACTGCGCGCCCGTCTGCCCGCTCCGCACGCGCTCCTCCAGCGCGCCGAGATAACGCTCGACGTCGGCGCCGTCAACGCCCGACTGCCTGAGCCCCTCGCGCGCCAGCGGCAGAAGTCGGTCGAGAATGAGTTCCGCGGCGATGTGCCGCTCCCCGTCCACCCACGTGAGCTGCGCCTTCAACCCGTACCGCGCGGCGGCGAAGAAGTTCGCCCTCGCGTCGTCGAAAGCCATGCGCTCGCTGACCTCGCCGTACTCGCCCGGCAGGGCCGTCATCAAACCCGTGAAGAAGGCCGCGTTCGCAACCTCGTCGAGGACGGTGGGGCCGGCCGGCAGCGCGCGGTTCTCGATGCGAAGGTGCGGGCGCCCCTCGGAGACGCCGTAGCAGGCGCGGTTCCAGGGCCAGATGGTGCCGTTATGCAGACGCAGCGCGGAGAGGCCCGGGACTCCGCCGCGCCCGAGCAGCGCGAGCGGGTCTTCGTCGGGGCTGTTCGTCATGATGACGCGGAAGCGCGTAATCTGCTCGCGGAAGAGTTCGATGACGGAGTCTTTGAGCCAGCCCTCGCCGAAGCCGACGCGCGGCGGCTGGCTCCGCGCCTGCTGCGCGCTCGTGCGCGAGTCGTTGGAGTGCTGGAAGAGCGCGACGCGCGTCTCCTGCCACAGACGTCGGCCGAAGAGGAGCGGCGAGTTGACCGCCGCCGCGAGCGCGGGGGCGGCGATTGTCTGCGCGAGATTGTACTGGGCGGGGAACTCGCGCGGGTTGACCTGCAGGTGTATCTGAAAACTCGCGCTGCACGAGGCGAGCAGGATGTTGTCGTGCTTGATGTGCAGCTCGTCACGCCCCTTGATGTAGGCCGAGAACGTGCCGCCGCGCAGCTCGCCTATGACCCGATTCAACTCGTGATAACGCGGGCGCGGTGTGATGTTCTCCGCGCGCAGGTCGGAGATGGCGAGCGTCGGCAGGATGCCGCCGAGCAGCACGTCCGCTCCGCAGGCCTGCGCGCCGTCGCGCGCGAGGCGGAGCACTTCCGACAGCTCCTCCTCCATCACGCTGAAGCAGCGCCCGCCGAGCAGGCGCGGCGTGAGGTTGGCTTCGAGGTTGAAGCGCGCTATCTCGGCGACGAACCGCTCGTCGTTCACGCGCGCCAGGACTTCCTCGGCGACCGGCGCGGGCCCGAGGTTGGAGTCGACGAGGAACATCTCCTGCTCGGAGCCGATGCGGCGCACGCCGCTCTCGAGCATGTCGCCTTCGAGCATCAGCTCCAGCGCGCGCAGGTCATCCAGCAGCGCCTTCATGAAGGCCCTCTGTTGATGCTCATCTAAAACCTGGTTAACGTCCTGCTCGCCCATGGGTGGATTTCCGTCCCGACAAGACCCGTCAGAGTCAGTCTACTCACTCTCGTCAATGGATTCAGGTCCGGGGGTTCCAGAAGGACTGAAATGGAGTTGGCTTGATTTCAGTTAGCTTCATCCTGCGCCCGTGCGTAGCCAATGTCAACTCATAGACGATGGCCGGGTCAAGCCTATAAGAGCGCCGACGCACAGACGCAAACTCTTCATCGGTGAGATACCTACCTTAGCCGCCCTTCAGACGAATCACCCCGCCGCGCACGGCCTTCCGCAGCGCAAGGCCGTGGCCTGTTCAGACCGAGGCGGCCGTCTCAAGAGCCGAAGGAAAAAGATGAAGAACTTCAAACGCCTAATCTCAATCTTTATTACGGTCAAACGTATGGCCTCCGCGTTTCTTCTGCTCGCGCTCTTAACCGTCGGCCTGAGCGCGCAGGAGCGGCGTAAAGGTTCGGCGCGACGCCCGCGCCCCGGCGCCTCCCGGCCCCAGGTTAAAGATTCGGGGCTGGCCGGCTCCTACCGCCTCAACGCGGCGCGCAGCGACAACGCGAGCGCCGCGGTCTACGGGGCCACGAACAGCCTGCCGGAGGCGGACCAACTGTCCATCCTCGACGGGCTGATGTCCCGGCTCGAATCGCCCGACGCGCTCGTCATCGAGCAGCGCGGGCGGGCCGTGACTATCTCGCCCTCGAACGCGCCCGGCGTCACGTTCGCCGCCGACGGCCGCGAGCGCTCCGTGAGAGTCGCAAACGGCCGCACGGTGAGCGTACGCTCAACGCTCGTCGGCGGCCGGCTGGTGGTCAGTTCGAAGGGCGACCGACGCACGGATTTCGATGTCACGTTCGAATCACGGGACGGCGGGCGCGGGCTCGACGTAACCCGCCGCCTCTACGCGGACCGTTACACGCGGCCCTTCGTCGTCCGTAGCTTCTACGACAGGGCGCCTGACGCGGCGGGCATCGGTCGTTAATACCGCTAGTCTGAGACTGACTGCCGCTACGGGTCGTCACGCTTCCACGTCAACGTCGAAAACCCGTGCGCCTCGGGCATGTCCCTCACGACGGCGGTATGTGTCGTATCGCACAGATAATCCTGATCGAGTCGGGTACAAGCTAATAGTTCGTGTGCCGGTCGTTTTTTGGCCGAACTACTGTCCCGACCCGGCTCCGAAGACGGCCGGCGGAGGTTCTGACGAACATGTTCTACGAGAGGAGAGCCCATCAGCGTATACCTGCAAAGCTTGCCGTCCGGTGGGAAGGGTTGTTAACCAATAACCACGCGCTGATAACCGACGTTAGCCAGGGCGGGTGTTACATCAATAGCGCGGGGCGGGTCAGTCTCGACGAACAGATTAGAGTGGACACGATTCTCCTGTCGCAACCACACCTCCGTCTGGAAGGTTCGGTCGCCCACCGCGAGTGGCCGTTCGGATTCGGCCTGCGGTTCGCGAACCTCACCGATGAAAAGGCGACTTTGATTTCGCAGGCTGTTGGAGAGGGTTTTTGACCCTCGCTTCGGGAACCCGGGCGCATGTCAACTAGCACTTACACTCGTCCGGCGCGGGGAACCCACTGGGTCGAGACGCTGCGGCGCTCGGACGTCTCGCGGCTCTGGACGGAGTTGCAGCGCCTGGTCGTCAACCACCCCCTGGTGCGCGCCTCCTACAGCGCCGGCCTCCTCGTCGAGGAGGGCGACCGCGGCAGCGCCTACCTC
>DASVUF010000003.1:0-9512 GCA_036387195.1 Pyrinomonadaceae bacterium | reverse complement strand
GCGCCGGTCGCCGAGCGCGTGACGGTGACGGCCGCGCGGGCGCGGACGCGGCTGGCCGAGACGGCGGCCAGCGTCGTCGTGCTCGGCCCGGCGGAGCTTGAGGCGTCGGCCGCCCTGACCGCGGACGACGCGCTGCGTCAGGTTCCGGGCTTCCAACTCTTCCGCCGCACGCCGGGGCGCGCGGCCAACCCGACGGCGCAGGGCGTCTCGCTGCGCGGCGTCGGCGCGAGTGGGGCCAGCCGCGCCGTCGTCCTCTACGACGGCGCGCCGCTGAACGACCCGTTCGGTGGCTGGGTCTACTGGGGGCGCGTCCCGCGCGAGGGGCTGGGGCGCGTCGAGGTCTTGCGCGGCGCCTCGTCCTCGCTCTACGGCAGCGGCGCGCTCGGCGGCGTCGTGCAGTTCGTGCCGCGCCGGCCCGACGAAACGCTGCTCCGCTTCGAGACTTCGTACGGCACGCAGCGCACGGCGGACGCGTCGCTGTACGCGAGCACGCGGCGCGGCCGCTGGGGGCTCGCCGCCGCGGCGCAGACGTTCGGCGCCGGCGGCTACGTGCTGGTTGACCCGCGCGAGCGCGGCCCCGTGGACACGCCCGCCGCGTCGCGCAACGCCTACGGCGAGCTGTACGTCCGGCGCGAGTTCGCCGGCGGCCTCCACGCCTTCGCGCGCCCGTCCCACTTCGGCGAGTCGCGCCGCAACGGCACGCCGCTCCAGTTCAACCGCACGCACGTCCGCCAACTCGCCGCGGGGCTGTCGTGGGACACGCGCCGCGCCGGCCTCTTCGATTTGCGCGCGCACGCCTCGACGCAGGTCTTCGACCAGAGCTTCACGGCGGTCGCGGCCGACCGCGCGGGCGAGACGCTGACGCGGCTCCAGCGCGTGCCGGCGCAGGGGGCGGGGCTCTCCTTCAACTGGTCGCGCGTGGGGGGCGAGCGCCACGCGCTCGTCGCCGGGCTGGACGCGGCCGAGGCGCGCGGCGCGAGCGACGAGCTGGTCTACGTCGCCGGCCGCCCGTCCTCGCTGGTCGGCGCGGGCGGGCGCGCGCGCACGGTCGGCGTCTACGCGCGCGACGCGGTGCGGCTCACGGACAGGCTCGTCGTCACGCCCGGCGCGCGCCTCGACCGCTGGCGCAACTACCGGGCGCAGCAGGCGACGCGCTCGCTGGCCCCCGGCGCCGCGACCGCGGCCACGCGCTTCGACGACCGCGAGGAGACGGCCTTCAGCCCGCACCTCGCCGCCGTCTTCCGCGCGGCCGACGCGCTCTCGCTTAGCGCCACCTTCGCGCGCGCCTTCCGCGCCCCGACGCTCAACGAGCTGTACCGCTCGTTCCGCGTCGGCGACGTGCTGACGCTCGCCGACGAGAATTTGCGCGCCGAGCGACTGACGAGCGGCGAGGCCGGCCTCTTCTACTCGCCGCGCGGCGGGACGGCCGTGCGCGCCGCCGCCTTCTGGACGGACGTGACGCGCACCGTGGCCAACGTCACGCTCTCGGTCACGCCGTCGCTCATCACGCGGCGGCGGCGCAACCTCGGGCGCACGCGCGCGCGCGGCTTCGAGGCCGAGTTCGAGACGCGTCTGGGCGCGGGCTGGGTCGTCTCGGCCGGCTACCTCTTCGCGGACGCGCGCGTCGCCGGCTTCCCCGCGGACACCTCGCTCGAAGGCCGCCGCGTTCCGCAGGTCGCGCGCCAGCAGCTCAGCTTTCAGGCGCGTTACACGAGCCCCCAGCGTTACACGCTCGCCTTGCAGGGGCGCGCGTCGGGCGCGCAGTTCGACGACGACCAGAACCTGCTCCGCCTCGGCGGCTACCTCGCGCTCGACGCCTTCGCGTCGCGCCGCCTCGCCAAGGGCCTGGACGTCTTCGCCGCCGCCGAGAATTTCACGGGGCGCCGCTACCCCGTCGGCCGCACGCCCGTCCTCACGCTCGGCCCGCCCGCCTTCCTGCGCGTCGGCCTGAGGCTGAGGCTTCGTTGAAGTGGAGGGCGGCCGGCGGCCGGTGGTCGGCGGATAGACCGAAGGCGGCGCGCCCCGGCCTTAAGGCTGAGGCGCGCCGCCCGCTTTTCATCTACAGACTATTGACTACCGTTTATCGTCTGCCGTCTACTGACTATCGTCCGCCTTCCGCCGCGCTCAAAGCCTCCCGGTGGCTATCATCAGCTCGGCGTTGAGGATGGCCGCGCCGGCGGCGCCGCGGACGGTGTTGTGGCTGAGGGCGACGAAGCGGTAGTCGAGCACGTTGTCGGGGCGGATGCGGCCGACAGTGACGCTCATGCCGCGGCCGGCGTCGCGGTCGAGGCGCGGCTGCGGGCGGTCGGGCTCGTCGCGGACGACGACGGGGCGCTCTGGCGCCGTGTGGAGCTTGAGGGCCTGCGGGAGCGAGGTGTAGGAGGCGAACGCCTCGCGCACGTCCGCCGCGGACGCCGGGCGCGCCAGCTTGACGCGGACGGCGCCCATGTGGCCGTCGCTGACGTTGACGCGGTGGACCTGCGCGCTCACCCTGAAGGGCGCGGGCTCGACGCGCCCGCCTTCGAGCCGGCCGAGAATCTTGAGCGTCTCCGTCTCTATCTTCTCCTCCTCGCCGCCGATGTACGGGAGCACGTTGTCCACGGCGTCGAGCGAGGCGACGCCGGGGTAGCCCGCGCCCGAGAGCGCCTGCAAGGTCGTCGCCACGCACGCCTCAACGCCGAAACGCGCGTGGAGCGGCGCGAGCGCCAGCGCCAGCATGATGGTCGAGCAGTTCGGGTTGGTGACGACGAGGCCGCGGTCGAGCCCGCGCGCGCGCTTCTGCGCGTCGAGCTGCGCGAGGTGTTCGTGGTTCACCTCGGGGATGAGCAGCGGGACGTCCTCGTCCATCCTGAGCGCCGACGAGTTGCTGATGACGGCGTAGCCCGCGCGCGCGAACGACTCCTCTGTCTCGCGCGCGATGTCGCCCGGCAGGCTTGAGAAGACGAGGTCGCAGTCGAGCGGCGGCTCGGGCGGCCCCACCTCGATGGAGCGCACGCCCTCCGGCATCTCGCACGGCAGCCGCCACGCGCAGGCCTCGCCGTAAGGCTTGCCGCGCGAGCGGTCCGACGCGGCCAGCGCCGTCACCTCGAACTGCGGGTGCCCCTCCAGCAGCTGCACGAACCGCTGCCCGACCGTCCCGGTCGCGCCCAGAATCCCGACGCGGCGCTTTCTGCCCATAGCCCCTCCGAAAAAAAAAGGGACGGGTGACGGGTGACGGGTGACAAGTTAAAGCGCGCGCCCCGCCCTGTCACCCGCTACGCGTCACGCGTCACTCGTCATTCATCACTTCCCGAGCGCCAGCTTCATCCTCCGCACGCCCTCGGAGATGACCTGGAGGTCGGCGCAGAAGGAGACGCGCAAGTATCCCTCGCCCTCCGCGCCGAAGGCCGAGCCGGGGACGGTGATGACGCCGTGTTCGAGGAAGCGCTCGGCCACCGCCAGCGAGTCGCCGTGCGCCGAGACGTCCACCATCGCGTAGAAGGCGCCCTCGGGCTCGGCGGCGCGCAGCGACAGCTCGCGCGCGAGGAGGCCGAGCAGGTGGTCGCGCCGCTCGCGGAAGGTCCGGCGGAAGCCGGCGCGCGCCTCGGCCGCCTCGCGCGTCCACGCGGCCAGCGCCGCCTTCTGCGAGAGGGTCGAGGCGCACGTCGTCGTGTAGCCGTGCAGGACGAGCGCGCTCCGGACGACCTCGGCGTCGCCGCACAGCCAGCCGAGGCGCCAGCCCGTCATGCTCATGGACTTCGACAGCCCGCCGATGACGAGCGAGCGTTCGGGGCGGAACTCCGAGACGGACGCCGGCCGCTCCGGCGTGAAGTAGAGGTCGCGGTATATCTCGTCGCTCACGACGTACGCGCCCGAGCCTTCGAGCGCCGCGGCCATCGCCGCCAGCTCGGCGCGCGAGAGCACGCGCCCCGTCGGGTTTGAGGGGCTGATGCAGACGACGACCTTCGTCCGCGGCGTCAGGCGGCGGCGGAAGTCTTCGGCGTCGAAGGCGAAGTCCCGCGACGCGGGCAGCTTGTAGAAGGTGGGCTCGCCGCCCGCCATCCTGACAATGGTCGGGTAGGCGACGAAGCCCGGGTCGGGGATGAGCACCTCGTCGCCCTCGTCCACCAGCGTGAGGAGCGCGAGGTAGAGCGCCTCCTGCGAGCCGGCGGTGACGACGACCTGCTCGGGCGAGAGCCCCATGTGCGGGTAGTCCGCGGCGACGCGCTCGCGCAGCGTCGGCAGCCCGGCGTGCGTGGTGTAGCCGTTCTGCTCCTCCGTGGCGACGCGCGCCGCCTCGCGCCGTATGACGTCGGGCGTCGGCAAATCGGGTTCGCCCAGGCCGAGGTTGACGCTGCCCGGCCGCGCGCGGTCGAAGACCTGGCGGATGACGCTCTTCTGTATGCCGCGCAGGCGGCGGGCCGGCTCGAAGTCGCTCAACGCAAATAGTCCTCCAACTGGACGGCGCGGTCGGTCTTCTCGTCGCGGTACTTGACGATGACGGGCGCGTAGAGCGACAGCCCCCACTCGCGCCCGCGCCCGCTCGTCACGGCGCGCGAGCCGGGGACGACGACCGCGCCCGCCGGAATCTCAAGCGGCGCGTCCTCCGTCCGGCGGTAGACCTCGCCGCGCACCAGGTCGTAGACGGGCGTCGCGCCGGTCAGGATGGTCCCCGGCGCGAGCACGGCCCCGGCGCGCACGACCGTGCCCTCGTAGACGCCGCAGTTGCCCCCGATTAGAGCGTCGTCCTCGATGACGACGGGCACGGCCCCGACGGGTTCGAGCACGCCGCCTATCTGCGCCGCCGCCGAGAGGTGGACGCGCTTGCCGATCTGCGCGCACGAGCCGACGAGCGCGTGGCTGTCAATCATCGTCCCCTCGTCCACGTACGCGCCGGCGTTGACGTACATCGGCGGCATGCAGACGACGCCGGGCGCGAGGTGCGCGCCGTCGCGCACCGACGAGCCGCCGGGCACGATGCGCACGCCGTCCATGATGGTCGTCGGGCGGACGGGGTAGGTGTCCTTGTCGAAGAAGCGCAGCGTGGCGTGCGCCGACATGTCGGCGAGCGCGCCCAGCCGGAAGCCGACGAGGATGCCGCTCTTGACCCACGCGTTGACGCGCCAGCGGCCTTCGGAGTCGCGCTCGGCGGCGCGCGCCTCGCCGCGGTTGAGCGCCTGCTTGAACGACTCGAAGACCTCGCGGTCGGTCGAGGTGTAGTCGCCGCCCTTCGCGTACAACTCCTCTATCTGCTCACGCAGCGACATGCGTCTTGCCCTCCAGGAGCCCGAGCCCGGCCAGCGCCCCGCGCACGCGCTCGCGCGTCTCCTCCGTGACGGGGACGAGCGGGAGGCGCAGGTTCTCTTCGAGCAGCCCCATCAGCGCCAGCGCCGCCTTGACCGGGCCGGGGTTCGACTCGACGAAGTTGGCGTCCATCAGCGGCAGCAGGCGGTAGTGCAGCTCGCGCGCCTCGTCCCAGCGGCCGGCCAGCGCGCCCTCGACCATCCGCGACACGAGTTCCGGCGCCTCGTTCGACGCCACCGAGATGAGCCCGTCGGCGCCGAGCGCCGCGAGCGCGAGCGTCAGCGCGTCGTCGCCCGACAGCACGAGAAAGCCCTCGGGGCGCGAGCGCAGAATCTCCATGACCTGCGCCAGGTCGCCCGAAGCCTCCTTGACCGCGACGACGTTCGGGCAGTCGCGCGCCAGCCTGAGCGTCGTCGCGGCCGTGATGTTCGACGACGTGCGGCCGGGCACGTTGTAGAGCACGACCGGCGTTTCGGGCACGGCCTCGGCGACGGCGCGGAAGTGGCGGTAGAGCCCCTCCTGCGTCGGCTTGTTGTAGTAGGGCGCGACGACCAGCACGGCGTCGGCGCCCAGCTCGGCGGCGCGGCGCGACTGCTCGGCGGCGTGCGCCGTGCTGTTGCTGCCCGTGCCGGCGAGGACGCGCGCGCGCCCTCGCGCGACCTCCACGGCCGCGGCGATGACCGCCTCGCGCTCCGCGGCCGACAGCGTGGCGCTCTCGCCCGTCGTCCCGCACGGCACGAGCACGCGCACGCCGCCCTCCACCTGCCGCCCGGCCAGCGCGCGCGCCCTCTCCAAATCAACCGAGCCGTCCTTCCCGAACGGCGTCACCAGCGCCGTCGCGCACCCGCGCATCCATTCGACGTTCATACTCTTTCCCCTCCGGCGCGTGAATCGTAAAGGGTCTTGAACCGAGAGCCGCGCGCCGCCGCCGAGGGGCAAGCGGCCCCCGGCGGCGGCGGCGGCGGCCCGCTCCTTACGGCTCGCGGCTCACGTCTTTCAAAATCTCTTCCAGCGTTTCGGAGAACTCGTAGACGCCCGTGCGGCCGCGCACCCAGCGCGCGGCGAGGAGCGCGCCGGCGGCGAAGCCCTCGCGCGAGCGCGCCGTGTGCGTGAGCGTGACGGTGTCGGCGGCCGAGTCGAAGCCGACGCGGTGCGTCCCCGGGATGTGGCCCGCGCGCGTCGAGGCGACGGGCGGCTCGGCGCCGTAGGCCGCGGCCACGAAGTCGCGCAGCCTGAGGGCCGTGCCCGACGGCGCGTCGCGCTTGCGCGCGTGGTGCGCCTCCTCGACGAACGGCGCGTAGTCCAACCCCTTGAACAGCTCGGCGGCGCGCTCGACGACGCGGTAGAAGAGGTTGACGCCGACCGAGAAGTTCGCGCCGTAGATGAGCGCGCCGCCGCCGCGCTCGACCGCGCCCCGCACGTCTTCGAGGCGGTCGTGCCACCCCGTCGTCCCCTCGACGAGCGGGACGCGCGCGAGCGCGCAGGCTTCGGCGTGGCGCGGCACGGCGTCGGCGACCGTGAAGTCCACGGCCGCGTCGTGGCCGCCGAGTATCTCGGCCAGCTCCTCCGCGCCGAAGGCCGCCTCGCGCGACCCGAGCACGGTCGCCACCTCGTCGCCCGCCTCGCGCGCCAGCCGCTCCACCAACTGCCCCATCGCGCCGTGTCCGAGCAGCGCAAGCTTCATCCGCCCTCCCCCTTCCGCCCGAGCAGCGTCTTCGCGAGCCGCGCGTAGAGCCCGGCGGCCTCCTCCAGCTCGCGCTTCGAGACGCGCTCGCCGTCGGTGTGCGCGTCGAGGATGGAGCCGGGGCCGACCAGCAGCGGCGCGCCCCACGCCGGGAGGTACGGGATGTCGGTCGTGAAGCGGACGACCTCGCTCTCGAAGCCCTCGACCGCGTGCATCCGCACCGGCTCGGCCGCCGACAGGTACTCGACGCGCGCGCGCCCGGCCACCGCCTCCTCCAGCGCCCGCCTGACCGCCGCGGACGGCGTCACCAGCCGTATTTGCAGCTCGGCGGAGGCGTCGGCCGGGATGACGTTCGGGCGCGAGCCGCCGCGGAGCGTGCCGATGTTGCAGGTCGTCTCGCCGAAGAACTCGTCGCGCGGCCACGCGCGTGCGCGCACGTCCGCCAGCACGTCCAGCATCTTCTCCAAGGCCGACTCGCCCCGCTCCGGGTAGGCCGAATGCGCCGCGCGCCCCTGCGTCGAGAGCCGAACGCGCAGCGACCCCTTCGAGCCCGAGGCCAGCCTGTTCTCCGTCGGCTCGCCGTTAATCAGGAACTCGCACTCGCGCGCCAGCGGGTGCGCGTTCGCGGCGCGCGCGCCCAGGCTCCCCAACTCCTCGTCCACCGTAAAGAGCAGCCCGAACTCCTCGACGCCAGCGGCGCGCAGCGCCTCGGCGGCGGCGACCTGCGCGGCGATGATGCCCTTGGCGTCGCACGCGCCGCGCCCGCGGATGTGCGTCGCGTCCTCGGACGATGGGATGTGCGGCGGCACAGTGTCCATGTGCGTCGAGAGGACGACGCGCGCGCGCGCCCCCGTCGTCGCCAGCACGTTCGAGCGCCCCGGCTCGACCTCCTGCGACTCCACGCGGTAGCCCAGCCCTTCCAGATAAGACGCCAGAAAGCGCCCCGCCTCGCCCTCCTCGCCGGAGACGGACGGGATGTCAATCAGCGTCCTCGTCAACTCGAACAGGTTCATAAGACAGTCGGCGGCCGGCGGCCGGCAGAAAACCTTTGTCAGCCGGGCGGCCGTCCCCGCGGCCGGGGCCGGCGGCGCGGGCGCACGGCCGGCTACCCCGCGCTGCCCCCGGGCTTCCCCATCTCGGCGAGCAGCTCCGCGGTGGCGCACTCGAAGAAGGCGGCGTGGAGGCGCTGGACGGCCTCGGCGGCGTGGCGCTCCTCGACGACGAAGGTCAGGTTGATGCTCGACGCGCCCTGCGAGATGAGCAGGACGTTGATGTCCCTGATGGTCGAGAAGACGCGGCCGGCGATGCCCGGCGTCGAGCGCAGCCCCTCGCCGACGATGCAGACGATGGCGCGCTCGCCCTCGACCCGCACGGCCGCTATCTGCTTCAAGTCCTCGACGATGCCGTCGAGCGCCGAGGCGTCTTCGAGCGAGAGCGAGACCGACACTTCGGAGGTCGTGACGATGTCCACGGCCGCGCGGTGGCGCTCGAAGACCTCGAAGATGGCGCGCAGGAAGCCGTAGGCGCCGAGCATCCGCGCCGACGTGACGTGGACGATGTGGACGCCCTTCTTGTGCGCGATGGCCTTGACCGTGCGCGGCGTCATCTCGGCGTCGAAGTAGACGACCGTGGCGGGCGACTTCGGCCTGCGCGAGTTGCAGATGCGGACGGGGACGTCGCGCACGACCGCCGGCAGGATGGTCTTCGGGTGCAGCACCTTCGCGCCGAAGTAGGCCAGCTCGGCCGCCTCCGCGTAGGAGAGGCGCGGGATGGTGCGCGCCTCCGGGACGACGCGCGGGTCGGCGGTGAGCACGCCCGACACGTCCGTCCAGATTTGAATCTCGCGCGAGCGGAGCGCCGCGCCGACCAGCCCCGCCGTGAAGTCCGAGCCGCCGCGCCCGAGCGTCGTAGTCTCGCCCGAGGCGGCCGACGACGCGATGAAGCCCCCGAGCACGGGGACGACGCCCGCCTCCACTAGCGGCTCCAACTGCGCGCGCGTGTGGCGCTCTGTCTCCTCCCTGAGCGGCGTCGCGCGGCCGTGCTCGTCGTCGGTCAGGATGCAGCGGCGCGCGTCGGCCTGCCGCGCCACGAGCCCCCGCGCGCGCAGCACCGCGGCCAGCAGCTTCGACGACAACTGCTCGCCGTAAGAGACGACGCGGTCTTGCAGCACAGGCAGCGGCCGCGCGCGCGCCGAAGTCTCCGCGAGCGCCGCGGCCAGCTCGCGCCGCGCCGACTCGATGTCCGCCCCGAACCCTTCGGCCTCTTCCGACGGCAGCAGAGCGCGCGCGACCTCCAGGTGGCGCGCGAAGTGCTCCTCCAGCGAGCGAGCGCCCGCCTCGTGGCCGCCGGCCGAGGCCGCCTCGAAGGCCGCGAGCAGCGCGTCCGTGAAGCGGCTCATCGCCGAGACGACGACGACGGGGCGCGCGTCGCGCCCGGCGCGCACGAGCGCCGCCGCGCGCTCGAAGGCGCGCGCGTCCTCGACGGATGTCCCGCCGAACTTCATCACCGTGGTCTGGGTGTTCACTTGGTCGAAGAATACAAAGGC
>DASVUF010000002.1:0-6150 GCA_036387195.1 Pyrinomonadaceae bacterium | reverse complement strand
GCGTTTCGTCAAGATGCTCTTTGACGAAACGCCCGCCCCGTTTTTTTTACGCGCACGCCGTTTGAAGAAAACGGCGCGAGCCTTTATCCTGTGCTGTCCTTCTGACAGCCGACACGCGAACAGGGGCCGCCTTGCAGTCTTCTCGCCATGAACTCTGAAGCCATCACGCCGGAAGTCGTCGCCGCGCACAACCTCACCCCGGAGGAGTTCGCGCGCATCAGGGAGTTGCTCGGGCGCGAGCCGACCTTCGTCGAGCTGGGCGTCTTCTCGGTGATGTGGTCGGAGCACTGCTCCTACAAGTCTTCGCGCGCGCACCTCGGCCGGCTCCCCACGAAGGGCGACCGCGTCATCGTCCCGCCGGGCGAGAACGCCGGCGTCGTGGACGTGGGCGACGGCTGGTGCGCCGCCTTCAAGGTCGAGTCGCACAACCACCCCTCCTTCATCGAGCCGTTCCAGGGCGCGGCCACCGGCGTCGGCGGCATCCTGCGCGACATCTTCACGATGGGCGCGCGCCCCGTGGCCGCGATGAACTCGCTGCGCTTCGGCTCGCTCTCCGACCCCCGCCACGGCCGCCGCAACCGCGCGCTGCTCGCGGGCGTGGTCGCGGGCATCGCCCACTACGGCAACGCCTTCGGCGTGCCGACCGTCGGCGGCGAGGTCGTCTTCGACGACGCATACGCGCTGAACCCGCTCGTCAACGCCTTCGCGCTCGGCCTCGTCCGCCACGACCAGATATTCTTCGGCAAGGCCGCGGGCGTCGGGAACCCCGTCCTCTACGTCGGCGCGAAGACCGGCCGCGACGGCATCCACGGCGCCACGATGGCCTCGGCCGAGTTCGACGAGGAGGCGCTGGAGAAGCGCCCGACCGTGCAGGTCGGCGACCCGTTCCTGGAGAAGCTGCTGCTGGAAGCCTGCCTCGAAGCGATGAGGTCGGGCGCGGTGGCGGGGATTCAGGACATGGGCGCGGCCGGGCTCACGTCGTCGTCGTGCGAGATGGCGGCGCGCGCCGGCAACGGCGTCGAGCTGGACCTCTCGCTCGTCCCGCAGCGCGAGGAGGGGATGACCGCCTACGAAATCATGCTCTCCGAGTCGCAGGAGCGCATGCTCATCGTCGCGCACAGCGGCCGCGAGCGCCAGGTCATTGACATCTTCCGCAAGTGGGAGCTGGACGCCGTCGTCATCGGCCGCGTCACCGACACCGGCAGCGTCGTCGTCATCCACCACGGCGAGCGCCTCGCCGACATCCCCTCCGGCTACCTGACCGACGAGGCCCCGCGCTACGACCGCCCGATGAAGGAGCCGGCGCGCGGCGCCGGCAGTCAGGTCCCCGGCGCGGGCGGCGCGGGCGACGGCGGCGCGGTCCCCGTCAACACGCCCGTCGTCAACGCCGACGAACTCGACGAGGTGATGGAGGCACCGTCGTCCGTCGCGGGCGGGGCCGCCGAGGCCGACCACGAGGGGGCGCTGCGCCTGCTGCTCGCCTCGCCCAACCTCGCGTCGAAGGAGTGGGTCTACAGGCAGTACGACCACATGGTGCGGACGAACACGGCCGTGCTGCCCGGCGCCGACGCGG
This sequence comes from Pyrinomonadaceae bacterium, assembly GCA_036387195.1. Lineage (GTDB taxonomy): Bacteria > Acidobacteriota > Blastocatellia > Pyrinomonadales > Pyrinomonadaceae > QHXN01. The sequence goes on along the minus strand of DASVUF010000002.1, from coordinate 4,577 downwards.
CCGTCGTGCGCATCAAGGAGACGCGCCGCGCGCTCGCCATGTCGCTCGACGGCAACGGCCGCTACTGCGCCGTCAGCCCGCGCGAGGGCGCGCGGCTCGTCGTCGCCGAGTCGGCGCGCAACGTCGCCTGCGTCGGCGCGCGCCCCATCGCCATCACGAACTGCCTCAACTTCGCCAGCCCCGAGCGCCCCGAGGTGATGTGGTCGTTCTCCGAGGTCGTTGACGGCATGGCCGAGGCGTGCGAGGCGCTGGGGACGCCGGTCGTCTCGGGCAACGTCTCCTTCTACAACGAGACGGAGGGGCGCGGCGTCCACCCGACGCCGGTCGTCGGCATGGTCGGGCTCATCGAGGACGTCCGGCGGGTCGTCACCCAAGGGTTCAAGCGCGAGGGGCACCTCGTCGCGCTCGTCGGCCAGAGCGGCGACGACCTTTCGGCGACCGAGTACGAGGCGGCGGTGCTGGGGCGCACGGTCGAGCAGATGGCCGCCGAGGGCGCGCGCGTGCCCTCGCTCGACCTCGCGCGCGAGCGCGCCGTGCAGCGCGCCGTGCTGCTCGCCGCCGAGGAGGGGCTGTTGCAGTCGGCGCACGACTGTTCCGACGGCGGCCTCGCCGTGGCGCTCGCCGAGAGCTGTTTCTCTTCACTCGGGCGCAAGGCTCTGGGCGTGTCGGTGGATTTGGGCGGCGGGCTCGGGGCGGCGGCGCACCTCTTCGGCGAGACGCCCTCGCGCGTCGTCATCAGCTTCGAGGAGTCGCAGCGCACGCGGCTCGAACGCATCGCCGCGCAGGCCGGCGCGCCGCTCAAGGTCATCGGCCGGACGGGCGGCGCGCGCCTGCGCATCGCGGTCGAAGGGCGCGAGCACGTCTCGCAGGAGGTCGCCGAACTCGAAGCCCTCTGGCGCGGCTCGCTCGGCTCCAGGTTGCAGGCCGAGGTCATCGCCACCGCCGCCGAATAAAAGCCCGGCCTGAAGCCCGGCGGCCCGGGCGGCCTGTAAACCAAAGGGTGAAGGGTGACGGATGAAGGAACGGCCGTTAAGCCTCGCCTTCATCCGTCACCCTTCATCCCTTTTCAGCTTCCGACTTCCGACTTCCGATTTCATCACGGCCGGGCTTCTTCTCCCAGACGTTCGCAGAGCTTTTGCGCGAGCAGTTCGCCTGCGAGGGCGTGCCCGCGCTCGTTCCAGTGGCCGTTGCCGAGGTCGCCGGGCCAGCCGTGCAGGAAGACCCTGTTCCGGTCGGCGTAAGCCTGTAGCTCGGGCGCGAGGTGGAACATGACGAGCCCGCGGCGGCGCGCGATATCCTCGAAGCGGCGCTCCGGGTAGAGCAGGTCGGCGCCCGGCCCCAGCCGCGCGAGGAAGGCCGCGCGCGCCGCGGGGTCGGGGAAGACCTGTATGGGGTTGCTGCCCGTGGCGACGAAGAACCGCGCGCCGTGCGCCTCGACCTCGCCGCGCATCTCGACTAGCAGCCTCTCCATCAGCCGCCACGCGTCGCGCCACGCGTCGTCCGCCGGCTCGACGTAGACCATGTTGGCGAGGTCGGAGCGCGCGACGGCCGGCTGCGCGCCCTCCTGCTGCCCTGGGGCGGGCGGCCCGCCGGCCTCCGCGCGAGCGGCCGCCTCGCGCCGCTCGCGCTGCCGCTCGGCGAGCTGGCGGTCGCGGCGCTGCGCGAGCTTCGCCTTGAGGACGTGGCGGGCCTGCTGGACGGCGTGGACGACGCGCAGGTTCGAGTAGAGCCAGCGGCCGGCGCGCGCGAGCGCCGAGGCGCGGAAGCGGTACTTGGCGCTCTCGCGGAACGAGTCGTCGAGCGCCAGCTCGTCGCCGCGCAGCGTCATGTAGGGGATGTCGTCGGCCTCCTTCATGGCGCGCACGTTGTCGGTCACGTCGTTGTTGGTCGTGACCAGCAGCAGCACCACGTCGGGCGAGTAGGCCCAGACCTTCTCGCGCAGGGTCAGAAGCTCCTGCGCCGTGCTGTAGCCCGAGACGCCGAAGTTGATGACCTCGACCGCGCGGCCGCCGAGCCGCGGGCACGCGCCGAGCCGCCGCCCGAGCACCGACACGAAGCCGTCCTCCTGCGCCACCTGCAAAGCCTCCGTGTACGAGTCGCCGACGACGGCCACGCGCAGCACGTCCGGCGGCTTCCGCCTGTCGTGCTCGCGGTCGCGCAGGCCGTCGGAGTTGATGCGGACGTAGGAGCGCCCCTCCTTCGTGTGCCACCCCTCGGCGCCGGGCTCCAGCACGTAGCCGCGCACGGGGTCGGGCGTGTAGAAGGTCTGGTAGGAGTAGCCCGCCGCGCGCAGGAAGACCTCGAAGACGAGCAGCGCGAAGAGGACGCTCGCCGCGACGACCGCCAGGCGGACGCGCAGGGGCGGCCTGGGCTTCTTCTTCTCGGGGGCGTGTTCCGTCTTGTTCATAAGCCGAAGCCGCGAGGATACAACACGGCGCGCGGGGCAAAAAGTTCGCCAAAGCCGGCGGCGTTCGTGTATGCTGCCGCAGCCGCGGAACGCCCCCCTACGGCCGCGGGGGCGCCGACACTCCCGAGATGCATCAGCACGTCATCCTCAACCGGCGGCTTCTGGAAGCCCGGCGCGCGCGCCTGCGCGCCGTCACGTCGGCCGCGCTCTACGGCCGCGGCGTCTTCACGACCATCGCCGTCCACGCGGGGCGACCCTTCCTCTGGGACGCCCACTGGTCGCGGCTGCTCGCGCACGCCGAGCGGGCGGGCGTCGTCTGCGACTACGCGCTCGAAGAGGCGGCGCGGCTGCTCGCGCGCCTCGTCGAATCCAACGGCGTCGGCGAGGGGCGCGCGCGCGTCCACCTGCTCGCGCGCCCCGTCCGCGGGCGCTGGAAGCTCGGGCACGAGGGGCGCGCCTCCGACCTCCTGATGATGACGGCCGACGCGTGGCCCGCGCCCGAGGCGCTGGCGCTCACCGTCTCGCCCTACCGCGTCAACACCAGCTCGCCGCTCGTCGGCGTCAAGACCGTGGGGCGCCTCGAACAGGTGCTCGCGTGGGAGGAGGCGCGCGCGCGCGACTTCGACGAGGCGGTCGTCTGCAACGAGCGCGGCGAGGTCGCCTGCGCGACGACGGCCAACATCTTCTGGGTCAAGCACGGCACGGTCTACACGCCGGCGCTCGCCACGGGCGCGGTCGCCGGGACGACGCGGGCGCGCGTCATCGAGCTGGCCGCCGAGATGGCCGTGCCGCTCTCGGAGGGCGCGCACACGCTCCACGACATGGCCGACGCCGACGAGGTCTTCCTCACCTCGGCCGCGCTCGGCGTCGCGCTCGTCACCGCCTTCGACTTCCGGCGCTACACGATCCCCGTCGGCAGCCCCGCGCTCCGGCTGCGCGAAGCCTACAGGCAGTTGACGCTCGCGGCCGCCGCCGACGCCGGCGAGCCCGCGCGCGGGGAGCGCGAGGGGGACTGAACCCCCTCCGGCTCGCGCTCCGGGCGGGCCGACTTTTGAAGTCCCGCGCCCGCCGGCCCTAACAAGTCCCGCGACGAGTCCCGCGGCCGCCGGCCTCAAGATTGTTGCGCCGCGCGGGCGGGTTTTGTGCTAATCTCGCGCCGCAAACCGGGAGCAGTTTGAAAGCCCGAGCCGCCGCGCGCCGCGCCGAAGCGCCTTTCCGCGCGCGGCCGGCGGCGCCGCTCTTACTCGCCGGCGCCCGCGCGAGTCGCTTCGAGAAGGGCCGCGGACGAGCACGCAGTTCATCCAGAGACAAAATTCGGAGGATTGAGATGTTCGACCCAACCTTGCATCTCCCAGTGAGCGTCGCCATGTTCCAGGACATCTTCCACGCCCCGAGCGGGGGGGAGCTGACGCGCATCATCCTGCGCTGGGCGCACTTCGTCGCCGGCATCACCTGGATCGGGATGCTCTACTTCTTCAACCTCGTCAACGTCAACTTCATGAAGGCGCTCGACGCGCCGACGAAGAAGGTCGTCGTCCCCAACCTCATGCCCAAGGCGCTCTGGTACTTCCGCTGGGGCGCGCTCGTCACCGTCATCGCGGGGCTCGGCTACTACGCGATGTACATCCTGCGGCCGGACGTCGTCAACGCCAACAGCAGGGGCGGCGACGCCAACACGTGGCTCATCCTCCTCGTGTGGCTGGTCATCGGCGCGGCGGCGTGGGCCATCTTCAACTTCGTGCTGCTGCCGAACCTGAACAAGGACGGGAAGATTCTGGCGGCGGCGACCGCGGGGCTCGTCATCGCGATGGCGGTCGCCATCGTCTGGTTCCTCGACTCGCAACTGGTGGCCGGCCGCGACCACTTCGCCAGCAACAAGACGCACTCCATCGGCATCGGCGGCGCGCTCGGCCTCATCATGCTGCTGAACGTGTGGGGCGTCATCTGGCCGGCGCAGAAGCGCATCATCGCCGCGACGGCCGCCGGCACGCCGCCCGACGCCGCGCTCGCGCGCCGCGCCTTCCTCGCCTCGCGCGCCAACGCCTGGCTCTCGCTCCCCATGCTCTTCTTCATGGGCACGTCGCACGGCGACTACGTCATCCTCGGCAGGTGACGCCGCCCGGCGGGCGGCCCCGTCAGACGCGCGTGGGCGGCCACGCGACCTCGGAGT
>DASVUF010000001.1:0-6028 GCA_036387195.1 Pyrinomonadaceae bacterium | reverse complement strand
GACTGATGTCTTCAAGCCCCGTCTCCGCGTCTACACGTTTACGCGGCCCGGACTCTTCGGAAGCCCCTTCAGCCCGCACTCTGTCCTTAACTCTGTCCTTCGCTGACGAAAAGCTCTTCGAGCGGGTTGCCGACGGGCTGGACGGCGACGAGGCGCGCGCCGGCCGTGCGCGCGGCGCGCAGCACCTCGTCAACCCCCGACTCGGCGGGCGTCTCGATGCGCGCGCCGCCGGGCGTGGCCGTCAGGCGCACGCCGCCGAGCCCCGCGAGCGCCGCTTCGAGCCTCCGCGGGTCGGGCGCCGAGACGACGACCTCCATCGGCCGCTCGCGCCCGCGCCCGCGCAGCTCTTCGAGCGTCCCGATGTGCGCCAGCCGCCCTTTGCGCAGGACGGCGGCGCGGTCGCACAGCACCTCGATGTCCGAGAGGATGTGCGAGCACAGGAAGACGGTCGTGCCCGTCGCGCGCAGGGAGGCGATGAGGTCGCGCGCCTCGCGGCGGCCGACGGGGTCGAGCCCCGACATCGGCTCGTCGAGGAAGACGACCGACGGGTCGTTGACGAGCGCCTGCGCCAGCCCCACGCGCTGCAACATGCCCTTCGAGAACTTGCGCAACTGCTTGTCCCAGGACTTCTCTTCGAGGCGGACGCGCGCCAGCATGTCGGCCGCGCGCCGCCTGCGCTCGGCGCGGCCGTAGCCGAACAGCTCGGCGCAGTATTCGAGCAGCTCGCGCGCCGTCAGGTAGTCGTAGAAGTAAGGGTGCTCGGGCAGGTAGCCGATGCGCGCGCGCATCCAGGCGTCGCCGAGGTCGCGGCCGAGGACGCGCGCCGCGCCCGCCGTCGGGTAGATGAGGCGCATCAGCAGCTTGAGCGTCGTCGTCTTGCCCGCGCCGTTCGCGCCGAGGAAGCCGAAGATTTCGCCGCGCGCGACCGAGAGCGTCAGCCCGTCGAGCGCGCGCACCCTGCGCTTGCGCAGGAAGCCGACCTCGTAGTCCTTCGTCAGTCCTTCAATCTCGACAGCGGGTGTCATCGTCTTCAGTCTCACCTCTCACTTGCGGGGGACGCGCGAGCCCGCGCCGAGTCCCACGTCGCAGGCCGCGGCGTCGAGCGCGTAGGGCGCGCCCGACGGGTCGAGCGGCGAGCCCGCGGCGTCCAGCCGCAGCCGCGCGGCGCGCAGGAGCGGCGACAGCTCGCGCCAGTTGGCGGGGCAGCGCCCCGCGCGCGCGCGGAACTCGGCGAGCGCCTTCCGTATCACGCCGCGCTCGGCCTCGGAGTCGAGCTGCGCGAGGCGCCGGGCGGCGAGCGCCCTGACCTGCTCGTCCGCCGCGCCCTCGTACATGCGCGCGTACATCTCGCGCGCGACCTCGGGGCTGCCGCCGTGGTCGTGCATCTGCGCGGCCAGCGCGTCCATCCACGCGGGCGCGCCGGCGACGCGCGCGCCGGCGGCGTAAGCCTCGGCCGCGCGGTCGAAGCGCCCCGCCTGCCAGTGTATGTAGCCGAGGTGGTGCCACAGCCGCCACTCGGACGGGTTCTCGCTGATGCCCCTCTCGACGAGGCGCACGGCCGCGTCGCGGTCAATCGAGGGGAGGACGACCGCCCCGAACTCGTAGGCGGCCATGAACTGCGGGTCGAGCGCCGTGGACTGTTCGAGCAGCCGGCCGAGCCCGCGCACGCCGAGCGGCCGCATGTCGTCGAGCGAGAAGTCGCCGCGGAAGGCCTCGACCTTGCGCCCGAGGTACTGGAGCGAGCGCAGCCAGTACCAGTCGGCCGCGAGCCCGTTGAAGGCGAGGCTCATCCGCCGCGCCGTCTCGGGGCGCACGTACAGCTCCTCGTAGGCGGCGAAGGCGTCCTCGGCCGGCCGCCGCGCGTCGAGCCAGCGCGAGAGCGCGAACGAGCAGGCGAGCCCGGCCACGATGACCGCGGCCAGCGCCGCGTCGCGCGCCCGCTCGCGCCGCGCGACCGAAAGCCCCGAGTCCGTCCCCGCGCCCGTCGTGCTCATTTGAAGTTGCGCCGCTTGAAGACGAGCGCCGAGGCCGCCAGCAGCACGGCCGAGTAGGCGAGCCCGTAGGCGACGCCGCCGAGGAAGTCGGCCGCGGCCGGCGTCCGCCCGTGCGCGGCGGCGGTGATGTAGGCGTAGTTCGAGAGGTTCGGCAGAAGGTAGTAGAGCGCCGCGAAGAGGACGCGCGCCGCGCCGCCCGAAGTCTCCGCCAGCCCCTTGAGCCCCGCGCCGAAGTGGCCGATGACGAAGACCGCGAAGGTCATCAGCGCCGAGAGCGCCGGCGTCGAGAAGGAGGAGAAGAGCAGCGCGACGGCGACCAGAATCATCAGCTCGACGTAGACGAGCGCGACCGCCGGCCAGATGCTGAGCGCGAGCGGGTGCCAGCCGCCGCGCACGTAACAGAGCGCCAGCGCGACGCCCGCGCCCATCACCGCCACGTTGACCGCCAGCGTCAGGCACAGGCCCAGGTACTTGCCCGCGAGGAACTCGCCGCGCCCGACCGGCTTGGCGAAGATGGCGTAGATGGTGCGCCGCTCTATCTCCTTGTAGACGAGGCTCACGCCGACGAAGATGGCGATGAAGACGCCGAAGAGGAGCATGGCGGAGAGCCCCATGTCCACGATGATCTTCGCCTCCTGCGCCGCGGAGAGTTCGCCGAGGAAGACCGCGCCGCCCGTCAGGAGCAGCACGAAGAGGACGAGGTTGTAGAGCACGCGGTCGCGCACCGCCTCGCGGAAGGTGTTGCGCGCGATGGCCGCGACGCGCGCCGCCGAGCGGGCCGCGCCCGCGGGCGCGCCCGCGCCCTCCTCGACGCGCGCCGCCTCCGTGTTCGCTGCGACTATCTCTTCGGGCATCGAGAGTCCGCTGTCCATAGGGGAATTTCAGTTGGAGCGCATGCGCGCGCGCCAGCCCGTGCGCGCGGCGTCGGGGAAGCGGCGCTCGTTCTCCTTGAGCACGACGAAGACTGCGTCGTCGGGCTGCAACTGGCCGGGGGGCGCGAACGTCGCGGGGTCGCGGCGCGCGGCCTCGGAGGCGGCGTCAATGTCGTCGTCGATAAGCTTTCGCCAGCCGCGCGCCCTGGGCGAGTCTAGCAGGAGCGCGGCCGCCATTTCCAACTCGGCCTCGCCCGAGCGCCCGAGCCGCGCGAGCGCCGAGGCGCGGCGCGCGCGCAGGAAGACCGAGCGCGGGAAGGCGCGGACGCCGCGACTGAGCGTCCGCTCGGCCGCCTCCTCCTGCCCCGAGTTCGACTGCGCCCCGGCGAGGTACGCGAAGCAGGTCGAGGTGTTGAAGCCGCGGTCGAGCGCGTAGGCGAAGTGCGGCGCGGCCTCGCGCTCGCGCCCGCCGTGGAAGAGCCACATGCCGTACTGGTAGTGCGCGGCGGCGTTGAAGGGGTTGACGGCGAGCGACGCGCGGTAGAGCGCCTCGACGCGCGCCGGGTCGCCGGTTGACTGCGCGGCGGCGATGAGCTGGACGTGCGCGGCGTGCGCCGCCATCACGCACGCGACCAGGAGCGACAGCGCGAGCCCGACGGCCGGCGCGGGGCGCGCGACGGCGTCGAAGAGCCCGCGCGGCTCGGACGCGCGCGACGCCTCGCGGCCCACGCCCGCGTCCCCGGCCGGCGAGGCGGCGAGGCGCGCGACGAGCGCCGCGGCGAAGAAGAAGACGAGGCCGCTCCCCATCCAGCGGAACGAGACGGCGCTCGCGCCCGAGCTGACGGCGAAGACCGCGAGACTCGCCACCGCGCCCGGCGCGAGCATCCCGCGCGAGACGCGCAGAGCCCTCCAGGCCGCGCCGACCAGCGCCGCGCAGAAGGCGGCGAACAGCGCGAAGCCGACCGCCCCCAGCTCGGCGAGGATTTGCAGGTACTCGTTGTGCGCGCCGGCGTTGAGGAACTTCTCGTTGAGCCCGGCGAGCGGCGAGCCGGGGCGGGCGGCGGCGAAGGCCGCGCGCGCCTCTGGGATGTTCGAGCTGAAGTTGTTCGCCCCGACGCCCGCCAGCGGGTGCGCGCGCCACATCTCGAAGGCCGCGCCCCAATAGAGGAAGCGCGCGCGCGCGTTCACGTCGTCGGCCGAGGTCGAGCCGAGCCGCGCGAGCACGGGCTGGTGGCGGCTCGGCTCGAAAGGGTTGGGCGCGTACTGGAGCGCGACGCAGCCGAGGAGCGCGAGCGAGACGAGCGCCGCGCGGGCGGCGCCGCGCGGGCGGAAGCGCGGCGTGGCGACGGCCGCCGCGGCCAGCACCGAGAGCCCCGCGCAGACGGCGACGAAGGCGGCGCGCTCGGCTATCTGGAGCACGGCCAGCCACGCGAGCGCCGACGCGAGCCCCGAGAGCCACGCCGCCCGCCGCCGCCGCGCCCCGAGCGCCAGCGCCGCGAAGAGCGGGACGCACACGGCCAGCGGCTCGCCCAGCCCGTTCTGTCGCAGCAGCGAGTCGTTCGAGCCGAGGTGGCCGACGACGTTCGCCCCCGCGACGACAAGCACGACCGCGCCCAGCGTCCCGAGCGACGCGGCGAGCGCGCGCCGGCTCTCGAACGCGCGCGCGAGCAGGCCGAAGAGGAGCAGGTGCGCGACCCACGACAGCGCGTAGTGCGCCGCCGCGAAGAAGTTCACAGACCAGAGCGACGAGGCGGCCGCCCACGCGACGAAGGCCGCCAGCAGCCCCGCCGAAAGGCGCGGGCCGCGTGCGGCCGGGTCGGCGCCGGCGCGCCCCCCGGCGGCGCGTCGGCGCAGGGGGAGCAGCAGCGCGAAGGCGAGCGAGAGGAGGAGCGCGACGACAAGCTCCTGCCGCCAGTTGAAGCCGCCGTTCGACGGCCTCGGCAGCCCGGGGACGAACGGCGCGAGCAGCGCCAGCGGCCAGAGGAGGGCCAGGAGCCGGAGCGGCTCCCTCGTCAACGCGGGCCGGGGCGCGAGAGTCGTGCGGGACATGCTTGATTGAATTCGTCGGGCGCGGCGCGTCACTGCCTGAGGGGCGTGCCGCCGGCGGTGGAGGTGGGCGGGGCGGCGACCGCGAGCGGGTGCTCGTAGAGGAGGCCGGGCGTGTCGGAGGAGAAGTTGCGGCCGCCGGTGTTGACGGTCGCCGGCGCCGCGCCCGCGCAGAAGGCGCGGCCCGAGTCGCTGGTGACGACGGAGAAGACGTAGCCGCTCTTGGCCTTGTCGGGGGTGGTCGCCGCGCCGAGCGCGGAGTCAACCATGTTCCTCGCCACCAGCCCGTCGAGGTCTGTGAAGCCGGCGCCGCCGCCCACCGTCGCGCGGTAAGCCTCCTGCGCGCTCGAAAGGGTGCGGACGGCCGAGATGGCCGAGGCCTCGTTGGCGGCGCGGCGTGAGGCGAGCAGGTTGGGGATGGCGATGGCGGCGATGATGCCGATGATCGCGACGACGATCAGCAGTTCGATGAGCGAGAAGCCGCGCTCGCTCGTCGTCGGCCTGGGCGGGGCGGCCGGGGTCAGGGGGGCGTTCCTGAAGTTGGCTCTGTCGGTCATCTGACCACCTCTGCGCCGGCGCGCGGGCCGCCGCGGCGTGCCGCGTCTCCCGTGTGAGTCGGGCGGGTCGGGCGGGAAAGGAAACGCGGGGGCGCGATAGATGTCTAACGGCCCCCGCGAAGTTTGAGTGTGAGCCGCCGGCGACTAGTTGCCGATGGGGGTCGTGCCGGTCGTGTCCGTCAGCGCGGTCGTGCTCGACACGGTCCTGGCGTAGATGACGCCCGCCTCGTTCGAGATGAAGTTGCGCGAGCCGCTGTTGGACGAGCACTGCGTGCCCGTCGAGGTGTAGCCGGCGGCGTACGCGGACTTGCCCGTGAGGCCGAAGAAGTAGCCGCTCTTGCAGGCCGTGGCCGAGCTGGCGTCGGCGACCGCCGTGTCAATCAGCGAGGCCGTCTTCAGCGCGGTCATGTCGCCGTAGGAGCCGAAGCCGACGGTGGAGGAGTAGGTGCTCTCGGCGGTGCCGATGGTGCGCAGGGCCGAGATGGCCGAGGCCTCGTTGGCGGCGCGGCGCGAGGCGAGCAGGTTGGGGATGGCGATGGCGGCGATGATGCCGATGATC